>SUWI01000222.1 GCA_015061565.1 Lentisphaerota bacterium
CCTGCGTGTATTTCGGCAGAAACGACTTCGCTCAGGGCACCCGGACAGAATGGGATGTCAGTCCGGACACTTACCAGGGCGGCAGACTGATCGCCAGCCATCTCGCGGAAATCGGAAAAACCGATTTCATCTAGATCCTGCCCTACAACCGGAGCTATACCAGGCTGAAACGGGTCCGCGGATTCATGGACCGGATGCGGGAACTCGGGGTGGCGGAACCGGAAAAACGCACGTATCTGGACCTGGGCGGCAATCCTCACTCCAAACGCGAGATGCTCAAGCAGCAGAAAAAGAAATTCTCCCGCATCAATGCCATCATCAGCACCAACGATTTTCTGACGCAGGAGTTCTACAAAGCGGCGCAGGAGCTGAAATGGGACCTGGGCAGCATGGCTTTTGCCGGATTCGGCAATATCCGCGAAGTCAGATGCAGCATGCCCATCATCACCGTGGACGAGCATGATTTCGATGTCGGCCGCACCGCTTTCGAAAAACTGCACCGGATCATCCAGGGGGAAACCCGGAATGAACCGCGGGAAGAGATTCTTCCCGTGGAACTGATCGTCTGACCGGCGGAAGCTGTTCAGAACAATCCGGCAGCAGCCAGGTCGACATAACGCAGCGAGGAAGGATGGCAGCGTCCGTCGGTCGGAACTTCCAGCTCGGGGATCGACGCAATGACGCCGTTTTCAAGTTCCTGCAGCCGCAGGTCCAGTTCCCGGAACCGGACCTGCTGGCCGCCGAGGCGGACCTGGACCGTTTCCATGCCGCTGTATTTGTAATGGGCGGTCCACTGGGCACGGAATTCCAAGGCGAACTGTTCCAGGGCCGCCAGCACCGCCGGAATATCCTGTTCCCGGACGGCCCGGAGCCCGGCAAGGTCGCGCTTCGCGTAGGCAGCGAGCAGACGGCTCCGCAGCAGCAGTTTAGCCTGGATCAGCCTTCCGGCGGCAGCGGCATACGGCAGTTCGTTCAGGCAGGAAAGCGGCTTTTCGAGAGCGGCCAGAAAATCCCGCCGGATCTCCGGCTGGTCCAGCTTCAGTTTCCGCCAGCCGAAACCGAGCAGCGGATCATCCCACAGCATGACGGAAAGCGTGCCGACTCCGTTATCCTGTCCGGGAATCTGATAATTCATCTCCGATGCGGTCATGGCCTGATTATAGGAGACACATTTCAGCGCCCGGGAAACGCAGTCCAGCCGGCCGGCATCCTGACCATCCCTGCCGTAGGCGAGCTCGGCTCCCCAAAGGATCCCGGCAAACGCGCTGTCAAATCCGCAATAGGCGCCGTCATCGCCCCACAGGGTGAAGAAAAATTCCCGGATGCCTTTCCGGCGGCAGGATTCCACGCAGGGAACGACCCGAGCGGCCGTCTGGCCGTGGTCATAAGTCAGCCGAAACCAGGTCCAGAGTCCCGAACCCATGAGCGGCTGACGTCCGAAACTCTGATGGATCTCGATCATCCGGTCGTAAACGGACGGATCCTGATGGTAATAATCCCAATAGACCAGACTGACATCGGGGGGAACCGCCGCTTTGACATCGTCCGGAATGACCGTCCCGGTATCATAATAATCCTGCGTTTTGCTGCCCATCCGGAAATACATGTCGGACCAGATCATCGGCTGAAGGCCGGCGGCCCGGCAAAGCGCGCAGACCTGCTGCAAATGGCGGTTGAAAAGATCGAAACTGCGGACCCAGCCGTGCCGGTCCAGATACTTTCCCCGGCCGAGGTCATGCGTTTCATCGAAACCGATATGGATCCGGCGGGAACGGCAGGCGCCGCTCCAGAAAGCGATCATCTTTTCGATCAGACGATAGGTCTCGGGTTCATCGGCGAGCAGCACATTCGCGGTATCGCGGACCGGCCGGGAACCGGCACTGCGCAGAAATATTCCCAGATGCCCCAGGGTCTGAATGCACCCGATCAGTTCGATGCCGAGGCCGGCGGCATAATCATCCAGCTCCCGGACTTCGGCCTGGGAATATGCTCCGCGCAGAAAGCCGAAATGCGGTTCGTCCGGCAGCTGATAGGTGTCTTCCGTATAGAGCATCGCCATATTATAGCCTGCCAGCGCCAGCCGCCGCAGGACCGCTTTGGCATAAGAGAGCGTCATCACCGCGTTGCGGGAGTTGTCCAGCATCACGCCGAACAGATCGAACGCGCATTTTTCTCCGCGGATAGTCTGTCCCGCCAGCGCCAGACCGGCTCCGCGCAGGGCGGAGGCAAGCGTGTCATACGTGACCGTGATCCCGTCTTCCCCGTTTTCCACGTTCAGCGCATCGCCTTTTCTGAAATGCAGCGCGGCAGTGCCGCCGGCGGTTTCCTTGAACGGATATTCTTCTGCCAGCGTGCGCAGGGCAGTTGCGATTCCCGGATCGGTTTCCGGAACGGACCAGCTGAAAGTATTCATATCGGCCTTTCTCCTGCTCGGATTGACGCAGTCACGGCGGCATGCGTTTGCCGAGGCTGTAAAAATGGTGCGCGGTGCGGGAACGCCGGACAACCATCATTCTTGCTCAAAAAAAGCTGTAAATTGCTGCCATTCTGCGACTTTAATGCAGAAATAAGGCTTTTTATACAGACTCCAAAATCGCCTTAAAACGGGTCAAAACGGGGAATTTTTCCGTCTCCCGCGGGGCAAAACGGGGCACTGTTTTTGCATGTCAAAAGAGCGGTCAGACAGCATGGGAACAACCGAATCCCCATTCTCAACTGCTGACAATTCACAATATACTCCATACCGCAAAAAAGGCAAAGAGATTTTCGATATTTTTCATCAAAAAACGGATTTGCTCTTCTGTTCCTGGAAAGATTTGCCGCTTCACTCGCAGTGTGAGGCATTCGTCTGGCAGCGCATGGCTTCGTCTTCGTCATGCAGATACCGTCTGTACCAACCGGCAAGCGAGTTCCAATCGCCTTTGGAGACGGCGAACTTTTCCGCCGCCAGCAGGATCGCGCGGAGAGTCGCCAGATCGTCCGGCATGGTCCGTTTCCAGTCCGGGATCAGGGTAGATTCGAAAAGCGCGGTAGTTCCCATGTGTTTCGCCCGAAGCAGGAATGCAGCCCGCAGTTCCTTCCGGTAGAGCCGGATCCGGTGACGTGCGGAAATGATCTTTTTTTCGATGGCTGGGATCTGCCGATGGACCAGAAAGACCAGTTCTCCGCCGACCATGGTGATCTTCATGACCCGGACGGCCCGTTTCCGGTATCGACGGTTGAATTTTTCAATTTCGAGCGACAGTTCGTTCAGGAACGGGAAGAGATCGTCCGAAGCGCCGATTTTCCATGCCGGACTATTCAAGGCCATCGCATAAAGGATCGGCGCAGCCTGAAAAAGTTGATTTTGCAGTTCGGTGTTCACGGAACAGCTGTCTCCATTACCAAGTCATTCTTCATCGAAAGGATCAAAGGACTGTACTGAGGAATCATGTTCGATCAGAAACTTGTAACGGATCCCCTCATACTCGATCTCATCGGTCCAGCCGCGCTGACAGCCATCCTCGTCCACCAGCATCAGCGGACAGGGGCGGGGCTCCAGTATATTTTCGGGGATCCCGCATTGCGTCGCGGCTTCCTTCACCGCATCGCGGCCATTGGAACACGCCTCCGCTTCGATGGTAAAAATCTTTCCTTCCAGCACCCCTTTCCCGGACTCGATCCGGACCATGACAACATTCATTTTCATAAGCAATATCTCCATTTATGAATTTTGCACTAAACTCGAACACCGCTGCTTCTTTTATAGCAAATTCCGTGCCAATTGTTTTTTACTTGAAATCAGGGCAAAAGAAAACCTGCCGCATCCATTTATTGAACACAGCAGGTCAATAATTGAACAACTTGACGTCTGTCTTTCAGGTCATGGTTCCCGTCATAACGGAGTTCCCTATCGCGTATGCTCAATGACCAAATTGAGTTCAGGAATTTCACGAAAGATCCATGTTCTCCATGCATCCCGAACCTCTTCGCCATTGCACCAGCGCGGGTGACGAACCCCCACGATTTTAGTTCCGTCCGGGAGTTTGCCGAAACGCGGATAACAGCCGCCGACTTTAACATCTTCGCGCAGGACCGCTTCGTAATCCCCTTGATCATCGGAGAAACTGTGCAGCGTGTTGCAAACAGTGACTCCCCAAAAGATGCAAACATCCGGCTTCAATATTTGTCTGAGCTTGGAAAAGGCTTTGCACCCGGCCAAAAACTGGTCGGGAGTCGGTCTTTTTTGGGAATTCGGCATGATGTCTTGGATCACGTTACAGCAGGCAATATTTGAAAAAAACTTTTCCCGGTCCTTCCAGTCGGTTGAAACGCCCAAGATTTCAAGTGCGTTCTCAAAAGCCGGATTCCTGATGGTCCCCAGAATTGCATTCTTGTAAAACACCTCCTGGGTAAAATACTTATTATCTTCTTCCCCTTCGGGAGTTCCATTTGCATAATGAGATTCCCACAGCATAAAGATTCTTTTTGCTGCAGAGGGGTAATTTTTTCCAACCCATGGGAACCAGGTCAAAAGTTTTTCCTCACACAAACGATCAAAAATATTATCATACTTTAAGCATAACATTTTGTTCATTTTCATTATACAAAACTCCTTTTTTAATTTAAAAATTTTTTGTAATATGGCATTAAAAAAGCAAAAATCAAGTCATTATATAAAAATTTATTTGCCTATACATGTTGGGAACAGAGCCTTTCCATTTTATATCTTTTACTCAGTTCTTTCTCAAATTCAATCACCTGCATAACCTTTACTCCAAATATTTTCTCACCGTATTGCGGGCGGCTTTCAGGGCCTCGGCGGTTTTGCTCAGATTGCTGTTGTATTTCTCGTAAACGCGCTTCACATGCAGACGGATCGCCGCATCCAATTCATCGGGAACTTCTGCCTCGGCTTTCGGCGCGAGACTGGCGGTCATCTGCTTGTGTTCGGCAAGAAGACGGGTGAAATCCTGCTCGTCCAGCACACTGGCTCGCTCCAGAAGGTTGAACAGTTCCCGGACGTTGCCCGGATAATCGTAGGTCTTCAGCGCTTCGATCTGCTCCGGAGCCAGACGGCGTTTGTGCTGCTTCAGCCAGTAGCCGTTGGCGATTTGGTCGATGTCGCATTTATGTTCCCGAAGCGGCGGGACGCGGATCTGCACCACGTTCAAGCGATGGAACAGGTCTTCGCGGAATTTGCCGTCGCGCACCATCCCGGCGAGGTCGCGGTTGGTCGCGGTCAGCAGCCGGACGTTGACCTCGATCTCCGCACTGCTGCCCATCCGGGTGAAGCGTCCGCCTTCCAGAACGCGCAGGAGAATGCCCTGTGCTTCCAGCGGGAGTTCCCCGATCTCATCCAGAAACAACGTCCCGCCGTTGGCCTGCTCGAACAGACCCCGCTTCACTTCCCCTGCGCCGGTAAAAGCGCCCTTTTCGTGTCCGAAAAAACGGTCTTCCAGAAGGTTCGGGGTAACGCTGGCGCAGTTGAAGGCGATATAAGGCTCGTTTCTGCGGGGGGATTTGTTATGGATCTGCAAGGCGACAGTCTCCTTGCCGGTCCCGCTTTCGCCGTAGATCAGCACGCGGGCATTGGTGTGCGGAGCGGCCAGATTGATTTTTTCCAGAAGATCCTGCATCGCCTGACTTTTTCCGACCAGTTCACGGCTGCCGTAACGCTTGTAGTGCTCGACCAGCTGACGCTCGGACTCGGACCAGTGGTTTTCCGGATCGGCATTGGCAATATGCCGGATGGCATCGCCGTAGGATTTTTCATCCTGATAATTCCGGTAAGAATACATCGCCGCCTCAAGCAGCTGTTGATATGGCAGAACTTTCCGGTCGGGTTTTTCCTCCTCTCTCAGCGGCTCAAGATCGTCATACGGCAGATCGTAGCAGAGGCTCACCGCATCGGTTATGCCGTCTCCGTCCACAAAAATATCGAGGGCCGCCCGGATTTTTTCCGATATGGATTCGGGAACATCGATGGCGCTGATCCAGGAGACGCGAACCGATTTTGACTTCAGCTTCTTCAGGGCTTTTTCCAGCAGTTCCGGATCACCGGTCAGCCCGATGCCGAGGATCACGATATTTTTATATTGGCCGACGTCATACAGGAATTCCGGCAGTCTGCGGGTGCTCATGCCGAAAATATCGGCATTTTTCCAATGCCGCAGCGCCAGTGCCGCCGCACAGGCATAATCTTTCCATCCCCAGCCGGTCAGAATCAGATTTTCCATTTTTATCCTCCAAATATTAAACAGTCAGTGTTCAAAATATAATTTAATTCTGTTCGTAATGAAAATCAAACATTCTTACATCTTTTTCTTCAAATTTCATCTTAAAAAGGATCGCCGCACAGGCTTGCGCATCCTCAAGGGCATCATGATGCCGGAATTCATGGTCAAAAATTGACGCCATCGCATTGAGCGAATGGGACTCCGCATCCGGAAACTTCTCACGACTTACCGCAAGGGAGCAGACATATTGAAACCGGATCGCCGGAAGCCGGTAGAGCTCCAGCGCGGCCCGGAGATGTCCAAGGTCGAACTGCGCATTGTGGATCACGACATATTCCGCCTTCTGAAGCATGCCGCCGAGGACCGGCCAGATTTCCGGGAATTCCGGAGCGCGGCGCAGATCGTAGTAACCGATGCCATGCACGTTATAGCAGGCGGCAGTCACATAATCCAATGACTTGTGCGGCCGGACCAGCCATTCGCGTTTTTCCGTTACGATGCCGTTTTCGAGGACAGCGCACCCGGCGGAACAGATGCTTCCCCGCTTAAAGTTCGCCGTTTCAAAATCAAGTCCGGTCAGTTTCATTGATCGTCTCCGCCGAACAACTGTCCCTGACGTTTCCGGATCCGCCGGATCTGCCAGTCGTCCAGCTGCGTGGGATCGCAATGACAGGCAAACTGCGGCTGGGACCGCAGAAGGATATCCCAGAACGGAGACGGCTTTTTTTCGATCCGGCTCCAGACGAAGTATTTTTCGAATTGGGGTTGATACGAGAGCAGCAGCATCCAGTCTCCGTTTTCCCATTCCCGGTCCAGTTCATCCCAGTCGACCTGACTTTCCAGCTGAGGCAGATCGCACAGCAGGGCACGTTTTTCCATTGGCGTCAGGAAGGCATAAAGATCCCACGGCCGACCCTGGGGGAAATGTTTCCGGAAAATCGCCGGAGCCATATAGGCCAGTTTCACCAGTTCCAGCCGGCTGACGCTTTCCCAATGGACATACTGTTCAAACTGCGGCTGTTTCTGCAGAAGCATCGCCCAGGGAAGATCGCAGCGGGAGCGCAGATCGAACCACCAGTCGTGCGGCGGGATGAAATGCGGCTGTTCCATCAGCAGCAGAAACCAGTCGATGGCATCGCTTTTCTTCAACAAATAATCGAATTCATACCCCGGCGTACCGGCCAGTTCCGGGTTGCGTTTCAGTTCATCGATTTTTTTCCAGATCTCGCATTGAGCCATTTTTCGATCCTTTCGTTATCGGGTTCCGCCGGATAAAAAGCAATTTCCATGCCAGACTTTTTCTGCGTGGTCCGGCAGAACCGGATCGAAAGCGGCGGTCAGGATTTGAATACCGATGGTCATTTTCTGAATCGGCCATGCCATAACGGCGGAAGTCTCTTGCCTGAAAAAACTTGGCACGGGATTTGCTATGAGAAGAACGCCGCGCCGCTCCACGGTGGAGCTGGCGATCCAAACAACCAACAAGAAAGCTATCATGTATAGGTAACGGAGCAAAATCAAAGGGAAGGTGATTGAAAAAGGACTCCAAGTCAAGTATAATTGTTTTTCACCACAAAAACAACCTTGAAAGGAGTCCAGTATGGGAAAACAAGTTATCACAGAAACGGCAAAAAGTCAAGTCGTAAACCGAGTTATTATTGGAAGTGACATGGGAGGAAGCCTCTGGGCGACGGCAATCCATGACTGCCGGACGAACCGGGATCATTATTACGGCTTGAAAGACCGGGACGGGAAACGGAAAGAAGATCGTTTTTATGATCTGATCCGGGAGTATGTGGAGCAAGGGTATGCAGTGGATGTGTTTTACGAAGCGGGAAGATATGGCTACTCGCCGGCGCGGATCCTGATGTCGCTGGGAGCGAAAGTCCATATACTGCCGATCAACAAATTGAAGGTGATCATGTGCGGGAAAGTAATAAAGACAGATAAGCTGGACGCGAAATTTCTGAGCAGTCTGGATCCGGCTTCCGGACTGCCGGAAGTGTATG
>SUWI01000223.1 GCA_015061565.1 Lentisphaerota bacterium
ATCCGCTGCCATGAGGTGAATGATGAAAATCACGACTTCGTTTTTCATCATTCACCTCATGGCAGCGGATCATATCCGGGAAGTTTGCGGATATCGCCGGCGGGACGGCGGTTCCAGGCGGGATCGGGTTTGGAGGCACCGTTGAGCAGATATCCGGTCACGGCGGCGGCCGGGCCGATAGTCTCCGAAACAGTATATTCGCTGGCATCGACCGTTTCCGATTCGACGTTGCACCAGCGGCGCCAGATGGGGAGCAGCTTGCTGACCGCCCTGGCACAATCTTTTTCGCTCAGTCCGGACTTGGGGATCAGGGACAGATTCAGTCCGGCGAAATTCTGGCCCCATTGTTTTTTGTAGTAAAGTCCGTAAGCCATCTTCACCGCATTGCGCGGGATGCCGTAGGTGTTCCGGTAGGGCGTGATGCCGGGGACCTGTTCTTCGATGCCGTCGGCGTAAGAATTCAGATCCAGGAACCGGACCGGATAAACCCGGCCGAGGCCGCTGGTCATGGAACTGCCGGACGGATTGGCGCCGTTGTGGAAATCGTTGGCCAGCATGGCGCCGTCCAGGAACGCCCGGTCGCCGGTCAGGGCATGGGCGGCCACCATCATACGGGCACGCACCAGCGGATGGAAAGTGCCCCACCCCATGGTATGGACCCAGGCATCTTCCGGAGCGTGCCACGGAATGCGGATCGGATAATTTTCCTCCTGCTGATGCAGCATCTTGTCGGCGGCGGCGACCACGGCTTTCCGGCGGGCGACCCGCAGTTTTTCCAGCTGCATGGAATCGACGTGAAAGATTTCCAGCTCCATCCAGATGAACGGCGACCAGCGCCAGGAATTTTTCTTCAGCCGGTTCAGCGCGGCCGGGACTGCATCCTCGGCTTTGTGCAGAAAAATCTGATCATTGGTGAGCAGGAAAAGGTTGACTGCGGCTTTCACCTGGAATTCCGGCGACAGATTCGGCTCCTCCTGGTAGCGGAGAGACTTGATGCCCCAATACTGATTCCTCCGGTTGGCGGGATTGGCCGCATAAAACCAGGCCCGCCGGGCGGATTCGAGATACTGCGCAGCATATTTTTCCGCTCCGGCTTTTCGCAAGGCCAGCGCCAACTGCGAGGCATATGCGGCATACTCCAGCGTACTGTTCCGCGTGGCAAAGGAAACGTAATAAGTCAGCTTGTCGTCCGAAGCCATGCCCTCGCCCGGACGGGGATGGCGGGTGGTCTCGATCCAGGTGCCGACTCCGCCGTCCGGCTGCTGCACGTGACGCAGATGTTCCAGTCCCCAGCGCGCCTCATCCAGAATATCCGGAATTCCGTTGCCGCTTTCCGGAATGTTCAGCTGTCCGTCGCTGAAATTCCCCGGCTTGAGCAGATAGACCGCGGCCAGATCGCCGACGATGCCCAGGTGCTGAGGCCGGCGGTCCCAGTCGGCCGCATCGTGCCAGCCGCCCGGGGCCCGGTATTTTCTGGGAACCAGAGGAGCGGTCTTCCGGATCAGTTGGAAATGGCTGACTTTGGTGCTTTTCCGCGAAGCGTCGAAAAAACCGTAATCACGCTTGCCGGAAGCTTTGCTGTAATGGGAAATGTCCGGCGGGAAATTACCCTGCAGACAGGTTTCGTGGCAGATTTTCTGGATCCAGTTCGTATAAGGCGGACCCTTGGCCATGCCGCAGCGCTGATGATACAGGCCGCGGGCGTGGATGAAAAAGGCCTCCGCCATGGTGTCGTCATTGATCCTGAACGGATAGCTGGAGCCGAATCCGGGGATGGTCAGCGCATATTTTCCGGGTGTGCCGAAAGCGGAAAAATCGAGTTCCAGCACCTCCTCGCCGGTGAACGGTGTCCCGTCGGCATTGACCGGATCCGCCGGACGCGATTTGAGCTGTCCCGAAAAAACCGTTTTCCCGCTGGCCAGGTCAACCAGATGGAACGGTTTGCCGTTCATGGCCTGATGCAGTTTCAGGGGACCGGCGGTCCCGAGCCAGGCGCCGATATACGCATATTTGCGGCTCTTCGGCATATACCCGACCTGATTGATCTTGAAGATCGGGGTCGGCTCTTTCTGGCTCCAGGTATAGTCCAGCTGTTCGTCCGCCGGAAGGGTGAGAGTAAGTTTTTCCCCCTCCGTCAGAGGACGGCTCAGCTGCAGGTACAGGTAATGCGCGGCATCCGCATTGCGCGTCAGCTGCATCTTCCCCTTGTCATCGGGGAAACGGGATTGTCCCACGGGATTCAGCCAATAACCGGTCCCGGTCACGGAAACGGGAACCGCGGACGACGAAGTCAATTTGACCTGAGGGTGATTCAGCAGCAGGGCGGCGATTTCCGGACGGTACTGGGCGATCGCCTCGGTTCCGGAGAGCTGGAACCCCTGTTCCAACGCCCAGTCCGGGACTTTTTTCCAGGCAGATTTCCGACGCTCGGCAAAACGTTTCCGGAACAGCTGATCCTGCACCTCGGTATAATCCCCGGTCAGGGCAAGCGTCGATGGCCCCAGCGCCACACACTTCCATTGTCCCCGGACCGGTGCGGCGCATACCTCGGCCAGCAGGAGGAAACTGAAAAAAACAACTGTCAGCCGAACCATTTCCGCAGCCTCTTCATGATTTTATAACGAATGCTCACCGGATAACGGAGCAATGTGCACAGCAGACGGTTTTCCCGCTTGAGACAGGCCGGGATCGGGCCGGGCATCCGCCAGCCCTGCGACTGCGCGAATTCCACCACGCCGACATAATGGTCGAAATGGCGGATCGCGGACGGCGCCCACCCCTGCCAGGGTTTCGGCTGGCCGATGAAATGGATAAAGATCTCATTGGGATCCTTGTCCAGACGGTAGGTTTCCGCCACGCGCGGCGCCTGCGGGAAAAAGGCGAGACAGCTGTTCAGCACCGATTCATCCAGCTGATGATAATATTTCAGCGAGCGGTCGACCACGCCGATGTTGTTCGCCGGCAGCACGGTCATCATCTGCTCGTGCCATTTCTCCAGGAACGGCCGGGCCGATTTATGGACGGAAAGGAAACAGGCCGAGCAGCTGCGGCGGATCCGGGGTTCATCGAGTCCGCCGATGTTCTTCTTCCAGACCTCCAGCACTGCCTGCGGGATCTGATGGCCGTCTTCACCGTAGGTGTATCCCTTGAATGCCTGCGGCTGCTCCGCGGCACTGCGCATCCGGACATGGATCTGGTCCGGCGTTTCCGGGATCAGCCGGTGCGAACAGTTGCCGACAAAGAAACCGTCGCTGTCCACCCAGGTGATATAATCGGTTTCGGCCTGGAGCATCGCCTGGGCTTTGCAGCAGGTCAGGGAACGGCGGAAATCGTCGAACGGAACGAGCCGGACATCGCCCAGCTGTGCCAGGATGGCCGCACTTTCCGCATCGAAACCTTTGGTCCCGACGATCACCGGCTCGTCCATGCCGTTCTTGCGCAGGGAGGAGATCATCAGGAAGAGGCCCCAGAGGTAATTGCGGTCGCCCGCAGTCACGATCGAGTTGTTTTTCATGCTTTTTCCTCAATTCGAGCGGGATCCGGCTGCGGAACCTGAGCAGTTTCGACCAGTTCCCGGTAATGCTGGTTCAAATAACTGATAAAGGCGAAGACGGTGACCAGCTGCATGAAATTGATCTGCTGTTTCAGCACCCATTCCAGACAGGACTGCATGAAAATGCCGGTCATGCCGCCGAGCGCACCGGCGGGGATATAGAAATACGATGTTCCTCGCAGCCGTTTCAGCAGGCGGAAGGCGGAAAGATAATAGAACCCGAACCAGGAGAGGAGCACCAGCAGACAGGGGATGCCGCATTCGGCACCGACCAGCAGATAGATGGTTTCCACGATCCCGTCCTTGTAATCGTCATTGTATTTCTTCTCCTCGCGGTGGCGGCTGTAATCATAGGGCGGATTGATTTTGATTCCCCAGTTGTTGATCCCGACTCCGGCGAGAGGATGATGATTCATCATATTGAGCGCGGCGATCGCGAAATGCTTGCGGGTCTGGCCCGAAGATTCAGGCGCAGTCTGGAACCGTTCGATGATCCGCGGGATGAAAATCGCCAGGACGATCAGTCCGACCAGGCCCAGTAACATGGAGATATAGATCTTCCGCACGGTGAATTTATACCAGATCGAAGCGGAGAGTGTGACGAAGCCGGCGATCGGATAACAGGCGAGCGCACCGCGGGAATAGGTGCGTGCCAATGCGACGGAGGCCAGGCCGAAAGCAATGAAGAATAACCGGCTCCGCCACCCTTCCTTCAGATTGAAATACCGGGAGAAAAAGAGCATGCCGGCCATCTGCATAAACATTGCCATGCTGTTCTGGTGCGGGAAGGAACCGTACACCTGATAGACCCCGCGGAAATGCTGCAGCACAATGATGAAGAAATTGAGCACGACCACTGTCATGATCCCGTAGATGATCGCATCGAAATCCCCGCCGCTGAATTCCAGATAATGGTAAACGGCCAGGAACACGATGAAAATCATGACCATTTTCCACAGTTCGAAGAAACTGAACAGCCGGTTTTCCGCGAAGGTCAGAGACGGCAGACACAGCAGAAAATAGACCAGATAGATCCGGCTGCCCCCATCGGGCAGCAGTTTCCGGGGTCCCCGCTGGATCGACAGCGCCAGCAGAATGGTGAACGCCGCTATGTAAATGATCGAGATCTCCATGCCGCGGGAAGTCCCGCGGTAGGACTCGTGGGAAAAAAAGTTGATCGCCGTGGAATTGAACATCACCAGCGGCAGAGTCAGCGCCAGGGTCGCCCAGCGGTAATAACGGCGGTTGCACAGCAGGATCACAGTCGAGGGCAGCACAGCCATGAGTGCAGCAGCAAAAAAGAGATATTTCATACTCAGAAATGGGAAGACATCCAGGTCGCAGGAGTGATCAGCATGTTGACCAGCTGTGCGGTCGGGAGCAGTTTGCGGACGAACACGTTGTATTCGGAGATATTGTCATGCGGAACATAGACGATATCACCTGATTTAAGTGCGATATTGGGACGTTCCCCCCGGATGATGCCATCCAGATCGACCTTGTACATCGTGGGCTTGGCAAGGCCGCCGCGGATGATGATGGCATTTTTCCAGTGGGTTTCCTGCACCCATCCGCTTTCGGTCAGGTGTTCGAGCAGACCTTTTCTGCGAGTCCAGACATGCCGTCCGGGAGACCTTACCGCGCCGCAAACAAATACCATGCTCTCTTCCCGGGTGGCAATGAACACATAGTCGCCCCGATGGAGCTCAAGATTGTGGAGCGGATTTCCCCGTTCGATCGCTTCGTTGAAATCCACCGGGATGATCTTATTGTCCCGGATGAAAACCGAATGGTCAAAATCTGCGGCGTCAATGGTCTGGCCGTCCAGAAATCGGGTGGCGGTGCCGCCGGCTTTGGCAAAGAGATCGGCCAGCCGCATGCCGTCGGAAATCACATAAACCCCCGGATGGGAGACGGAACCTGCGATACTGACCGTTTCCGATACGATTTCGAACGGCGAAATCCCGACTTTGGGATTGCGGATATATTTGGACAGGGCATCGGCGATCTTCTGGGAAGCCTGTCCCAGGGTCAGGCCGGAGATCTTGATCTCGCCGACCAGCACCAGGCCGACGATACCATCGGGGGTGACCACAGTTTTGACCGAAAGGTCGGGATGATTGTATACTCTGACCTCAAGCTTGTCCCCGCCATTGATGGTGTAAACCGTTTTTTTCATTTTGGATGCTTCGATAAGGATATTCCGCCTTTTCTCCCGTTCCGCGGGAGAAAGTTCGGCTCGCTCCAGGACGGCTTCGTGCTTGCCATCCAGTTCCGGAAGTTCGGAATAGTTGCCGGTCCAGCGGTCATAACAGCCGGTCGAAAAAGTCATCAGGAATGCAGCCAGCAGCATTCCCGGCAGAATGCGTGGAGTCATGATTCAACCTCCTGAGTCAAATCTTTTTTCAGATGCTTCTTGCTGTATTCGGTCAAGATGGTCATCACCGGAAGTTTGATCTTCAGCTGAATGGAGAGCAGGAAACGCAGATCCCGGCGCCGAGTCTTGCCGGCGGCGACCGCGACCATCAGTCCGTCGCAGATTTCAGAGATCTGTTCCAGGAACAGCCCGGAACCGCGCATGCCGAATGAATTGCGGATGAATATGTAATCATATTCCTGATGGAGATTATGGAAATCGTTTTTCAGCAGTTCCAGTTCGGTCGGGGCGAAAAATTTCTGGCTGGTAAGCGGCAGATAGGCTTTGCCGCCGGAGAAAGTGACGATCATGGTTTTGGAATCCGGATCGGACTCCGACTGGAACTCCTCGGCCAGGACCAGGTCCACCAGAAGCATCCGGTGCCCGGACATGCCGAAATTCCATTCGAAGGAATCGAACAGATGGGGCAATATCCGGCCGCCCGGCAGGGTATTGATGAAGATTATATGGAGATTCAAGGACTGGAAATTATGGAAAATCTTATTGAGGATGATCGTTTTGATGTCTTCGGAACCGAACATTGTTTCGTGAGCCGGCAGCTCGCCAAGATAATTGAATTCATCATAGAGTTTGAGTTCATTCGCATTCGCCACAAAGCCGAAGAAGAATTCCAGCAGCACGATCAGCGAAGCGGCAAAACCGGTGATCGCAACGGCGGCAAATACGCAGATGGCAAGTTTCTTTTTGGCGAACGGCCGGTTGCCGACCGCGGCAGTGGCGTTCTCGTTGACGAACAGATCCTTGCTTACCATCAGGAGCATGTAATTGATTTCGGCAATGGATTCATCCAGTCTGGCCAGCGATTCATGGAGCGTCCGGCGCTGCCGGGTCATCTGCAGCAGTTTCGGCTGATATTCGGTCATCAGGCGGAACCGTTTCCGGCAGTCCTCGATCTCACTGTCCAGCACCCGCATTTCATTCTCTTTGGTATCCAGTTCCGCCAGCAGCGATTTCTGTTCGGCACTCAATTTCTCCGCCTTCGTGATCATGGTGTTGTCGAACGTTTTGATCCCTTTCGAATGCAGGAATTCATCCATCCGGGTCTGGATGGCTTTCCGTCTCGAAAGAATGGCGATCATCTTCGGATTTTCATCGGTATAAACCTCCGACGCGGCCATGATCTCCTTGTCCAGCTTTTCCAGTTCCGCCTGAAAAGTTTTGATCTCCTGCTGATAAAGCAGCACGGCGGGATTGACCTCGGACAAATCTTTTTCCAGCTGTTTTTTGCGGTTGTTGAGATTTCCGAGCACCACGGCCAGCCGGATCCGGGAAGTCTGAAACTCATTCAGCTGAATGCGGATCCGTTCATATTCCTTGTCCGGAGTGACGATATTGAGCGGCATCACCAGCTGCGAAATTTTGTTGTCGCACTCCCGGATCTGATCTTTCAGACCCTCGCGTTCTTTTTCCAGAGTGGCTTTCCAGCTGAGCAGATCGTGCGTCCGTTCCTTGGTGTATTCCTGGATACAGATCTGAGCGAATTCGTTGACCAGTTCGACCGCATCATCCTCGGAAGCGGCGTTCAACAGGATATTGAAATTGCGCGGCTGTTTCCGGTTCGTCACGAACTGGATCTGGTTCGCAGCCATCATACGCATCTGGTCTTTTTTGCTGAGTTTGGACAGCCAGTCCGGCCGGTCAAGACTTTCATCCGAAACTTCCACCCCCGCCTTGGCACCGATCTGCCGGAGAAAATTCAGCCGGGTCGACTTCCGCTGCAGGATGCCAAGCACATATTTCTCATCATACTGGCTGATCTTCCCTTTCTGCTTGGGCTGATAGCACAGCAGCACACTGGCCAGATAACGGCTGGGAGAATAAGAGATGATCATGCCCGTGATGGTCAGAACGGAAGCCAGCACCAGCAGGAAAACCAGCAGCAGCAGAGTCATATGGGAACCAAGGATGGTCTGGACCAGTTTTCTGAGTTTATCCAGTTTCCTTAACTGTTCTAGTTCTTTATCAGTTTCTTCGCTCATAACAAAATCAGTCCTTAATGGAAAAGTATCTTAGCATAAAATCAGGTTTTGTCAAGTCTTTTCGGAAAATTTCTCTTTAAATTAATTAAAAACTCCCCACAGGGTGCGCAGACGGTCCGTCAAATCGGCATACCCGTCATGCCCCGACAGCAGCGAACAGACCATTTCGAGCACCGTGACCACCGGCGGATCGAAAGCCGCCAGAGGAGAACGCAGCGCATGTCCGCGAATCAGCCAGCGCAATCCGTTTTT
>SUWI01000224.1 GCA_015061565.1 Lentisphaerota bacterium
CACCTCGTGATGGACACCCTTGTCTTTCGCTTACAGTTCCTGCTGACAAGCCTGTATCGGACTTTCACCGACGAGTCAACGCACATGCCGCGCATACCCGGAGAAGTCGTCCGGGCGGTCTTTTCCATCCGGCCGGCGGAATTGAAGCAGTTCCGCGTCCGGTTCGCCGTCAAGAACACTTTGCAGATGAGCATCTGCGAACTCAAAGCATTCAAATGACAAGGAGGTCGGCCATGTTATGGACAGTGATCATGGCAGCATCCGCGATAGCTGCCGCCGAGCCGGTTTTGGAACTGGATTTTACCAAAGGCGAACTGCCGCCGAATACGGTTTCGGCCATATCCAAAAAATTCCAGGACACCTATGACCGTCAGAAGTTCGTCAAGGACGGCAATGAGTATGCCCTGTTCTGCGGAGGGAAAAGCCAGTACGGCCATTTCACCATGACGGACCATCTGCCGTTCAAAGCCGATGCGCCCTTCACCGTCACCTGCTGGTTCCGGCCGCGCGGCGGCTGGAGCATTCCGGTGATCTATTACCGCAGCGGCTGGAACAGCCGGGACGGTTTCAGCATCATGCAGAGCGGTCCGCAGCTGCATCTGCGGATCGGCAAGGAACATGTCATTTCTTCGGACAAGCCGAATCCCCTGCAGAAAAACACCCGATATTTTGTCACCGTAAGCTGGGATGGCAAGGTCTGGAAAATGACCTTGAACGGACGGGAATTCACCGGCAAAAAGAATCCGCCGTTCATCCTGCCGCCTGCCCAAATCAAATTCCATGTCGGCGGATACAACATCCATACCAACAATGTCTTCGAGGGAACCATCCGGAAAGTCCGGATCTACGATCGGGCGCTCTCCCTGAAGGAGATCCATGCCATGCTGGGAAATGAAATCGGCGAACTCGGACAGGAGTGACGGAGACAGGCTGAAGAGTGGAAATTTCCCCGTACTTGCCGAAATTAAACTATAGCGCTATATTTTATTTTAAAAAAACGGCCTCAAACTCCGGAAATTACGCGAAAAAGCGGAAAAATCCCGCAAAAAACTCTTGCATAAGGAATCGGATTCAAATATATTACGGACAGCAACCAATGCGTGCTGCAACGGCATCAACCCTAAAAAAGGAGAAGAAAAATGGCCATTCCCAGCATTCCGAGAAAAGAGTATTTCGACCGCATCGCCAAATTCCAGGCGAACATTAAGAAAGCCGGTCTCGACGCCTGCCTCGTGCACGGCACCGAATCCGATTTCGCCAATGTGCGTTATCTGTCCGAGTACTGGCCGACCTTCGAACAGGCCGGCGTGTTCGTGCCCGCCTCCGGCAATGCCATCCTGCTGATCGGTCCGGAAAGCCTGAAGTATGCGTATGGCCGCTCCGTCTTCGAACAGAAGAATGTGATGCAGATGCTCAACTACCGCGAATCCGCCGAACCGGATTATCCCGGCATCCCGCTGGCCACCTTCGCCGATGTCGCGAAAGCCGCCATGGGCAAAAAGAAACTGAAAAAACTCGGTCTGGTCGGAACGGCCGTGATGACCCTGCCCACCCTGAAGGCTCTCCAGGAACAGCTGCCGGGCGTCGAACTGGTCTGGGCCGATGAGGTGTTCCGTCCGCTCCGCTGGAACAAGAGCGAAAACGAACTCGCCTGCCACCGCAAAGCTTTCAAAGTCGCCGAAAAAGCCGTTCAGGCCATGCTCAATGAAATGAAACCCGGTATGACCGAATTCCAGGCGATCGGTATCGCCCAGCGCGAGATCTACGCCAACGGCGGCGAATACGAAGGCCACAGCCTTTACTGCTTCGGCGGCGACCGCACCAGCAACGGCATCAGCCGTCCGACCTACGCCAAACTGAAAAAGAACGAGATCATCCAGCTGAACATCGGTGCCCGCGTCAGCGGCTACAGCTCCTCCATCGGTCTGCCCGTCTGGTTCGGCAAACTGCCGAAAGAACAGATGGCCCTGGTCGAATTCGGTCTGCGCGCCCATGACTACACTTTCGAACTCATGAAAGCCGGCGCCGACGCCGCTTCCATCGCCAAGAAATACACCCAGTGGGGCATCGATCAGGGCTGGGGCGACTACATGCTCTACGGCCCGGTCCACGGCCTCGGCATCATGGAAACCGAATCCCCCTGGATCGAGACCACCTCCAACTACAAGCTGAAAGAAAACATGACCTATCAGATCGACACCTTCTTCACCGGCAACGGCTACGGCCTCCGCTGGGAAACCGGCGTCATCGTCAAAAAAGGCGGCTGCGAGATCATGTCCACCAAATTCGGCGATCTCAAATACTGCAAGCTCGACTGAGTCCAAACGGTATTTAAGCCTCAAGAAAGGCGGGAGCAAAATCCCGCCTTTTTTGTCTCTCCGCACCGGCTGAAAATCCGGTCCGCGCTCAGAGATTCATCGAATTCGAATTGCTGACCCGCTGGACCCGCCGATACTGTTTCGGCGTCATGGAATACCGCCGGAAAAACAGCCGCCGGAAATGCGGCAGATCGTTGAAGCCGCAGAAAAAGGCGATCTCCTTGATCGACGACACGCTCGTCCTCAGCAGATAAGCGGACTGCCGCAGCCGCATGTAATTGATGTATTGCAGAATGCTGCATCCGACCGCCTTGCGGAAGACTTTGCCCAGATAATCCCGGCTGCAGTTCAGCTCCGCCGCCACGTCCGCCGTGCTGATGTTTTCGGCAAACCGCAGATTGACGATCCGCCGGGCGGAATCCGCCAGTTCCGACACTTTGTATTTCGAAACTTCATCGGCCGCGGCCCGGCTGGTCTCATTGAGCAGGATCTCCATCAGCAGGCTGCACGTCCGCTGGTTGTCCGGCATTTTCTGTTCGTTGATCAGCAGGGTGAAATACTGCGTGAAATATTCCGGCCGGGCGGCATTTCCATACTGCCGGCAGTTTTTCAGCACCGAGTCAGGACAGGTGAAATGCCCCCAGAAAAAAGAGAGGTCCTTCGCGTAATCCGCGGTCCCGCCGTGTTCCACGTTTTTATAGAGGATCAGATACTGTCCCGCTTTGACCTCGAAAAACTCCGTCCCCGCCCGGATATGCAAGACTCCCGATTTGACGAAAATCAGCTCGTGTCCGGGTATCGTGCGCGTCAAATGCCGGCCTTTTCCGTTGGAGATGAACAGTCCGGCCAGTTCGAATTTGATCTTTCCCATTTTCACCCTTTGCTGCCTCCAGTCAATATAATGTCCGAAAAACGAAAACGCAATGCCATGACTGAAAAAACATGCAGTTTTTCATTAGAATTCTGCTGAAAAAGTTTTCCGATGACGGTTTTGACACCTTTTTTGCTGTAAATACCATCTTGCCATTTATCCGACTTCCGATTATATTAAATCCAAAGTTCAGCCGGAAACGGTATAAACGGATAATTGTTCGAAAGTCAGGAGGTTTTATGAAAACGTGGTCAGCCGCACCGATGGAAACCGTCCGGGATCGCCGGGATTTTACTCTTATAGAACTTCTGGTTGTAATTGCCATCATTGCGATTCTGGCAGGAATGCTGCTGCCTGCTTTGGCGAAGGCCAAACAGCGTGCCCAGGCGATCAGCTGTACCGGCAACCTGAAACAGATCGGTCTCTCGGCCGCAGGATACGCGAGTGACTTCAAGGGCTTCATCGCTCCGACGATTTCGCTGTTCAACGGCAACAATCAATCCTGGGTCGGCGTATATCTCGAAAGCGGCTATCTGCAGCGCCCGAAAGAAGGCAGCGAAGTGACTTTCCGCTGTCCCGCAGACAGCCGGAAACATGTCGGTGATTACTTCCAGTCTTACGGCAGCGACGGTGCTGTCGACGGACAATATGCAACCGCCGCCAACAGCATCGCGCTCCAGCTCAGCGCCGTCGGGAGCAGAGTTTCCGAGTTTCCGCTGTATGCGGACAGCATCCGTTGCGTTGCCGGACAGAAAGACGTTGTCACCCCGCAGGCCGATAAAAAACAGTATTACCGGATCGACGTCGATCAGGGCGGCGCCGTGGCGGCCCGGCATCAGAAGAGAGCCAATCTGGCCATGGGAGACGGCCATGTTCAGAGTTCTTCCGCAGCCGAGCTGAAAGCCCGCTATTACCGCGGCGCCCATCAGCCGCAGATCACCAGCTGGTGGTATGACTCCGGCACCTATTTCCAATACGTTTACACGGAGAAATGAGATATGAAAAGAACGGCCTTTCTGGCGGCACTTCTCGCCGTATTTATGCTCGGGGCTAAAGATAAAATCCTGCTCCGCCAGCCTCATGAATGTTTTATCGGTCTGCATGACAATCAGGTCTGGCAGCTGCCGCCATGGGACGGCAAGGGCCGCGTCGTGGTCTGTTTCGAACAACGGCTGGATTTCCCGCGTCTCGGCGGCTGGACGCCCTGCTGGCAGATCCTCGTCAACGACCGGCTGCTCAGCGCCATGGCGGACCGGAACAACGCCCGTCTGCTGAACAAGGGACTCACCGCCGTCCACTGCGATTACGGCATTTCACGAGTCTGCAAGGGGGATAAATGGTATGCCCTTTATTCTCCCGATTATGAACAGGCCATCACCAAATTTCTGCCGGCCAATCTGGAAGCCTACAAGGTCAAGCTGGACATTTCCGATGTACTTTCCAGACAGGAGCAGAATTTACTGCGGATCCGGTTCGGGGCGGAACTGGAAGGCTATTTCCGTCTCTGGGGGATCAAGCGCCGCCCTGCCCTGGCGATCCGCAATTTCGTCATCGTCCAGGAGGACACTCCGACCGCTTTGAAACCCGCCGAACAGGAAAAAGATTTTGTCCGGGTCCGCCAACTTCCGCGGCCGGATTTCTCCTGCACGGACGGCAAAAACGGCCTTGCCGTCACGTTCGGCGAACAGACCTATACCATTCGTTCGGTCTTCTCCATTCCGGGAGAGCGGACGAAAACGATCACGGTCGGTGACGACAATCCGTTCTACACGGTCACGCGCAAGCTGGACAAGAAGGAAAACCGCATTGACATTTTCGATACTTTCACCAGCAAAGCGGACAAACTGATCGGACTGCGCATCGCGTATGAAATGGACTCGAAACCGTTCCCGAAAATCTACCTGGCGGGCGACAGCAGTCCGTCCCGGAGCATGAATCAGGACGGCCGGAATCCGAGCGTGTTCTTCCCCGATCCTGCACACGGGACCGGCTTGGGGCTGCTGGCGCAGGACGATGTTTTCCGGGTCCAGAATGTGCAGTACTGCGAAAAAGGCAAAGCCGGGATCAAAACCGAAACTTTCGCCCTGAGTCCGGGCGAATCCCGCACCGTCGAATGGTCGGTCTATCCGGTCAGGTCCGATGATTATTTCGATTTCGTCAACGAAGTCCGAAAGGACTGGCAGGTGAATTTCACCATTCCGGGCCAGCTCCATCTTTCCATGAACGTCTTCCGCGACTGGCAGAAAGAACCGTGGAAAGCCGTGGAATTCCATAAAAAGAACGGTATCACGATGAACGTTTACGGAGTTCATTACTGGCGGTATATGGAAGGCGAACAGAAAAACTGGAACGCCGCGGTCTTCGGTCCGGCCATCATGAAGGAAAAATCCCGCGCCAATGTCGGCGGCAAGATCGAACCGCGCGATGTCGAGCCCCTCCGCAAGTTCGAAAAAAGCATTTTCGAAACCGCGAAGAAAATCATGCCCGAGCTGAAACGTCTCTACTATATCCACACGCAGTGGTCCACGGAAGTCGACGACTACCAAACCTACGCGGACAGTGCACTGCGGACGAAGGACGGCAAATTCTACACCGGCATCGAAGAACCGTATCATTTCTTCATTCCGACCCTGACCAACTCCTTCGGCAAATCCATGCTGGAAACGCTGGACAAAATCTTTCAGTATTATGATCCGGAAGGGATCTATATCGACGAATCGACCTGTTCCCCGCTCCGGCTCTCTTATGATATGTGGGACCAAGTATCCGTGGCGCTGGACCGGAACAACAACGTGAAGAATAAAATCGGCTATGTCACGCTACTGAAAATGCCGTTCATGATGAAAATTTATGACAAGATCATCAATGAACATCATAAAATCCTGATCGCCAATTTCGGACCCGAAACGAGGACGGAACGGCAGTTCCATTTCCCCCGGTTCGAGGAAACCTGCAATTCCTGGTGGATCTTCTATTCGCATCTCTACACGCCGATCCAGCTGGGAGATGTTTCCACCTACGGCCGCACGCCCGAAGAAAATATGGCGGATATCCGCAACGCCATGAAAAACGGCGCACTGTATTACCATTATCTGAATACCAGTGCATCCCCGACGATCACACAGAAGATGTTCCCCTTCACGCCGATCGAGATCCATTCGAAATGGCTGATGGGTAAGGAACGGATCCTGACCTGCGTCAGCGGCGATTTCGGCTGGCATGGCGGGAAAAATCTGGCGGAAATTTTCGTCTATGACAAATTCGGCAAATCCACTGGAGATTATTCCGCCGAATTCTTCGCGGACAAGGGAGATGTCCGGATCCGGCTTCAGCTCCGGGACGGTCAATGCGCCGTGATCCTCCCGATCGGGATCGAGGCCGATTTCAAGGGAGATGTCCGCCTGCTGGAACCCCGTTACGAAAACGGCGTTTTCTCCTGCAAGGCGGCCGGGAACGGCAGCATCGTCCTGAAAAAAGGCAATATCCGCCAGACCATCACTGTCAATCAGCCAAACATCCAGTTTTAACCTGAAAAAAAGGAGTTTATCACCATGAAGAAAATGATTCTCTCAGCGCTCGTCATTCCGATGGCACTCAGCCTGCAGGCGGCCGACACTTTCCCCGGCTGGGGCGGCAAGGACCCCGCGCCCTACAAAGCCGCGGCCGATTCCGCCACCCGGATCAACAACAAGGCCAATAATCTGGTCATGTACAAGTTCCTCAGTCAGAAAGCCAAGACCTTCGACGAACTCTGCAAGATCGTGGACGAGGTCTGCGACGATCTGTATGAAAACCCGGTTGTCAATGCCGAACGCAAACTGACTCTCAAAAAGATGTTCTCCGTCTGCCGCGGACAGTTCATTCCCGAATGCGTTGCCTTCGCCGAAAAGAATCCGTCCTGGTATGACCTGTATGTGGCATTCGTGTATCGCGCCGACCGGAAAAAAACCTATGATTTCCTGCTGACCGCCTATAAACGGTATTTCTACAATTATCCGCAGGACATGCATATCAAAGCGCTGAAAAAACTGGCGGAATGGGGCAAAGAAGCCAAGGTCGCTTCACTGAAAGAAGATTTCGCCAAGCTCAAACCGCATGTGGAACGCCTCTCCGCCAAAAATAAGGAAAAATGGGCGGATTTCGTGAAAACCTACGATGAGATCGTCAAAGGACTTTGAACTCATCTGAGCGCATTTTCACCCTTGCGTCCGACGAACAGGCGCAAGGGTTCAGATCAGGGGCAAAAAAAACTCCGGAAAAGTCCGGAGAAAAATGACAGACCGGCACAAAGCCGGTCTGCTGGTTTATCATCGCTTACTTGATCGCACCTTCCCGGTCGCGTTTGTATTTGGAATCGCCGGGCACGCCTTTCTGGATGGTCTGCTTGGAGGAGTCCATCGATTTCTGCACCTTGTTTCCGGCTTTCTTTACAGCGGAATTCACCTTGGAATTCACCTCGTCCTTATGGTTCTGATAATAATACCAGCCGCCGGCCGCCGCGGCAGCCAGGATGATGAGAATGACGATGGTCCGGATCCGGGCACGGGCGGCGATGTTGCGTTCGGCCGCGACCGCGGAGTTCACCCGGCCGGCAGTATTGGCCGCGGAATCGGCGCAGGCCTTGGAACAATAGGACGACCCGTTCCGGGAGACCACGCACTGGGCGCAGACATGTTTGCCGCAGGTGGCGCAGCGGGCCACGGCGGGGGTGTCGGGATGATTCAGACAATAGCTTTTCGAGATGTCAGCCATAAAAACCTCCTGTTTGAATTGTTGGAACGTCTGATAACGGCCATATACATATTATAAACGATTTTCGCGATTTTGCAATAGCATTTTCGAATAAAAACGGCAAATCCAGCTCCGGATGTATCGCGTCAGTGGAGTTAGGGAGATGGTCTGTCCGGAATCCGCGAACTTTTTTTACGGAGAATACGGAGAATACGGAGGACGCGTAAGACAGGAGCGCACCTGAATAGAAAAGCAGAATGAAAATCCTGGTTT
>SUWI01000225.1 GCA_015061565.1 Lentisphaerota bacterium
CGCCATAGAGGAAGGTTATCAGCTGCACCGTTTTTATTTCCTGCTTTTCTGGATTTCCGCTCCTCCGATCCTGGTCTTGCTGCTGATCGGCCGTCCGCTGATAACCTTCCTCTATGGCGACTCTTTTGCCGCTGCTGTCCCGATCCTGTATTGGCACATCCTGTCGCTGCCGTTCAGCGGATTGCTGCTGGCATTTTATTGTCATGCAGTCAATGAACACAGGTTGGCGATGATTGCGGCAGTATTCTGTTCCGGCGCATTGCTGAATGTGCCATTGAATATGCTGCTGATCCCGTGGATCGGCGCCTCTGGCGCGGCGATCTGTTCGGTCGCCGCGATGCCGATCGGAATGTCGCTGACCCTGATGTGCACCCGGAAGGGCCGTCGCGATCTTTGGTTTATGATCCGTTCGATTGTTTCATTGCCGTCTTTCCGCATGGGATCGCCTGCGGCCGAACCGAAAGACTGAACCAGGGGACAAACTGTGAATCCGTATATTTCTCAAAACAATATCCGGGATCAAATTGAGAAGATGCCGAAAATGCTATAATAAATGTATCATACGCCTGCTGAAATTGAAAATCCGCAAAATGGAGATGGTTATGAAAAAAGATTCGCTCTTCCGTAAAATCACGTATTTATTAAGTTTCGTCAAGGGATGCCATGAGGGACGATATCATTTTTATCAGGCATCACAGCATAATCCTTTTGATGATGAGGTGAAAAACCTATCTTTTCATTCTTATTTCCATCGTCTGCCAGCGCTTAGTGCCGGACTGGATGATAACAGTATCAAAAACGTTATCAGGTTTCTAGAGCGACCCGCGCTTTATGCCGACATCGACAATAATGACAATAGTTTGAATATAATGCCGATTCTTGCCGTGCCCCCGAAAGATATTGCGCGTTTCAACAGTGAAAAAACTTTATTGTCAAAACGTTTCGGCATTCCGGAAGAAGATTTAATCTTTGAATGTTTTTTCAACAAACTTAGAATTCCAGATTTTCCCGAGGCGGTGAAAAATTATATAAAAAACAAAATTTTTCTTGATGTTGGTGCGTATATCGGTGATTCTGCACTGGTCATGCTGGGGTTTTCTCCCTCAAAAATCTACGCATTCGATGCATCCCCGAAGAATGCGGAAAGATTCAAAAAGGTTATGGAATTCAACAAGATTCCTGAGTCGAAAGTCGAGTTGATTCTTTCCGGGATCGGCGATCATGAATATGAGATTTCATTCAATGATAATGGTGAACTTGACGCAGATCTGAATGTCGCTGGAAATACAAAAATTCATGTTGATTCTCTTGATCATCTCTGCAAAAATATGGGGCAAATCGGTTTCATTAAATCCGATATTGAAGGATTCGGTCTTGACATGGCGCGTGGAATGACGGAGATTCTGAAGCGGGATCGTCCCGTGCTTTCGCTGGCGATCTATCATAATCCCGATGAATTCTTTGAAATCAAACCGTTCCTGGAATCATTGAATCTGAATTACAAATTTGAGATTTCTGCGCATTCATATTATTTCTGGGGAGAAATCTATCTTCATGCATATCCTGCCGAACTGATAAAGAATTGCTGAACTGCAAAGAGTTATTCTGCTTTTTCACTTGGTGATTCCATTAAGCCGAACCGAGGCTTTTCATAAGCATATCATTTCAAATATGATTTGGATAAAAAATTAATGGGATGAATTAAAATACTGATTTCTGGTCCAATCTTCTTTCGTACCCCAATCCTGATAATCCGAAACATACAGCGGACGAAACAGATCACCATCCAGCAGCATGCGATAGATAATATGGCTTAAAAACAGCTGTCCGAAATGTTTGATCCTTTGAAAGACATCCAGAAAGCGGTCTGCATCTTCGAAGCCATAGCCTCCGGAACAGAAATAACGGCCGATAATTCGTTTTTCCGCGATGTTGAGAAGATAATCCGCATCACTGATATTCAAATAACATTTGTTCTGCGGATTTACCGTGGTCAAAGAATCCAGTGGGAATGCAGTGACATAATTCCCTGCGACAACTTCCGACTGGAAATAATTATCCGGGTCTTTGCACCAGAAAGGACCTTTCAAGGAAATCATTTTCAGGGCTAGAGCAATGGTTTCCGGCTGGCTGCCGGTAGCCTGATCCAGTAAAAGGAATTCCGGATCATCCAGCCCGGCTGAATTAAAACCGGCGGAAATTCTTTCCGCATACCCCCAACGATCGCATTCCGACCTCAGGAGAATGATACAGATTCGTGCAAAAGCATTTAAATTCATTCCCGTGACGGATCGGACAAAAGGAAGTTTTTCCGCATCGCCAGTCAAAAGATAGGATAATTCAAGATGGGGCTTGGCAAAAGGAATCAGCAGAACGGTTTTATTCATGATGGCTCCTTTTGAAGGAGTTGGATCAGCTGTTTCTTCAGAAAATCAATAATACCAGGAGACTTGGCGTATTGAAGGATTCGCAGGAAATTCATACACTGCAATTCCAGATATCCGGATGATACGCCGGGATAGTTTTTGAAATGGTACCAAATCCGGTTGTCCAGAAAATCCATGATAATCCGGTTTTTTACACAATCGAACGGATCTTGATATAAAAACTGACTCCAGCAGTATCTGGTATCCTGCCTCAATTTGACCAAATCCATCAGCGGCGTTTCAATGAAGGAGTCCAGAAAATCAATCAGGTAGAGGGTGGAATCCTGAAAGAGTATATTGGAAAGCGTAAAATCCCCATGGCATGACCCCACCGGCCATTCTCTGGCATTTCCGTCATGGATCAGCGCTCTGGCCCGGATCAGCAGACCGGAAATCTCCTTATCATTCCGCAAAATTTCCGATGCCAGGATATTACTTTCCACACTGTCTAATTTTGCAGTAAGAAGCGATTCCGGAATACCTTGCAAGGAAGACTGAGCAAATTCCGATTCCAGAAAGGCAATAATTTTATCGGCAAATTCATTCGGCGCTGTATAGGACGCATTTTCGAAATAATCGATGAAGGTTTTGGCATGGATGAATTCCATCACCATTCCGAATTTACCGGGACTGTCGATCCTGTGCAAAACGGAAGGGGCAGTAATTCCCTTCCCAAGAGATTTTTGTCTGAATTCCTGCTGCTTCTCAAACTGTTTCTGCAAACGTTTCCCGTATTCAGGATTTGTGCTATATTTATACAAAAGCAGCTGCCCGTTTTCACGAATCACTTCTATGCTGCAGCCGGAATGCCCGGCAATTTTAAGTCTCATAAAAGCCGTTCCTTATGCCCAAGACCTTGAGTCCCGCCTGTTCGGCAGCTTTAATCCCGATTTCACTGTCTTCGAAAACCAAAACTTTTTCCGGACCGATACCCCATCTGTGAAGTGCAAGCAAAAAGCATTCCGGATCCGGTTTGCCTCGCTTAACCTCTTCCCCGACAATGATGAAATCGAACAAGCTGCCTAATTGCAGATAGTCAAGAATATTCAAAACATTTTTCCGCGAAGCCGTAGTGGCAAGAGCCAAATGCCCTCCCTGCTGCCGGAACGCACGGTAAAAATTTATCAGCACCATATTGGGTCGTAGAAATGAAAAAAACTCGGGATAGCAGGCGGCCTTCTGCTCTTTGATTTTCTCCAAAAGATCCGTATCGAAACTGAACCCCAAATTCCGGCACAAGTCGTCTAATTTAAAACCGTAACAGCGACGGTATGATTCCCTGGTCAATTCAAAACCGTATTTGCCGAATACCGACTTGTAAGCTTGATAATTTGCCTCGAACGTATCAGCCAGCGTCCCATCCAGATCGGATATTATGTATTGAATCTCAGACATTTGCAGTTTTCCAGCTCCAATCCATCCCGGTCAATTCTTCCGGCGTACCAAATGAACGGTAGAAATCTAGCTTGTGCAGCTGAATCCGATTTCCCGTTTCCAGCAAGATGTTGTACAGAAGCGATATATACAATTCTTTGGCTTGAACGTCCCCGGTTTCGAAACGTCGAACCAGTTCATGCGCTGCGGACAGAAAATATTCTCCCCTGGAAAAGTAATATGCGCCGGCCAGGGCATGATTGGATATGACCTGCTTTTCCGCTGTCCGGATCACCTGTGCATCCTTTGTGATTTGAGCATAGCTGTACTTCGGCTGGTCGGAATCAAATGAAATCAGTCTGCCCGCAACGCACGGATGGTTTACCGACAAATCTGACAAAATTTCCCGGTTGAAGGATCTGGAATAAAATTCAAGGTCGCAATCCATTACTGCAATGGCCTCATCCTCCCGGATATTTTCTTGCGCCATAAGACAGGTTTCCACCGCACCGCGAGTGGTCTGTTCCACCGCTATGATCTCGGCTTCAGGGTAAAATTTTAGCAAACATTTGTCGATGGAAAAATCGCGGATGTGTTCCTGGCGGACGATAAAGCTGTATTTGCGGACCGAACTGACATCGTTCAATCCGTCAATCGCCCGCTTAAAGATCGGGACTCTTTCCACACAAATCAGCGGTTTTGGAACAGTTATTCCCTGTTCCAGAAAGCGACTGCCGCGGCCGGCCATAGGCATGATAATATGAAACGATCTCAAGATTTCTGCTCCTCAGGTTCCACTTTTACTCTTGTTGAGGCCGAGACACGGTCGAACGGAGAAAGATTCATAATTGCCGCGGCATCAAAAGCATATTTCTCACTGTCATGGTAAATGCAAAGCCAATCACTGAAGTTCATGTAGTTCATGTAGGCATTCATTGAACGTCGCGGAATCCAATTGATATTGTTATATTTAAACCACAACCACTGATCCCAATGCGTCAGGATCAGCCGGTCTGCAAGAAAACGATAATAATCCTTGCAAGTCAGTTCAGAAGAATCTCCGAGCCGTTCCGCAAAAGAACGATAAAGATAGAGTTCAGGACATTCCGGCGGTTCATATAATTCTTTGATGGAATCAATTTCATGGAGAGTAAAAATTTTTTTTCGTTTTAATACTCCGTCAATCAATGGAATGTTCCAGAAGAACTCCAAATCGGATATTTCACCGAACATGCAATAGTCGTCGAGATAATACGGAACAAATCGGCTTGCTTCCTGGACAATGATCCGGGATTTCAACCCGTTCCCTCGCACGGGAAATTCTTCCAGTAAAGAAAGATACCAATGGGGCAGCTGCCAGTCAAAAAAACGGTAGTCCGTGCGGGTTTTCATTGCCCAGCGGCAGCCGTCCCGTTTGGCGGCTTCGAGGCCGTAGCGGGTCGAGAGGATTTGACAATTGATATTGCCGGGACCGCGGTTTTTCGGCAACGGATTCCGGACCAGCGTGAAACCTTCTGTTTCCGGGTCGAAATCGACGATTTCATTTTCCCAGGTCGAAAGATAAATCCGGATATCCGGGTAGAGCCCGCGGTAACGGCGAATAGTTTCAAGAGTGAAATTTTTCCGGTGGCAGACCGGTCCCTGAAGGATGATCGCAACCTTTTCCAGACCGGTGTTGAGCTTCAGGAAATAATCATTTTCCGCATACGGGAGAAAAGAGGCATTCTTTTCATAAAAATCCAGCATTACGGTCGAGCCTTCGCCCTTCGGATCGGCGGATGCAATCAGATTCACCAGATAACCGGTTTTCGAAAAATGTCTGAAAAACCAGCGCCAGGGTATCTGAGTCACCCGGAGAATACCCCGGATCGCGGAAACCGCCAGTTGATAAAATTTGTAACTCATTATAAACTCTCTTTTCAACCTGTTTGTCCTGTCCGTCAAAATTATGTGATAATATATCAATCCTTTTATTCTTGTCAAGATTTGAATCAATGTATTACGGAAGAAAATCGGAAAATAATTGCTGTCAAGATTTGAATCAATGTATTACGGAAGAAAAACGGAAAATAATTGCGTTTTTTCAATATCTGTCCGCATTGATTGCCTTGAAAATACTTGAATGGCAAGTATATTATCTACAAACCGTATCGACATGGGAATCAACGTAAAATTTTATCGAACAGAATCGAAAATAAAGGAATCAGAATCATGGCTGAGAATTTGAAACCGGAAGAGAATAATAAACGCGAACTGCTTCGGCGCAACAAACCGCGGGTATATGAAAAAGTCATGGATTTCACCAATAAAGTCAACCGCGGGGAAAGTATCGCCATCATTCAATTCCAATATGATTATCATTGCAATTTCCGCTGCGAACACTGCTCCATCAAACATTTCCAGGGGAAAAAGGAAGGCCGCTTTTTCACACTGGACGATGTCCGCGAACTCTCCCGACAGGCTGATGAACTCGGACTGGCCAATTTCGTCATCACCGGCGGCGAACCGCTGATCTTCCCCGATTTCGACCAGCTCGTGGAAGCGATCGACCCGAGCAAATTCTATCTGGTCAGCGACACCAACGGCTGGATGCTCGACCGCGAACGCGCCAAACATCTGAAAGCCATCGGTGTCGACAAGATCCAGCTGAGCTTGGACAGTCTGAACGCCGAGGAACATGACGCCTTCCGTCATGCGCCCGGAGCCCATGCCAGAGCACTCCGCGCCATCGACGCTTCCCTCGAAGCCGGATTGAATATCATCCTCTCGACGGTGGTGACCCATGACCGCATCCATTCGGAGGAATTCATCCAGTATCTCGAATTCGCCAAATCCAAAGGGGTAGGGACCTTTGTGACCTATGCCAAGCCGGTCGGCGCCTGGGAAGGCAAATTCGACAATCTGGTCACCAAAGACGATATGGCCTACATGCGCAATGTGCTGGAAAAGAAATACAATGTCTTCACCCATCTGACGCCGTCCTACGGGCTGGACCTCGGCTGCATCGCGGTCAAGCGCATGATCTCGATCACCAAATACGGCGATGTGATGCCGTGTCCCTACATGCAGACTTCGATCGGCAATTTCTTCGAGGAGCCGCTGGCGGACATCATCAAACGCGGCCTGAACATCAAATGGTTCGGCAAGCATGTCAACACCTGCCTGGTGGCGGAAAGCCGGCCGTGGATCGAAAAATATCTGGTCCCGACTTACGGGAAGCCCCTGCCGGTCAAAGCCGAAGAGATCTACGGTCCGGATGACCTGATTTCCAAGTAACGCAGGAATCCGATTCCATCATGAAAACCGTTATCATTCTCGGCGGCACATCCCATATTGCCAAAGGACTGATTTCCCGTTTTCTGAAACAGCCGGATTACCGGGTCGAATGGTTCGGACGTTCGGCGGAACGCATGGCCGCTTTTTTGAACACGGAACGGCTGTCCGGCAATATCGTTCTTCACGGCGGTTATGAAGACTTTTTTTCCGTTCGGGGCGATACGGTGATCAACTGTGTGGGAGCGGGTACCCCGGACAAGCTCAAAGATGATTACACACTCTGGTTCTCGGTGCTGGAACAATATGACGATCTCTGCCTGGATTATCTGAAACGGGTCAACCCGGCGGCCTTGTATGTGGATTTTTCCAGCGGCGCGATCTACGGCCGTGAAACCGCCGGCTCGGGTTTGCGGATCGATCCGAACCGGATCCAGCCGCCGGATTACTATGCGCTGGCCAAACTGTATTCGGAAGCCAAACATCGTGCGCATGCGGATCTGAATATCGTCGATATCCGGATATTTTCCTATTTCAGCCGGCATGCGGACCCGAATTCGGGGTATCTGATGACGGATATCCTGAAAGCGGTCCTGAACAAAGATGTCCTGAAAACAACAGACAGCGATCTGATCCGGGATTATATCAGTCCTGATGACCTTTTCGCATTGATCCAGTGCTGTCAGGCGCAGACGAAGATCAACACCGCATTTGATGCTTTCAGCAGGAAACCGGCCGCCAAACAGGAGATCCTGTCCGCGTTCCAGGAAAAATTCGGATTGAAAATCGAAATCGCGGAGCTGAAGTCCGGTTCGCCGAATTCGACTGTGTCGGTTTATATCCCGAAGGACCATACAGCGGAGAACATTGGTTTTCAGCCTCGTTTTACGGCATTGGAAGGATTGATCCGGGAGACTGCCGCGGCACTGAAAAAAGCCGGTATGGAATAAATCTGCCATTGTTTGTCCGAAGGCCGGTTTTGGGCGAGGGTATGATCGGTCCGGTCGAAAACTTTTTCGTTTTCATACTTGCTTTTTTCTGAAAGACTATTATATTTAACCAGCTTGAATTGTAACGGCTGAAAAATA
>SUWI01000226.1 GCA_015061565.1 Lentisphaerota bacterium
CAGCACAGTCTATCCCTGGCTCGTGAAAATGGGCTGGGCGGAAGGCTTCGGCAATTTCCTGGAAACCGTCTCCAAACCTTTGAACCCGATCGTGGTCTGGAAAATGGATCCGGTGAAATTCCCGATCAATTCCTACGAGCTCTACATGATGACCATGATTCTCACCCTGATCCTCTATTGCGTGGTTTCCTTTGCCACTCAGAAAGTTCCTTTCAATCTTGACCGCATGCTGCACCGCGGCATCTACAATACCGACGGCGAAAACAAGACCGTGGAAAAACTGACCCTGCGGAATGCCTTCTCCAAAATGATCGGCATCACCCCCGAATACACCTTCGGCGACCGCTGCATCGCCTGGGGCGTGTTCCTTTACAGCTTCGTTTACGGCTTCCTGATCCTGTTCGTCGGAACGGTCATCTGGAATGCGATCTCGCCCTGGCCCATCCACTGGTGGGGATACCGCTATCTGATCACGACCCTGATAGTCCCCGGCATCGTGGCGTTCTTCTCCACCTTCTGGTTCGGCATCGGCGGCGCGATCGACCTCTTCCGGCTCTTCCGCGACTTGGAAAAACGTGTGGCCAACCCGCTGGACAACGGCTGGGTCGAAGGGCATGTTTCACTCTCCGATAAAGAGACTTTCGACAAGCTCGAAAAAGAAAATCCGAAGAAACAGTAACGGAAAATCAAACGCGCTCCGGGTTCCCGACTTGAAACCGCGGAGCGCGTTTTTTTGTACCTGAAGGCCGGTCATTCTTTCGCGGGAAGATAGATCTCGCACCAGTCGACCCGCGCTTCGCCGGGATCCTTATGATTGAATTCCAGAACATCGTCGCCGTCGTGCAGGGCGTTTTCCGGTATCTGCCAGACATATCCCATACAGGGTGGTTAAGGGATGCCGTCCGGCGGCAGCCCGCTGCATAATGATGCCGGATTTTTTTATTTCTTATGGGATTTGCAGCCGGATCACAGCTCGCCCAGTTCACGGAACTTTTCGCAGATGTCGCGGATCGAATCGTGCACGCGGATCGGGATCACTTCGCTCTGGATCACCTGCAGGCGCGGCGCCTGCTTCAGCAGACCGATGACGTGTTTCCAGTCCACGGTCCCGCGGCCCGGATTGAAATGCTGGTCGATGATGCCGTTATTGTCATGCAGATGGCAGTTCACCACGTGCGGCAGCATTTTTTCCAGGATCCGGTCGTCGAACTGCGGCGGCAAACCCTTCCAGGCGTTGTACGGATTGGATTCCGGGAAATTCCGGCCTTTGTCCATCACGTTCGCGTGTCCGGAATCATAGCAGAATCCGAGCGCATCCGTGGGAAATTCCTTCTTGATCCCGAGCAGACGTTCCGGCGTATTGATCTGATACCAGATGTTTTCGATGCAGATCACGATACCGAGTTTTTCGGCCACGGGCAGCAGTTCGTCCAGGGACCGTTTCATGAAGTCATACATCACTTCCAGGTCATAACCCGGATAATGCGTCTCGTTGCCGGTATGGATCGTGATGGTTGTCACTCCCATATCCGCCAGGATCTGGAGGGTGAGTTTCTGGCGCAGCAGCATCTGCGGCCGGGCCTCCGGCACCGGACAGATCAGGTCCAGCATCGGACCGAACGTGGCATGCGCATCGGCAAAAGTCAATCCTTCCGCCGCCATTTCGTCCAGCAGAGTCTTCTGCAGCGTGTAATCTTTCATTATCTCGCTGATCAGCGTGTTGCTCAGCACCAGATGCTTGGCGCCGTTGGCGGCGAATTCGTGCATGAAATACGGACGGGACTTTTCGTTGGTCTGACCAAAGTCGAACAGGAACGATACGGGAACGGAAAACATGTTTCACCTCGATGTTATGTTTTTTCAGTTCAGTTGATTTCACCCAATTCGGCAAATTTCCGGCATACCTGTTTCACGGAATAATGATTGGCGGCCATTTTGACCTCGCACTGGATCACTTGAAGACGCGGTGCCTTTTTCAAGGCGGGGATCACCTCGTTCCAGTTCACATTCCCGTCGCCCGGCAGCCGGTGCGAATCATCCGAACCGTCGTTGTCATGCAGATGGCAGTTGACCGCCTGCGGCAGCATCTTTTCCAGGATATGGTCGTCCCATTCGGGTTCATCCACGCCGACGACCTGCCAGAATTTCCGGATTTTCGCTTCGGGATGATACCGGCCCATGACCAGCTGATTGGCATGACCGGAATCGTAACAGAGACCGAGCGTGTCGGTCGGATATTCGTTCTTGAGCATGACCACGGCGGCGGGACAAGCCGCGCGGGACATGCTGTTTTCGATACAGACCGTCACGCCGCAGCTTTCCGCTTCCGGCAGCACCCGGTCCAGTCCGTCGCGCATCAGGTCCCAATGTTTTTCCAGCGGTATTTCAGGGAAAAACCGGTCGCTTCCCGGATGGATGGTGATGGTTTTGATACCGAAGGAGGCGGCGATCCGGATCGCCATTTTCTGCCGCAGCAGCATCTGCGGCCGGAAATCCGGATCGGGACAGTTCAGATCCAGAACGCTCCCGAAAGGTGCATGCGCATCGGCAAAATGAAGTCCTTCGGCATCCATTTCCTGCTGCAGCTGTTTCGCCAGCTTATAGTCGCGCATGATCTCGTCGACCAGCCAGCACGAGAGCACCAGATTCTCGGCGCCGTTGGCGGCAAATTCGTGCATGATGAACTGCCGCTTCTTTGCATCGTTCGAGCCGAAATCGACCATATAAGTCACGGGAACGGAAAACATCTTGATCCTCCACTCAGGTTATCCGTACCGTATAATACACCCTTTTTCCGTTTTTTTCCAGTCCGCCGGATGAAAAATCGTCAGCAGTTTCACGACTCCGTTTTGCGGCAGTCGAACTCCTGCTGCGAAGAAAAGGCCCGCATGTTTTCCAGATACTGCGCTTTGTCCATCGGACATTTCACCGCGGCCGCCGCTTTTCCTGCCGCCGCATCGCCCCATAACAGATCGACCGCATCCAGCGCCAGCATTTTGGCGGAATCCACATACGCCTGATGCGGATCGCTGACCAGAAAATCATCCGTGTGCGCCGTGCCCGCAAAACCCCGGAAATATCCGTGCAGCGAAGGTATGATCATGCTCACGTCGCCCATGTCGGTCGACGACGGCCGGTAGATACCCCTGGTGAACGGCGCATCCGGCGCGATCAGCTTCATATTCGCCTGATGGATGTCGTCCAGCGCATCATAGGCGATCAGGGGCATGAAACCGAAAAGATTGCGGACCTCGGCCCGGCCGCAGAAAGCCAGCGCGGCGGCATGGACACAGCGGTCCACTTTTTTCGAAGCATCGTTGATCGCCTCCGGCGAGGCGGCGCGGACCTGGAGCGTGAACACGGCACGGTCCGGCACCACGTTCACCGCTTCGCCGCCGTCCGGGATATATCCGTGGATCCGCACGTGGTCCTCATCGCGGAAAGTGTCGCGCTGGCTGTCCAGCAGAGCCATCGCGCCGCGCATCATGGAAATGGCATTGACTCCTTTGTCCGGATTCGCTCCGGCGTGGGCGGATTTGCCGTGAAAGATCAGCCGTTTCATCACAAAGCCGTTGAAGCCAGACGGGGTGAAATTGCGTCCTCCGGAATGCAGCATGACCGCCAGGTCGATATCATCGAAAACGCCCTCGGCGATCATTTCCGATTTGCCGCCGAAGAACTGGAGCTTGCCGGCCTCGACCAGACTGGCGATATACGGCTGGTTCTGGCACTCTTCCGAGGGCGTCGCGATAAACGACAGAGAACCGGATAGATGTTCCAGCACTTCGGGCCGGGTCAGCGCCTGGGCGCAGAAGAGCATGGCGTTGAGCGCGGCATGATGTCCGCAGGCATGGGCGGCATGCGTCTCCGGATCGGCAAACGGATGCTGCGGCACGATCAGCGCGTCCAGTTCGCCCAGCACGGCCAGCCGTGGTCCCGGCCGGCCCGTATCGATATCGGCGCGCCGGCCCGTCACGGCCAGTCCGGTCTGCTGTTTCAGTCCCAGTTTTTCGAACTGTTTTCCGACCCGGTCCGAGGTGCGGTCTTCGCGGTAGGAAAGTTCCGGCATCCGGAGCAGTTCTTCCCCCGAAGCGATGCATTCTTCGGCATGCAAATCCAGATATTCGCAGATATGACGTTTCAATTCTTCTTTATTCATGGCTTTCTCCTTGTTTCAGCAGATCTTGGAAGTTTTCGCAAAGTCTGCGCACCGAAAGATTTTCCCGCGGGAATCTCACCTCGGACTGGATCACCTGCAGCCGGGGCGCCTGTTTCAGCAGGGTCATGGTCTTTTCCCAGTCGATGTTGCCCTCGCCGGGAAGCAGATGGATGTCCTCGCTCCCGTCGTTGTCATGCAGATGACAGTTCACCACGTGCGGCAGCATTTTTTCCAGCGCATGGTCTTCCCATTCTATCTCATATCCGCTGCCGGCGTAATTCCGTTTCGGCAGACTGTTCTCATAATACCGGCCGCGGTCCATGATATTGGCATGGCCCGAATCGTAGCAGAACCCCAGATACGGCGTCGGATAATCTTTTTTGAGCGTGAGCAGCCGGTCCGGAAAACACAGTTTCGGCATGCCGTTTTCCAGGCAGATCGTCAGCTTCAGCTTTTCCGCTTCCGGCAGCAGTGCATCGAGCTTGCGCCGGATCTCGTCCATGAGCTGCGCTTCGGTATATTCCGGAAACCGGAAATCGCCGCCGCAGTGCAAAGTATAAGTTCTGATGCCGAAGTCGGCCGCGATATTCAGACACGTCAGATGCCGCAGCAGAAGGGTCCGGCTGTATTTCTCCCCCGGATAACACAGGTCGAACATTCCCATGAACGGCCCGTGCGCATCCAGAAAAGTCAATCCGGCGGACTTGACCTCGCGGGACAGCCGATCCGCATAATAGGTATCGTTCAGGATCTGGTTGATCATGGCATGAGTCAGCACCAGGAATTCCGCCCCGTTGTCGGCGAATTCGCTCAGCAGCGAACCCCGCGTCCGTTCATCCAGCAGCGGATAGGTCCCCAAAACATAAGTCACTGGCAGTTTTTTCATTGACGGTCGCCTTTCCCCGCTTGGCGTTCGGCCAGGAATTCGCGGATCCGGGCAAAAGCTTTCCGCAGTTCGGAGCAGTCCATCGTGAAGGCGATCCGGATGAAATTCCGGTAGGCCGCGCCGCCGTAGGCGCTCCCGTGGATCAGCGCCACCTGTTTGGCCTTCAGCAGTTCCAGCGCGAATTCCTCGCCGCTCATGCCGGTCCGCGAGACATCCAGGAAGGCGTAGAACGTCGCCGGAATGCCCGTGCTGGTGATCTCGGGAATGGTCTTCAGTTCTTCCAGCACGCAGTTCCGCCGTTTTTCGAATTCCCGCCGGATATACGATTCATCCGTGCGGTCCGACAGCGCTTCGATCGCCGCATATTGCGAGGGCAGGGGGGCACACGCCACGATATTTTCCGTCATCTGCGTCATCACCCGGATCATCGGGGCCGGAGCGAGGGTCCAGCCGACCCGCCAGCCGGTCATCGCATACCGCTTGGAAAATCCGGTCACGACTGCAGTGCGTTCCCGCATCCCCGGACGCGTCAGGATGCTTTCCGGCTTGCGGTTGTCGAATGCCAGATGGCTGTAGATCTCATCGGAAACCACCGACAGGTCATATTTCCGCACCAGTTCGGCGATCCGGTCCAGCGTTTCGCCGGGGATCACCGCGCCGGTCGGATTGGCCGGCGAATTGAGCACCAGCAGACGCGTCCGCTCCGTGATCCTTTTTTCGATTTCCTCCGGACGCACCACAAAAGCGTCTTCGGGGCGGGTCTCCACAAAAACCGGTTTCGCTCCCAGCGATTTCACCACCTCTCCGTAATTGATCCAGTAGGGTGCGGGAATGATCGCCTCGTCCCCTGCATTGAGCAGGCTCCACAGGGAAAGATACGCCGATTCCATCGCTCCGACCGTGACAATGATCTCGGAGGCGGGATCGAAGGTCATGCCGTATTCCTTGCGGGCATCTTCGGCAATGGCGCGGCGCAGTTCGATCAGTCCGGCATTCGCACTGTAACGGGTCTTGCCGGCTTCGATCGCCCGGCAGGCCGCCTCGCGAACATTCTGCGGCGGCGGCAGATCCGGATCCCCGAGCGTCAGGTCGATCACTCCCGTATATTTCTGCGCGGCATCATAGATCCGCCGCGGTTCCGACGGCGTCAGATTCAGCGCCCGTTCCGATAATTTCATATAGTCCTCCATTTTTGATTGATATTGCTTTCGATTTGATTGGAATATACATTTGTCAATATCGATTTTCAAGGATATGATATTGCTAAAAATTGTATTTGATTGCTGTGAGCCGGGGAAATCAGCTGTCGCGGAACTGCCGCGGCAGTTTGCCGCTGAATTCCTTGATCCGGCGGGAGAAATGCGCGGAATCGGAAAATCCCGTGCGTGCGGCGATCTCCTTGATCGGCAGCGCGGTATATTTGAGCAGGGACAGGGCTTCGGCACAGCGCATTTCCCACAGCACCTGGATCGGGGTCCTGCCCGTTTCCCGACGGTATCGCCGCAGAAAATGATATTTGCTGAGTCCGGCCGATTCGGCCAGGTCGGACAGCGAAAGGGCGCTTCCCAGATTCCGGTGCATGAACGCATTCACTTTCCGGACCAGCCCGGACGGTTTGTCCTCCGCGGAAGCGGGGACAGCGAAAATTTTCAGCATGAGCGCCAGAATTTCATTCCCGAATAAGCATTCCCCGCCGGAAATGGACTGCTCGTAAAGCGCGGCCGCCAGCGGCCTCAGAAATATCCCCTGATCTTTGTTGACCGCGATCCGGTCACCGGACAGACGCGGATCTCTGAAGACCAGAAAACAGCTTTCGACCGGTTCGTTTTCATCGCTGTGTTCCCAATGCGGCACCCCGGCGGGATAAAGCGCGGCCTCGCCGGTCCGCAGTTCCACCTGCTGATCCCTGCTGGATATGTGCATGATGCCGCTGAGCACCACGATCAGTTCGTGATGCTCATGCACGCTCTGCTGATTATGCCAGCGGACATCCGGCTTGACTTTGCCGATGAAAATGAACTCAGGTTTCGGGGGCATTTCGAAAACCGGCTCAGGATTCGGACGGGATCCGGAACGACAGGATTATCAGCGCAGCGCCTTCTCCGCACAGCAGTACGCCGAGAATCCAGAACAGTTCGGTCAAGCCCAGCAGGGGAAACAGGAACAGCAGGATCCCCAGCAGAATGATGCACAGCCAGGAAATATAACAGAGTATATTATGTCCCGATGAATGGCGTTCCGCAGCACACTTGGTGAGCCCGATGATCCCCCCGGACAGCAGCAGACTCGCGGTGATCCAGGCGAATATCAGCAGTCCCGCGGCCGGATTGCACAGCAGCGCCAGACCTCCCAGCACGACCAGGATCCCGTACAGCAGCCACCCCCACAGTTTCCGGTCCGGCTGAAATGCTCCGGCGATGATCCAGCCCCCGCCGAAGAGCAGTCCGCACCCGAAGACCACGGACATGAACAGTCCGGTCATGAACGGATGCACTGCGATCAGGATCCCGATCAGCAGCATGAGCAGACCCCGCAGAAATAGCCCCCGACGGTTGATCCCCGCGACGATTTCAGGTGCGGCGAAAAATAATTTTCCCATGATTTCCCCCTTGTTTATGGATATTATCCCGACCGGTTTCCTGCGATCCGGTCTTCAAGTAAGATACTGTTTCTGGCAGAAAAGTCAAATCGATTATCCGAAAAAGGTATAATTGGAATGAAAAAAGGGAGGTTGGAATTGAAAAAAACTGGAATTTCAGGTTGCAAAAAGCGAATAATGGAGTATAGTTTGAGGATCAGCGCGGAGAGATGCCTGAGTGGCCGAAAGGAACGGTTTGCTAAACCGTCGTAGGGGTCAAACTCTACCGCGGGTTCGAATCCCGCTCTCTCCGCCATTTCTTTTGCCTTTTTTTCAACCTGCCCCGAGAAGTGAAAATTTCTGACTTTCGCTAAAAGTCGTTTACTCAAAGGATTTTACAACTTTTCACCCCGTGTGCATGAAACACACTCAGAATCCGCCAGTCGGCCGATTTTGCCGGAATAATTCTGAGAATCGGCCCGAATTCTGAGTTTTTCTGCCGTTTTCGGCGATCCCCTGGGGGAGACTTCAGATTT
>SUWI01000227.1 GCA_015061565.1 Lentisphaerota bacterium
GGCGGATTCACCCCGTATGAAAGCATGCCGAAATGGGTCCAGAATGTGATGTCAGTCGCGCCGACGACCCAATTCGTCAGTTTCAGCCAGTCCATCCTCTTCCGGGGCGCCGGACTGGAGGTCGTCTGGAAACCGTTCCTGTTCCTGCTGGTCATCGGCAGTGTGCTGTTCCTGATCTCCCTGGCGAAATTCCGCCGGAGCGTCGCCTGATCTTCTGCTCTGCTTCCGGTCTTATTTGTTCAGCGTGCTGCTGAGGATGAAACGGACGATTTTCGTGGTGTCGTCCAGACCGTGCGGATGATGGCCCCAGTAGGGACGTTTGATCACTTCCGCCCTGCCGCCGGCGGCGAGCCAGCGTTCGGCGAGCAGCAGACCATTCTTTTCCGCATCCACGCTCGTGTCCGCCAGTCCCACGATCAGCAGCAGGGGGATCCCCGCTTTGACCATCGGCAGATAATTGTTGACCGGCGCCAGCGGATGATCGAACAACTTTGCGGTATCGTCGCCGAGACCGTAGGCTCTGCTGAATTCCACGGCGTCCGCGCGTCTGCTTTCGACCCGGTAGGACAGGGTGGCGACCGGAGCGTCGGCGTAGATGCAGGCGACGGTTTCCGGATATTTCGCGGCATAACGGAACGAATAAAGGCCGCCCAGGCTCATTCCGATGAGCGCGGCTTTTTCGGCGAAACCCAGGGTCCGGACGAAATCATACATGGATCTCATGATCCCGACCGCCTCCGGACTGCCGCATTTGCCGAAAACGTCGATATGCACCATGTGATAACCCATCTTCAGCAGATCTTTCACGCCATTCCGTTCGGGGAAGGCGGTCGGCCACTCGGGAAGCCAGAACCAGGGGTTTCCCTCCAGCGGTTCAGGCGGTTCCACGATCTGCGCGGCGCAGCCGTTCAATTTGAACTTGCGGCGGAGTCCGCCCTGCCAGACGTCGCAGGAAATTTCATCAGGTAATTTCAATTTTGCTTCCATGGGTCAGTCTTTTTTCTTTCCGGAGGCCGGATGTTCCGTCACGCGGACATAATCCAACGTGTAGGAACGTTCCTTGCCGTCGCGTTTGATGCTGCGGGTGTAAATTGCAAAATAAGTCAGTCTGGCCGGTTCGAACGGCGGGAGCTTTTTGATCGCCCGCTTTTTCGCATTGTAGCCGTCCCTCGTAATGTCGAAGGTGCGGATGCTGAAGTTCGGATGGATCTCGCGCGAGCTGAACCGGATCCAGTCGGAATGGTTTTTGCCGTCTTTGCCGGTATAGCTCCAGCAGGCCATGTGATCGAGCGCCGGATCGGGATTTTTGAACCGGATCTCGACCGTGCGGGCCTTCTCCAGATCCGCGCCGTTCAGTTTGGTGAGCGTGAGGTCGCCGTAGGAATTCTCTTCTTTCGGATAGGTGATGAAAACCTGCAGTTCGCCGTTTTCATATTTCAGCCGGCAGTTATCTTTCACCGCTTTGGATTTGCCCTTGACCGTGACGTGCCGTTTGAGGAAGGTTTTATTGACCGAGGAAAAATCCTCCAGCGCGGCATCGCCTTTGCCGACCATCAGGACGGCGGGCAGATGCATCACGTTGTGGAAGTTGCCGTAAACGGGGATCCAGCAGGACTTTTCATAGTTCTGGCCGACGCCGCTGCATTTGTTGCGGCAGATATTCATGCGCAGCAGCGGATTCACCGATTCCGGATCGATGCCGATCTCCTTCAGCGGGATCGCCATTTCCAGCGAATAGAAATCCTTGCCGCGGAACACTTTGATGGCTGCGGCTGAATTCCAGGTGCGGTCCATCTTGCCGAACTTGGTATAATCGAGGATTACGCCGTTCTGGTTGACCGTGATATTGCGCAGCGCCTTGGCGGGCATGTCGTCCGTGCGGAAGAAGAATTCCATGGAATCGTCGTTGTAAACGGCGGTGTCACGGTCCTTGCAGACCAGCTTGGCGGAGAGAATGTCCGGATCGTGGGCACGGACGCCGATATACAGGTTGCCGTCGGCACGGAATCCCATTTTGAACTTGGTTTCGTAGCGCGGCGGCAGCGGCGCATTGGCGAGGCGGAATTTATATTCCGGCAGACCTTTCCAGAAAGGATCGTCCAGCTTGCCGTCGATCACGGGCGGTTTCGCCGTGGAAACGGTCAGCACGGTATCGTTGGAAAGTTTCGCGTCCCGCTGATAGGCGCGGGCGACTTTGACGAAGTCGTTGAAATGGGATTTGCGGACCCAGGCGATACGCCTGGCATAGATGGAATCGGCGGAGACCATTTTCTCCGCCTTGGCAATGGCGTCTTCCAGCTGGTCCAGGACTTTGTCCGTGTAGATCTCTTCATACAGTTCCTTGCCGGAGAACTTGGCGAACATCTTTTCGACATCGCCCTGGGTGGACTTGACATTTTCCCAGCGGCCGATCATGAGGGTGAAGAACCGTTTCATTTCGGGCGCGGCCGGACCGTAGAACAGTTTGTAATGACGATCCAGTTCGGCATCGACGTCGACCGGGGCGCCCCACATGGCTTTCATGCTGAAATAGAATGTGAGATAATTCTGTCCGAGGTCGGCGACTGTCTTTTCCTTTTTGTAGGCGGGATTGATCTTCATTTCGCGTCCGGCGAGCTGTCCGGCGAGCCCGGTGTCGTTCAGCTCGATGAAGCAGCCGCGGATCTGCGGATACGCGCGGTACCACCGGTCGGCGATGTGCGGCATCTGATACGGATAGGCGTCGCGGTAAGGCAGATAATAATGCCAGATCGTAACTTCTTTCGCCTTCGCGCTCCACATCTTCAGGGTCTTTTCGAAGGAATCGCGGAACTTTTTGCTGCCGTAAAAGAGGAAATAGGGATCGGCGCAGATCGAGACGATCACATTGTCCGGCAGTTTGAAATCCGGCGGATAATAATAGCTTTCATAAGGATTGGTGAGGACTTTTTTGTCCGGATATTTCTTCTGCACATGCTCGGCGACCTTTTTGACGAACGAGAAGACCAGATTGCTCATCTCGGCGCGCGGCTTGTTCGTGATCATCGCCTGACAGTTCTTGCAGTAGCACTGATTCAGATTGAAGCAGTCGTCCGGCATGACATAGACGAAATAGTCATCCGGGTGCATCTCCTTCCAGAATTTTGCCTTGCCGTTTTTGGCATAATAATCGTCGATCGCGTTGCAGTAGGCTTTCAGAAAATCGGGATTGGTGAGACAGTAATGCGGATATCCGGCCCAGCGGCGTTCGGCCGGTTTGGTGCCCGGACGGAATTTGCCGAACTCGCGCTTGCCGTCCAGCCGCAGGGCGAAAAAGTCGGGACGCGTTTCATGGTAGGGGAAATAGAAATCCTGCATCGTATGGTTGGCACTGCCGGAGCGGGTGCCGAACGCACGGACCCGGCGGTTGAAAACCAGCGATTCCTCCGCGGAGAATTCGTTCCATTTGAACGGCCAGTAGCTCCGGGCGAAATAAGCGGGTTTCTGGTCGATCGGCAGACCGGAAGTTTCTATTTTTTTCAGCGGTTCGAAGGCTTCGCCGAATTCGCCGGGCGTATACCAGCGGACCCCGAGAAAACGCTCGATGAATTCATACGTGCCGAACAGCAGGCCGAAATCACGCCCCTTCCGGCCAACCGGATCATCTTTGCAGTCCGCCCCCATGATGGAAATGTCCCCGGAGGGGAGTTCCGCGATGCGGAAGCGTTCTCTGCCCAGGTATTTCGCCGGATCGAAATCGGCCGTTTTCGGCAGTTCCGGATGGGCTCCGATATAGATCGCTTTGCGGCCGGTTTTCTTCGCAGTCAGAATCTTAGCCTCGATCCCGGTAACTTTTTTCAGATAGGTCTTCAGCTCGTCGGCGGCATAACGGGTCGTCTTCGGCGCTTTGTCGCGGATCACGATATCATGATTGCTGTTTCCGTTTTCCACAATGACCGCGGCGGAAAGATTTGCACTCAACAGCGCCGACGCCAGGGAAAAAAATACAAAAAAAACTCGTTTCATCTGTGTTATCTCCTTGTCTCGCAGAATGAATTATTTAAAGCCTTTCTGTCCAAACATTAAACTGGAATAATAATACGGCAGGCTTTTCTGGTGCAATGTCATGCCGGTCAATGTTTCTATGTGCCCATCCGGGAAGAGCATGTTGAGCTTATTGCCATGCCGTCTGCGGCTGGCATAACGCCCCGTATTTTCCACTTTATAAAACCCATACTCGATGACTGGAAGAGTATCCTCCTGACTCCACCGTGGAATTTTTGATGAATCCTGCTCATTGGTATGAACTGAGTCACATATATAAGCTTTTGCGGAAGGCTGGGTGATGTGATGTAATTTGAATCCCTTGTTCCAAGTTCTTTTCCCTAATGGGTCATCGGGATCCACTCCTCCGATCCAGAATTTAAACATTCCATATTGCGGGTAGCAGTAATTCCAGAACCCAGATTGATTACTGCTTGCCGGACAGGTGAAAACTCCGTGACGCTGTTTTACTGGAGTATTATAAGACTCTGTACTGGAAAGATCAGGATCGTCATTGATCCCGATGTAATGACGGGCATAATATGCCCACGTCATAATTTCAGTGCCGCCCATATTTCTGAAAGATCCATTGATGGGAACCAGAATATCGTTGTTGTCCAAGCTGTACTGAAGCACAGCCCGGCCGACCTCCCGCAGATTTCCGGAACAGGAGGACAACCTCGCCGTGACACGGGCTTTGTTCAAGGCCGGCAGCAGCATTCCCGCCAGAATAGCTATGATCGCTATCACGACCAGGAGCTCTATCAGCGTAAAAAGACTCAGCATTTTACGCTTTAAATGTAAGGTATGAATCAGGAAACAGAAATTAGGGGCGGTCTTCTTTTTCATTTCGTCTTCCTTTCGCTGATTTGGTTTTCCATGAATGCTGAGTTGCTTATGGACTATAATACAATCTGCTTTCAAATACAAGATTTCAATCTTGCTTTTTGTTGTTGATTTTTGCTTTTTTGATGGCGGGAACCGGAAAAATATGCGGGGCTGCACTATTTTAGGATAGAATTTTCTGTTCTTTGCCGGTTGTATTCCCGGATTCGGGATGTATATTATCTGCTGAATATGGGGGTGACGGCATTTCAAAATTGTTATTTGGAATTCATTCCCCGAGTCAGGAGATTTATGGTATGATCCCGGAAGAAAAAGAATGGTTTACTGCTTTCCGCAGAGGAATCCCGAGAATCATCTGCAAACATTCGGACGGGCTTCCCCAGACGGAAAATGTGCCTCCCGGAATCCATCAGCACCGGGAGATCCTGTTCATCCTCCGGGGAGAAAGCCGGTTTCCCCTGAATCACAAGACCTTCGATGTCAAGGCCGGGGATGTGATCCTGATCGACCGCTGGATCCCGCATCGGGTCGGTTATCCGGATTCGGACCGGAACATGCTGTATCTCTGGTTTTTTCTGTTCCCGACCCATCTGAATCTGCTTCTGCATCAAATCGATCATGACGGGAAGGTTAGTTATGCGCTGAAATGGGTCGAGCTCGCGGCCGACCTGAAACTGGTCCTGGACCGCCGCTGGGATGAATTCGACCGGCTTTCCCCTCAAACGGCTTTGGAGAATCTGGACGCTTTTTTCCGCTTGCCGCTGACCATGCTGCTGGATGAATTTCAGCTTTATCTCCGTCTGAAGGACCTGCGGATGGCAAAGAACCAGTCGAACAACGACATTGTCAATTCCGTCCGGCACATTATCGAAGCGAAAAACGGCCGGGACTGTTCTTTGGCGCAGCTGGAAAAACTTACCGGATTCAACCGCTATTATATCTCCCATCTCTTTAAGGATGCGTATGGCATTCCGATCGGCGAATATATCAACAGGGTCCGGATCATTTTTTTCGAATCCGCCAAAAAGCGGGGATTCAGCCATAAACAGATCGCATTCGAGCTCGGTTTTTCCTCGAATTCCGCCCTGCTGATGTGGTACCGCAAAGCCAAGGAAAGGATCAGGTAGACGGAGACGGGCGAGCGAGAGAGCTGATTTCCGCGGACTTCTGACTGACATTACGGACAGGACGGACTGGACGGACGCCGCGAATGACGAGTCATGACGCGAGATCACCGGGGATTCACGCGCTTTTGTCCGTCCGGTCCGTCAATCGCGGTTGCCTTTTCTGCAAAGTGAGATCAGTTTCAGGATGGCGCGGAAACCCACATAAATTGAGCCGATGGGGATCATGGTCAGCCAGATATAGGCCCAGCCGAACAGAACCGCACAGACCGCGGCAAAGCCGTTATCGGGACCATGACCGGTTTTACAGGCAAGCCACATTCCTCCGGCCATGACCGCCCAGCTGCCGAGCGTCATCAGCCCGAACGGGATCATCCAGCGCCACTCCCGGAAATGTTCCGGTTTGAACCAGTGCCACAGACACATCCCGATAGGGACATCCACAAACAAAATCGTCCCGAGGATATCCGAAACCAGATTGTATCTGCTCAGCCATGCGGCAGGGTCGAAGATCAGGATCAGCACGACCGGCAGGATCAGCAGGATCGCCGGGATAATGATGCGCCAGTTGATCCGGTTATTTTTCATCGGCATGGTTCCCGGCTTTCATCTGTTTTTTTCATCTGTTGAACTCATTTCTTTTCCTGAAGATGCAGAATTTTGGTTCAATTATCAGCTCCATCGGGATGCTGTTCAAGGAAGAAACGCTTTTGCTGTTCGATTTCAACCCGCAATTCTTCCTGCGTCGGCATAAAAGGCATATATTTCGAGGCAAAAAGGTGTTCATTTCCATGCAGAACGCTGTAACGGGCAATATCCTGGCTCGTTTCAGCACAGAGCAGGATCCCAATGGTCGGATTGTCCTCCGGCAGTTTTATCAGATCATCATACATGCGGACATACATATCCATCTGCCCGACATCCTGATGGGTGACCTGACGAGTTTTCAGGTCAAAAAGAACGTAGCAATGCAGATTGATATTGTAAAATACCAGATCGATGTAGAAGTCTCCTGCATCCGTATGAATATGCTTCTGGCGGTCGACAAAAGCAAAGCCCCGTCCCAACTCCAGCACGAACTGCTGCAAATTGTTTATCAGAGACTGTTCCAATTGAGTCTCATCGAATCTTGTATCTTTTCGGAAACCGAGAAATTCCGCCACCACCGGATTTTTGATGTACTCTCTGGGATCGTCTTTTTCCTTTTCCGGAAGCGGAAGAACCGTTTTCCCCTGCTGATTGATCAGCAGACGTTCATAGTATTGGGTCCCGATATTGCGGTCGAGAGTCCGGGTGCTCCACATCTGTTCCGAAGCTTCTTTCAGATACCACATCCGGGCTTCCGGATTGGCGACCGACAAAAGCCTTCTGAAATGGGACCATGAAAGATTGTGAACACGCGCGTTCACAATCTCGAAGTCTTTGAACGCCAAATAGAACTGGCGATAGTAATCAAGATTTCTTTTGCTGAAAGCACTGCCGTATTCGCGGGAAAGTTCATCGGCAAGCATGCGGATCATCTTTTTGCCGTATTCCGCCCTGCTGCGTCCATTCTGTTCTTCTTCAACGATTTTTTCCCCGATGTGCCAATAAGTGAAAACTGCCGTCTGGTTGATTGCCGCATAGGCGTTGCGCCGCCCGGATTCAATCAGCGACCGGATATCATTCACCATTACCCGATAGGATGTTCCGACGTTCTGCGTCACCGGATGTTTCCCTTTCTTTTCCGCTTCTGACCTTATTTATATAATTGAAATTTACACGGCAATATACTGCACAGGAAAGGCAAAATCAAATTGAATATTTCCTTTCCCAGATAAAAGTCAGTGGATCAGCAGCGCATAAAAGAACCATACGGCAGCCAGGATCAGCAGGATCGCCGGGATAATGATGCGCCAGTTGATCCGGTTATTTTTCATCGGCATGGTTCCCGGCTTTCAACAGATGTTTTTTCAAGGCCGGATCAATGAGCCGCGGCTCCGCCGGATACCAGCATTGACGTTCCAGAAAATCCCTGATTTCCGGATTGTTTCTGCGGATCCCGTAAAACTCCAGAACGGCATCGGCGAGATTGCGTTCCACGGCCGGGGTATAGGGCCCGACCCTCTGCCAATAAGCGACAACATCTTTTATTTGACCGGCCGGATGGGTTTTGCGCTTTTTGGCATCCTCCCAGAATTTCA
>SUWI01000228.1 GCA_015061565.1 Lentisphaerota bacterium
GAAAAATCGAAGGTATCCGGCTCTCTGTTCAACCATGGCTTCCGCCGTTACGGGAAACTGGCCTCTTTCAATATCGGGGAGGAATGGACCCGTTATCAGATGAGTTTCAAACTGGACCGTGCCAGTGCCGTAAGGACGCAGCTTCTGGTGATTCCGAAAGGGACCGTATATCTGGACGGGTTTCAGTTGGAAGCGGGCAATAAGGCGACGGACTTCGATGCCTCTCCGGCGACCTCGCGGCTGCTGACTTCGGCAGCGGACGATTTCATCCGCAGCGGCGACCCGATCCGGGCGAAACTGCGGCTTTCCACACTCAAAGATTCGGTTTCCGGGAAACTCACGGTTTCGGTCATGGATGTATTCGGGACGGAACTTTTCCGCAAGAGATCGGATTTCCGGTTCGGGCAGAAGGAACATCCGGAAATCCCGCTGGAACTGGACGGAAAAATACCGGACGGCGTGCACAGAGTCAAAGTCGAATTTGAAGCTGCCGGAAAAAAGTATACGGAATATTTCCGGTTCAGCGTGATGCCGTTTTTCGAAAACAAGCACAAGCTGAAGAATTTCTTCGCCACGCGGTATGACGGCGGAATGGTTTATGATGATGTCTATCAGGGACTGGAAAACTACATCCGGCGGAAAATGTTCATCGGGTCCGGTTCGGATACGCATCAGCCATATCCGACCAAAGCGCTGGACGAACTCTGCCGCAAATACAATTATGAATTGATCGACTCGTGCATCGGCAACCGGACGGGGGCTGCACTGATGAAAAAAATGTTCCCCGATGCCGATCCTCAGCCGGGCCATACCTACTATTACCTCTCCTGGGCTCCAAGCCGGCTGTTCTGGTGGTCGCATTACAAGGAATCGGCCCTGCTGGCGGACCATCGGCTGTGCGGCGGCTGGAATGAGGAATTCCGCAAGAAGGTGGTCGCGGCCGCGGAACAGATCGTCCGGAAATCCTCGCCGCGCCGCATTTACGAAAGCGGTTCCGAATGGATGCCGGAACTCAAGAACGATCCGCATTATATCGACCTGATACTGGCGATCCGGGAAGGCGTGAAAAATGTTTATCCGCAGGCGATGTTCTGCGAGGCCGGCTCCTACAACATGGATGTAGGCGGCGGGGTCCGCGAAATCGACGGCACGCTGACGCGGCTCAAAGGGAAAATGCCGATCGAAGTGATCCATTCGCACACCTACACCAAGGATATTCTGGCGCTGGAACCGAATTTCAAAGCTCTGGTCGAAGTGGCGGAGAACAAGCACGGCCTCAAGGACATCAAATACTATTTCGGTGAGGGTATGCATTACGGGCCTTATGAAGTTCCGGCCTGGGGACTGGAAAGCGCCAACTGGGACGGTCTCGGCTGGGCGTGCGCTTCACCGCTCTCCTACGACATCGGCTGGACGGAAAAACTTTCCGCCGCTTATTTCATGCGTTCCTGGCTGATTTTCCTGACAAAGATCAACCAGGTGATCGCGGCCAATTCGTCGGTCTGCAACCGTCCGGGCACGTTCGATCTGGACGTGCAGATGCGTCCCCGTGCGGCGCAGAAAATCCCGAATACGCTCAGCATGCTGCTGGGAAACGCCAAACGGTTCGTGAAGGACATCTCTTTCGCGCAGCATGTGAAGTGCCTGGTCTGGGAAGATGAAAAAGGACGTCCGGTCGCCGCGGTCTGGTATCAGGAACCCGCCGCGGACCGCGGGCTCAAACAAGGGCCGTGGGCGAATGCAAAGCTACCCGACGGCACGGAAATTTTTGACATGATGGGTGCGAAAAGGACACCCCGCGCGGACGGCCGGATCCCGGTATCCGTTTTCCCGTTCTTCCTGCGCGGCAGGGCGGATTCTTTCGAACCTTTTGTCAAGGCACTTGCCGATGCGGAACTGACCGGCGGGACCAGTCTGCCGTTCAAGGCTGCTGCGGAACCCCTGAGTTCCACGGAAGCGAACCTGAAACTGACCAATTTCAAGGCGCATGAAATCACGGCGGAAGTGGCGTGCGGAAACAGCAAGACCCCGGTCAAACTGCCTCCGCAGGGAACAGTGTCGGTGAAAGTCCCGCTGTCCAGACCGCTGCCGTTCGACCGCATTGCCGAGGCCGGGCTCGACTGCATGGTTTCCTCCGGCGGGAAACAGGTGAAAGTGACCGAAGTCTTCCCCGGCATGTCGGTGAAACGGTTCGACGGCGACTGGAAGAAGATCCCGTCGTTTGCAATCCGGAACAAGTCGGGGAAGAACAATTTCCCCTCCTCGGATTTTTCCGCCTGCGGCCAGCTGGCCTGGGATCGGAAGAATCTGTATATCCGTGTTGAGGTGACCGATGACAAGTTCGTCCATACGGAATATCCGAATCCGGAGAAACGGTGGGACAACGACAGCCTGCAAATATTCATCGACACGCGGTGCAGTGCACGGAAGAAAAATCTCCGGACCTTCGACGATGACGATTACATGTACAATGTGCATCCGTCGGCGGATGGAAAAAGTGCGCATGTGTTCCGCTACCGGGTGCCGGATATGCAGCTGACCGAAGGGATCACCGCGCCGAAAGAACAGACCATCGCCGATGACATTCCGGTAAAGTTCCAACGGACGAAGAACGGTTATATCTATGAGCTGGCCATTCAGGCGAGATATCTGATGCCGGCGAGGCTGGAACCGGGTTATGCGATGGGCTTCGCTCTGGCCCTGAACGACCGCGACGACGGGAAAAGTGTCAAACAATCCCTGACCACGACGAAGGAAGGAACTGCGCCTTACAACCGCCCGTACCTTTATCCGGTGATCGTGCTGTCGGACAAATAAAATGGGGCATTTTGGTCTGAAAGGAGTATGATCGATGTCTGCTCAACAACGATTTATCGACATCAGCAAGATCGACGATCATTATTTTGCCGATAAATCCGGAAAAACCTGGATCCCTATCGGATGCAACCTCTGTTTTTTTCGGGACAGTGAACAATACCCGGAAGAAACCATTCTTGCAACCTATGAAGAATGGTTGACCTGTTTTGCCGCGGCAGGGGGGAATTTCGTCAGGATCTGGCTCGGCGTGCCCTTCTTTGATGTGATGCCGCGAAAAGCCGGTGAATACGATGCGAAAATCACCAACCGGATCCGCTGCCTGATTGCCCTCTGCGAAAAACTCGGAATCAAAATCAAATTCACTTTCGAACATTTCCGCAAAATCGTCTCAGCGACGCAGGAAGCGGAATCATTTCAGGGGGTGGTGCGTTTCGACAAACCGATTTACAGAGATCTGGCAACTTCCATGAGCGAATATTTTGCCTCCGGAAAATGCCGGGAAATTTATCTTGACCGCGCCCGCTGGTTTGCCGGACAGGGTTTCGGCGACTCTCCCGCGGTCATTGCATGGGAATTGTGGAATGAAATCAACTGCACAGCTCCGATGAATGAGGTTGCATTATGGAGCGATTATATGATTGCCGAACTCCAGAAAATCTTCCCGAAGCAGATGATCGTGCAGAATCTGGGCAGTTTTTCAGGACCGGGCGCATATCAGCTTTATGATTATCTTTCACAGGTAAGGGACAACGGTTTTCTGCAGGCTCACCGCTATTTGGATCCGGGTGCGGAAATCGAAGTCTGTACCGGACCGATGGATATTCTCTGTTCCGATGTCATCCGCGAACTGCGGGAACGCAACGGCAATATCCCGGTGATCCTGGCGGAGACGGGCGCCGTCGAAGCCTGTCACAGATGCTATTCACATCTGTATGAAAAAGATATCGAAGGCACGCTGCTGCACGATGGAATTTTCGCCCCGTTTTTCTCTGGAAGCGCGGGCTGCGGACAGTTCTGGCACTGGGATCATCTCTATATCCACAAGCACCGTCTCTGGTATCATTTTGCCAGATTTGCCGAAGCAGTCAAAGGGCTCGATCCGGCAGCGGAACATTTCAAACCGTTCCACACCTCCACGAAACGGACTCGCGTTTACGGCCTGATTGGAGAGAAAACCATCATTTTCTGGGTGCGTGACAAAGCAAGTTCGTGGCAGTCGGAGCTGGAAGAGGGAAAACCGGCGGAAACGATTTCCGGCGAATCTCTTACGGTTTATGGCAATGATCAGGTCTGCGACTGCTATCTGCCGTGGGAAAACCGGCATGAGTCCGTCCGGCAGAAAAACGGAATCTGCGAATTTCCCGATTTCAAACGTTCGCTGGTAGTGCGTTTTACTCGCTGATTTGTATTAGAACAAAATACAATTTTCAACAGGAAACGATTGACATGACATGAAAAGAGAAATGTTTTTAGCGCTGATTCTGCTCGGCCTGACCACGACGGCGGAAGGGACTGCTCCGTTCAACCGTCCGCATCTTTATCCGGTGATCGTGCTGTCGGATCACTGAATCGGGCTGGCCGCTGGCCGCTCGCCGCTGACCGCGAACTTATAGGTCCTATAATATCTATAAGACCTATAGGCAAACCGCGGAAAGCGGAGCCATGACACGGGATCACCTGTCGCGGAAAGCGGAGCCATGACACGGGATCACCTGTCGCGGAAAGCGGAGCCATGTCACGGGATCACCGGCCGCGGAAAGCGGAGCCATGGCGCGAGATCACAGGAAGTTCAGCTCCGAGATCTCGCGTCACGAGTCAGGTTCCCGCGCCTTGCCCATTTGCCCTATTCGCCACATTGTTCGCGGGAAAGCATAAGATGCTCAAGCCCCGTTTGGGACTGGGCCGGGGATACAATTTTTAACAAGAAAGAGCCAAAATTTTTGAATTTGACTCAAAAAGCAGGAGTAACAGGAAATGAATCGGGAATGGATCATTGCCTCCGATTACGGAGCAAGCGGTTCGGAAAAAACGGTCACGGGAAAAATTAAAAAAGGTTCCTGCGTCATGCAGGTCGAATCGACAGAGGATTTCGCTGCCGGACAGGGAATCACGGCCGAGGGGTGTTTCTTCCATACCTACGGAACCATCTACAATGACAAGAAGCCGTATCTCGCTGCAAACCAGAAAGCTCTTAAGGACGAAATGGAAATCGAAGGAATCCGGAATGAAAAGTTTCATCAGGTCTTCCTGATCCATTTCTGGGAGGAAAATGTTTATTCCTGGATGGCCGTTGACCCGAAATATCAGCACGGGATCACCTACGAACCTTTCTACTGGAACCAATGGCAGTGGCAGGGAGAAAAGATACCCGTTACCAACGGCTGGGTCGATCTGCTGGACGGCGTGCGGATCCGTTTCCGCAAGACCACCGGCTGGCTCAAAGGTTCCAGCATCTCCTTCCACGCAAGAAACCGCCTGAGAGCAAAAATCGTCAAAGTAGAGCGAAACAAGCTGATCCTGGATCATGCGGCAAACGTTTCCTGCGAAACATCACTGGTCAAGCACGAAGACAACGAAGCGCTCCAGACCGCTCTGGATGCCGCCATCGAACAGCGGAAGCCTCTGTATATCCCCGCCGGACGATACCGTCTGGACGACGGACTGTGGATACGCAACGCCTCCGTGCGCATTGAAGGCGCGGACCGTGTTCACACGATCCTGGACGTGAGCGAGGCGCATACCGCATGTTTCTGGATCTCCTGCGGACGCGAAGTCATTATCCGCAATCTGCGCATGGAAGGGCATACCGGCTATCTTGAACTGCACACCAACGGTTCGTGGCGAACGGCGTCCGGTTTCCCGTTCTGGCCCTGCGCCAATCAGCAAATGGAAGTTTACGGATGTGCCGCCGTCAATGCAGTCAGCACGGAATATATGCTGTTCGAGGATCTGGACATCACCCGGATGGCGTCAGAAGCAATTTATCTGCACGGGTCCGACCGCCAGGGAAGGAAAGCCTTCATCCAGCAGCCGCACGAAGGTCTGCCGGGATTGGAAAAACAGTTCCAGAAAACCTGCATCATCAACCGCTGCAACGGCTACGACACGGCATTCAATCTGTTCAACAACAACGACTATGCGGAAAATACGATCATCACCAACTGCCGGGGAGAAAAGATGGGCAACTTCTGCGAAAACGCAGCCGAATTCTCCCGCTTCACCAACAATTACTGCTGCGACTGCACTTGTCTGACGATCTGCTCCCACGGCCTTGCCATCGTAACGGACAATGTCTTTGAAGGCGGGAAACGCGGCTTCGGCGTTCTGGTCCACGGGAACAAAGCCGTCATTTCCAACAACATTTTCCGGAAATTCAGCAAATCCGCCGCAATCGACATCCACGCCCTGGGCCCGGTCAGTGTGACCGGCAATGTGATCGACCTTTCCCGGGACGAAAACGCCGATACGCCGGACAATCTCCGCGAAGGTATCGCCATTTACCAGGGACAGAATGCCGTGATCGCCGACAATCACATCATCGTCGACGGCCCGGCCAAGTCCGAAACGACTGGCATCATGATCGGAAATGTGGAAAACGTCAACATCCATGACAACATGATCGAAAACTGCACTTACGGTTTCCGCTGCGGATACCGCGAATGGGATTCCGACAGGAAAGAATGGATCTGGAAAGACATTGACATCGAACGGCCCGGACTCAAGATGCGCGACAATACGCTGATCAACTGCAAACAGTAAGCACTCCCGATCCGGACAGATATGGCAGAAGTTCCCCTTCAAATCTTCGCTTGATCGGGGTTCCGGGTGGAATTGCCCGGTTTTATGGTCCAAGTGAAATCATCTTTCTGCAGGCTGGCTTTTTTGCCGTTCATGATTTGACTGAGCCGACTGACCATGAAGTCGACAATTTTCCTGAAGGGTTTAACCGTGATGGTCATATCGGCAATTTCATTGAAGTTGTCCAGGATCAGCTGGACATCCCCGGGGACGGAAAGATTTTTCTCCCGGATGAAATCCTGAAAACAGGAATAAGTGGATATCCCCAGGGAAAAACCGTCCGGGCGGAAGGCTTCGTAAAGGGACGGCAGGACCTCCGGCAGTTGACGTGACTTCACCATCAGTTCGGGAATCAGGGGAATGCTAGCCCGGCGGAGCGCGTCTTTATATCCCTCCTCGGCATCGGGCGAATAGCAGCAGGAGAGGATCCGGCGGCAGCCGCAGCGGATCAGATATTCCGTGCGCAGATAAAATTCGTGGTAATGGTTCAGGTAGACATAATTGCCGCAGACGGGCCGGGAGACATTGAACAGACCGACAATGGGAATATCGGTTTCGCGGGAGATTTTTTCAAAAACATCTTTTCCCCTGTCAGCGTTGATCCAGAGAATGCCGTCGGAATTGCTGACTGATATATCGTGAAACAGCGAGGATTCGGACGAGGTCAGTATCTGGAGCAGGATATTGTGCCGGATGCAGCTCTGGCAGACGGCCTGAAGGTAGTTCATTGGATCGTCGTTGTAAAAAGCGTGTCCGCCGGTATGGATCAGGAGACTGACGATTTTCCGGGTCCGCATGAGATCGATCATGCTGTGCGGGTTGATGAAGTAGCCGCGGCGCGGGGAACGGACCAGATATTTTTCTTCCATCATGGCATTGAGCGAAGCCCGGACCGTGACCCGGGAAACCTGAAACATTTCCGCCAGTTCGCGTTCGGACGGGAGACTTTTCCCGATCTCGCCGTGAGACACCATGTTGATGAGATACTGCCGCAGCTGGAGATATTTGAATTGATTGATCTTTTCCATTTTGTTCAAGCAGAGCGTTCCTGTTTTACCATTGCCGTCGTCAGCCCAACCGGCTCCGGCAGCGGACAAATTTTAATATACATCAGACCGGCAGAGAAATCAAGTCGAATCGGGTAAATGCAAATTGAAAATTTCCCGGGGAAGCGGCAGTTCACGTTCCGGCGGCATCCGATGTCGGGAAAAACGTTCGGAGTTCATTGCGTTTGGGAATGGAAACAGCCGCGCCGTGACGCGACACACAAACTGCAGCAGCTTCCGCTGCGGTTGTCATCGCTTCCGCCGGTGTTTTCCCTGAGGCGGGTTCCGCAAGAAAATAACCGATGAACGTGTCCCCTGCGGCGGTGGTATCGACCACCTTTTCCACGCGTTTTGCCGGAACGGAAACCGGGCTGCCGTTTCCGCAAAGGCAAAGGCACGGTCTATACGGTCACCGCGTATGCGTATCCCGGACATGAAGCGCTGCGTCAGGTGATGGGTGCGCTGGTTGCGTATCTGGCGGCG
>SUWI01000229.1 GCA_015061565.1 Lentisphaerota bacterium
GGATCGGCCAGCAGCCGCCGCCATTTGGCCGGCCGCATCTTCTGCACGGAGGCAAAACGCATGTGGTTCCGGACCGCGGCGGTCACATGGTCGGTCAGGGCCGTGGTCATTTTCAGCCGCTTCAGGATCTGTTCCGCCAGGCGGCTGCCCACGTCGTCATGCCCGTAAAAGTGCGGGATGCCGTCCTCCCCGACGGTCCGGCAGCCGGGCTTGCCCACATCATGCAGCAGCGCCGCCCAGCCGGTTTCCTCCGAAGGATACGCCAGATGCCGCAGCAGAAGCATGGTATGTTCGAAGACATCGCCTTCCGGATGGAACTGCTCCGGCTGTGTCACTCCGTGCATGGCTTCGAGCTCCGGCAGCACCACGCGGAGGATCCCGTATTCGGACAGCTGGCGGAATGCCGACGCAGGATTCGGTCCCGTGAGCATGTGAGTCAATTCATCCCGGATCCGTTCCTGCGACAGCAGCGTCAGTTTCCCTGCCAGTTCGCGGATCGCTCCCACCGCCTCGGGATCGAGGGTGAAGCCGAACCGGGCAGCAAACCGGACCGCCCGCAGCATCCGCAGATAATCTTCCGAAAAACGTGTCCTGGCATCTCCGATGGTCCGGATCACTCCGCGCCGCAGATCGGCGAGTCCGCCGGTAAAGTCGATGATGTTTCCTCCGGTGACATCATAGAGCAGGGCGTTGATGGTGAAATCCCGGCGCGAAACGTCTTCCTGCGGAGTCTTGCTGTAACGCAGTTTTTCCGGGCGGCGGCCGTCCATATAATCGCGTTCTTCCCGGAACGTGGCCACCTCGAAATTATTGCCGTCCTCGACTACCGTCACGACACCGAACGAGGCTCCCACGGGAATGGAGCGGGAAAAGAGCTGCATGACTTCTTCCGGCCGTGCCGAGGTAGTGATGTCGAAATCTTTCGGCCGCTTGCCGGAGACCAGGTCGCGGACACAACCGCCGACCAGATAGGAATCAAATCCGGCGTCCCGCAATTTCCTGACGATCCGGACCGCGGTGCGGCAGAGTTCCGATTCCGGCAACGGATATGGCTTGATAACGGGATCAGCCGGCATAAGGTTATTTCTCCGATCCCTCGAATCCCGTGCGGCCGAGCTGCTGACGTATGACGGCATTTTCGCGTCTCGCCGCCCGCAGACGGTTTTTCAGATTGAGGTTTTCGATCCGGAGCCGGCGCAGTTCGGCTTTGACCATCAGGCCGCGGAGATTTTCCAGCATCAGCTTCTGGACCCGGTTTCCCGGTGTGCCGAAATCGGCAATGATCTTTTCGCCTTCATCCAGAATGCTCTGCAGCGGAATGGAATCATCGTTGACCAGCCGGGTAAAATATTCGATTTTGGTCCGCAGCCGTGCTTCCGCGGAAACTTCGACCGGCAAATTGCCATACCAGAAGAGCGTAATGATGATCCCCAGGAACGCCGCGGCGGGAATGAACAGCATGACGAGCCTCAGTTTCCGGCTCCGTTTCCGGACTTCGCCTTCCAGTTCCCTGACCTTGGCTCGGGTCTGGACAGAATCCCTCTGCATTTCATAATCCAGGCGCCTGACGGAGATGGTATGCACTTCCGGAACCAGGTCCCGGTTCGGAGCGGTTTCCTGACGGATCGTCCAGATCGCCGACAGGAGTTCTTCCATGGTCTGAAAACGGTTTTCCGGCTTTTTGGCCAGCATCCGGCGGACCAGCTTGACTACCGACGGCGGAACTTCCGGATTCAATTTGTCCAGCGGTTCGGGGTCTTCTTCCTGGTGCTGATAGGCTACGGTCCGGATCGTCTGCGATTCGAACGGCAGCCGGCCGGACAGCATCTGATACAAGGTCACACCCAGCGAATAAATATCCGAGCGGGAATCCGGTTTGTTCCCCTGAAACAGTTCCGGACTCATATAGGACGGGCTGCCCGAGATCTGCGAATCGTTTTCCCATTCTTCTGCATAAACGGACATGCCGAAATCGGTGATCTTGACGATCCCTTCCTGAGTCAGCATGATATTGTCCGGCTTGATGTCCCGGTGCACGAGTCCGCATTCCGTCCAAACATAATGCAGTGCTTCCGCCGCCTGCTGGATGATATGCAGCGATTCATCCACCGGCAGCTGCTTTTCCCGACGGATCCGGTCCATGACACTCCCGCCGGAAATATACGGCATTGCCATATAGCAGATACCGTCTTCTTCGCCGATCGCCACGGACTGGATCAGATTGACATGGTTCAAGGCCGCGGCCGCACGGGCTTCCTTCAGAAAATCCCGGATCCCGCTGCGGGTGGAAAATTCCGGCAGCAGGACTTTCAGCGCCACCTGCCGGTCCAGCGAAAGCTGGGTCGCGAGATATACCGTTCCGACTGCTCCGGTCCCGATTTTGGTCCGGATCAGAAAATCACCGATCACGCAGCCGTCCTGAAAACGGGACGGCGGCACGGTCAATTCGCGGGAACAGCCCGGACACTGGATCGGATAACCACGCAATGAATCATCGGCCGCAACCGTATAAAAACAGAATGGACAGCGGAAGCGCATCGGTCAAGTCAATCCCTTTCTGGTCCAGCCGGGCATTTTCGGCTGGATCCCGAGAGCATCAGGCGCGACGTCCGCGGTCGCCGGTCAGGATCCCGCGTTTCGAACTCCGGATGAAATCCAGAAATTCCACGACTTCCGGCAGCTGCGGCACTTCCGCTTCGGCTTTCTCGATCGCATTCTTCATGCTCAAACCGTGGCGGAAAAAGATATCATAGAGGCTTTTGATGGCGCGGATGGTTTCCGGAGCGAAACCGTTGCGCCGCATGCCGACGATGTTGAAACCGCGCACGCCGCCGTTCCGGCCGTCTCCGATCATGAACGGCGCCAGATCCATCGAAATTGCCGAACCGCCGCTCAGGACCGACATCCGCCCCATCCGGCAGAACTGATGGATCGCGCTCAAACCGGAGACCAGACAATTATCCCCGATCTGGCAATGTCCGGCAATCGCGCAGCCGACCACCATGATCACATTGTTGCCGACCGTGCAGTTGTGCGCCACATGGGCATTCGCCATCATGAAACAGCCGTCGCCGATCGTGGTCACGCTCCCCGGCATGGTGCCCCGGTTCACCGTGATTCCTTCCCGGAACCGGTTCCCGCTGCCGATCTTCGTATAGGAGACCTGACTCGGATCGTAGCTGTAATCTTCCGGATCCGTTCCGATCGAGGCAAACGGATAGACCAGATTGTTTTCGCCCATCTGCGTATGGGCGGCGATCCGGCATTGTCCCATCAGCCGGGTCCCCGCTCCGATTTCCACATCTTCTTCAATTACGCAGTAGGGACCTACTTCCACCGTTTCCGCCAGCTTCGCATCGGGCGCCACTATCGCCGTAGGATGAATTTTCGCCATCTCTTAACCTCTGTTTCCGCTTGTTTCGTCTTTAATAAAAAAGGCGGGGTAGTGATTACTCCGCCTGATTCTGCCTGATTTATTTCTTTTTCGCAGGCTTCATCGCCGCCCGGGCTTTGGCTTTCTGTCTTTCGATGTAGCGTTTCAGACGAGCCCGTTTCTGCACTTTATTGTACTGCTTTCCCATTTTGTTGTCTCCTCTATTTTTCAACTTTGAAAATGGAATATCTTAAAGATTTTAATTTAACACGTTTTTTGCTCTTGTCAAGCCCGATTTGATTTTTTTTCCATGAATTACTCATATTTTTATCCGGAAGACCCGGCCGACGGTCTGTCGTCCGTCCCTGATTCGTGTTGTCCGGCAAAATGAAAGCCGCACAGCAAGGGCAACTGCGCGGCTTATTCGGAAATATGATACAACCAGGTGATCCGAGTCATAGCCTGCGGCCGGCGTAAGAAAGTTTCTGGCTTCTGACCCGCAGAACATTGATCATCCGGATACTGAAAAGGACCGCCGCACGACAGGTTTTCCTGAAGACAGTCCGGATCAGTCCGGAGACGGAAATAAAGAAATGTTCGATCCTTTCCCGGATGAACACCCATTCGGAATGGATTTCGGCAGAAACTGTAAACCAGGAAGAGAAATTCAGCTTGGGAGCAGGGAAAGAGAAACGGACCGGAATGATCGACAACGCGCCGGGAAGCGAAAAACAGACGTTTCCCGCTGCCTGTTCGTTAAAGATGATCATATCACTGCCGTTCATGGTTCTCCTGCTCCTGATCCAGCCCGGACGGCTGAATGATTTCCGCCGCCCGGGTTGTGCATATTGACTGGATTACTTCTTGGCGTTCTCGTTTTTCTGCAGAATGCCGGCATCCAGCAGTTTGTCGATCAGCTGCTGCATGGAATTGAAGGTGGCAAGGAAACCCTGCGGAGGCATGATGATGCGCAAATTCGCTTTGGGCACGGGTGCGGTGCCTTCTTTTTCCGGCTGGAGAGTTACAAAATCATAACGGACCATTCCGCCCGCAAAGTGAATCTGTCCGATACCGTCTGCAAATACTTCTTTCTTTTCTTCCATTTTCGTCAACCTTTCTGTTGTGTTGATTGTTCTTCCCGTCAGAAAAACTTTATCCTTATTGTCGTTTTGTTCTGACAGGCCGCCCTTGTATGAAGTGTAAAATAGCATTTCTATTTTGGAAAATCAAGCAGGAAAAACAAAAAATCGTAAAAAACATGCAATTGACCGTTCGGCGGAACCCGGAACCCGCCGGGGCATCGGACCGATCCCGGAAGATGCTGCCGACTGCCAGCTGGCTGGATTTCAGCCTCATTCTGAAAGATATGTCCGGTTAAAAATTATGAATCCATCGGGAAACTGAAATATGTATGCTTGAAAAATAAGATTCATGAGGTAAATTTTCATCAGACAGGAGTATCGGGAAGATGAAACGGGGTGAAAAAAAAGATCAGGTGCTGGCCTATCTCCGTCGCGGTATCCGGAGCGGCTGGTGGCAGCACGGAGCCATGCCGAAGGAAATCGATCTGGCGGCGAAATTCGGTTTTTCGCGCGAAACCGTGCGGAGCGCCTATGCCAGTCTCGCTGCCGACGGTCTGGTCGAACGCCGGAAACGCCGCGGGACGGTTTTATGCCAGCCCCAGGGCAAAAATCCCGTCATCGCCGCCGTCATGCGCGGACACGGCGATTTCTATGAGGACATTTTCCTGTCCATGAAGACCGCCGCCGACCGTGTGAATTGCCGCCTCGAGTTTGTTGACACAAGCGGTTTCGTAGATCTGAAGCCCAGGCGGAACATCCGGCGCAGCCTTTCCGGTCTGGCCAATTCCGTTTTATCATCCAGATTGATCGTGGAGGGTTATGTCTTTCAGAAATACCCCTATATTTCCAGGCTTCTCCGCAAAAAACCGGTTTTCTTCAATTTTTTCGATGGCGGCCGTCCTGAAGGCGTTACCGGGGTGCTGATCGATTATTATGCGATCGGAAAACTGGCTGCCGAATATCTGCTGAAAAACGGCTGCCGCCGTCCGCTGCTGATCGGCGAACAGCTTCGGTTCCGGCTCCTGTTTTCTCCCGAACGCTTTTGCGGGCACAAAGATAAATTATTGGCCGACGGTTTTTCCGATGCGCTTCGGAAAGCCGGGTTGGATCCGTTTTATCATGTCTTCATTCCGCATTGGTCGGAGCAGGAGACCGGCAGTCTGCTGTATCAGATTTTTTCCGGACCGGACAGCCGTCCGGACGGGCTGGCGGCCGCCAGTGATTACCAGCTGGTCAAAGCGTTGAAAATCGCTGCGGAATGCGGATTCTTTCCGAAATACCGGATCGGCGTGTTCAATACGCCGTGGTGCCGGGGGGAGGGCGGCTTTTCTTTTCCCAGCATCACGGTCCCGCCGGCTGCCTGCGCCGAAGCCCTGATCCGGCAGGTGCTGGAAAAACCTGAACTCAGAAAAGATATTTACATTAAACCATATTTGGAGGAAAAACCATGAAATCGCGATTCTTTCGTCTTGGGTCGAAAGAGGTACCCTTCGACTCCCTGCCGGTGTTTCCGCTGACCGGACTTGATCATGTTCCCGGAGAGGCCGACTGGAAAAAACTGCCGTGCATCACTTCGTTCCGGGCGCGGCAGACTGACGACCTGGCGCCGGCAGGCGAATTCACCGCCCGGTTCGCGCTCGCTTCCGGAATGCTTCATCTGCATGTCGAATGCCGCACTTTTTCCCGGGTCATGCTGCCGATGCGCAAATCGTATGTCTCCTGGTGTTTCGACAATTCCGCCGAATTTTTCATCGCCGCTCCGCATTCGAACCATCAGTTCCTGCTCAATGCCGAAGGTGCATCGGTGCATTATCTGAACCGCGTCCGGACCGGACCGGTTAAGGATGGATCCGTTTCCGGCTGCCGCCAACCCGGCGCCTGGACCGTGGATTTTTCCTTCCCCGCCGATCAGCTGCTGGAAAACGGCGAAGCGGCGTTCAAACTGGTCCTGACCGATATCAGTTCCATTCTCGGAGCTCAGTATTACGATTCCATGAACAATGACTATGAAGGTTACGGTCTGCTGAAATTCGGCGCCGCTGCCGCCAATCCGGTGTTTTCAGGCGCCGGCGCCAATCCGCCCGACTGGGAACTGCTCCGGAACATGGCCCGCTCCGCCTGCCGCCGTTCGGGATTCCCGCAGCCCGATCTCACCAGTCCGGAAATCATCCGCGGCGTCCTGCATGACGTCATGCCCGCCCTTCAACCGCAGCGCCGGGCGGTCCCCCTGATCGATTTCAGCCGCGGGACCGAACGGATCCGTCCCCTCTACGGCGTCAATTTCGGCCCGAAGATCACCAGCCAGGCCAACCATGACATGAATCCTGCCTACCGCAAGCTCGGCGCCTCCAGCATGCGCACCCATGATGTCCCGCTGTCGGAACCCGGTTCGCGGTTGGTCGATACCATTTTTGTCTTCCCGCTCGAACATGCCGATCCTTCCGATCCGGCCAATTATTTTTTCGACCAGACCGATTATTATTTCAGCAACACCATGGAACAGGGGCCGGAGATTTATTACCGCCTCGGGATCAGCATCGACCATGCCAAAAAGAAATTCACCGCGCACATGCCGAAAGACTTCCATCATTTCGCCGAAGTCTGCGCCGGGATCGTCCGCCATTACAACCGCGGCTGGGCCAACGGCCATCATTGGAACATCCGCTATTGGGAGATCTGGAACGAGCCGGAAATGTTCTCCATGTGGGACGGCACTTTCGAAGATTATATGGAGATGTTCGCGATCGTCTACAAGCGCCTGAAACAGGAATTTCCCGAGATCAAAGTCGGAGGTTTTGCAGCGATCGGTCTGAACATACCCAAATTCCGTCAGTTCGCGCTCGAATGCAGCCGGCACGGCGTCAAACCGGATTTCATTTCCTGGCATCATTACAGTTCCAATCTCGAAGGCATGTGCTTCCAGCCATACGCCGCCCGGTTCATGGCCGACGCGATCGGGCTGGAACAGGCAGAGATCCATCTGACCGAATGGCATTATGTCAACATCTCCGGCGGCGAGGCAGGGTATAAGGATATGGGCGGGGTCGATTCCGCCGCGTTCACCGCCTCGACCATCGCCGCCTGGCAGGATTCCCCCATGAACCTCTCCCATTATTACACCGCCGGTTTCGGTTCCTGGGGCATTTTCGATTATTATTTCCAGCCGAAAAAGGTTTATTATGCGCTCTGCGCCTGCGGCCTGTTCCAGACCCGTTATCAGCAGCGGGTGCATACGGTCCAGGGGCCCGAGGGGACCCGCCTGCTCGCGGCGAAAGACGCCGAGGGGAACAAGCTGATCCTTTACAGCTGTTTCAAGCTCGACGAGGAGAAGGTCCGGCTGGACATCGCCGGCATTCCCGCCGATGCCGCTGTCCGGGTCTCCGTGCTCGATGAACAGCACAATATGGAGCCGGTCGAATTCGCCGTAAGCGGTTAGTCAGCCGCATCTTTTATTGGTGAAATCTTGCATTATATTACCAGCCAGACATGGAGGTGTTGCATATGGTGCGAGGAAAATGTTTCAGGAA
>SUWI01000006.1 GCA_015061565.1 Lentisphaerota bacterium
TGAACGATGAGAACCGGTTCCACCAAATCGCGGATAAACTGCTCGGAGCGGGGATATGGACAAAAACCGGGACGGAAATCACCTTCAGACCGGAACGGATCCTCCCGGAAACGGAAACTCAAAAATAAGCATATCACCATAAAGAGCTGATCAATAGAAATTCCGAAATCACCGATGGCCGTCCATGACATCAGCGTATGGGGGCATTATGTCCGCAGCCGCAGCGTCAACCCGTTGCGGAAGATCTATCGCTTCCGGTAAAATCCGGTTTCCCGCCTTGATTATTGATTCTGTTGAAAGTATATTATGCGTGTTTTTATCCGATGGGAGTTTTATGAACAGGAATCTTTGGATCGGAACAGTCAGCGGGATCCTTTCCGCCGTTTCATTCGGACTGAATCCGCTGTTTGCTCTGCCTCTGTATCAGCACGGCATGACGACCTCCAATGTCCTGTTCTACCGCTTCCTTTTCGCGGTGATCCTGATGGGCGGTCTGCTGAAGATCCGGCATAAATCCTTTCGTCTCAAGAGGAAACAGCTGCTGCCGTCGGTCTTCTCCGGGATCCTGCTGGCGTTTACCTGCCTGCTGATGTTCCTGAGCTACCGGATCCTGGATGCGGGGATCGGTTCGACTATCCTGTTTGTCTATCCGATAATGGTGGCGCTGATCATGGGGATCTTCTTCCATGAAAAGCTGAAACCTGTCACCTGGCTGGGCATGTTCTGCTGTCTGGCCGGGATCGTGATGCTGTATCAGTCCGCGGGAAGCGGCAAATTCAGTGTCCTGGGCGTGGTTTACGTGCTGTTGTCGGCACTGGTCTATGCCCTGTATATGGTGAATATCCGGGAATCGTCCCTGCGGGATCTTTCCTCGGAAGCCGTGACCTTTTATGCGATGCTGTTCGGACTGCCGATCTTTCTGCTGTGCCTGCGCGGCGGCGCGGATCTGCAGCTTCCGCCGGATGCGCTCAGCTGGGGATGCTTAATCGGCCTGGCCTGCTGTCCGGCGCTGCTCTCTTTCGTGACGCTGGCAGTCTCCATCCATTACGTCGGACCCACGATGACGGCGGTGCTCGGCGTGTTCGAACCGCTCACCGCGGTCCTGGTCAATGTCTTCGTGTTCGGCGGCGTGCTGAGCCCGCGGCAGATCGTCGGCATTGCGGTGATCCTGACCGCGGTCACATTCGCATTGTCAGGGAAGAAAGACGCCGGAAAACCGGCGGACTGTCCGAAAGCCGCCGGCTGACCTGGTTCAGATCTCCAGATTTCCCAGCGGGAAATGCTGCTGGCTGCCGTAAACGTCGGTATCCTGCGGCGAGCCCGAGCCGTGTCGGCGCGGCAGCACGACTTTGACCGTCAGGATCGATTCGAAGGTCTTGATGGCGACCCGGTCGGGGGTCACATTATAGAGGTTACCAATCACTTCCGGCGTGAAACGGGGCGACTCGAGCACCTTGCGGTAATTTTCCGGGGCGGAGAACATCAGATCTACCGTTACCTGAAACGGTCCGGCGTTTTTGCTCCGGCAGACAAAGGCGGCATCATAGATTTTCATTCGATCACCATGATTTGAGGTTCAAACTGCAGCAGCAGGTCGGTCAGATGGTAAAGCGCGAATTCATAGACCGCGCCGCCGGCGAAATCCGACGGGGAGAACGGGAAGGCCAGGTTGCCTGCGGTGGCTTTCCGGTCCGGGAATCCCTGATGCAGGGCTTTTGACCGGGCCAGTCCGAGCAGCGCATCCGCCTGTTCCTGGGTCGGCGCGATCGCTTCGATCACCAGTCCGACTTCCCGCGGCAGCACTTCCGGAGGCGGCTCATTGCCGCCCGTCACCGCATCCAGACCGTAGCGCAGGAACCGCAGCGAATATTCGCCGTCTTTGATGAAATCGGCCGATTCGGCAACGGCGGCGCGGACCCCTTTTTCGATCTCGTCGAGATGTCTGATTGCCGATGGATCGCGCAGTCCGGCGATGGTGATCGCGCGGTATCCGGCTTTGACCGCGCCTTCGAGCTTGGTGGTCTTTTTTGCCGCCGGGATCAGTTTGCTGCCGGCGACTTTGACTTTACGCGGCCCGATCTGCTCGAACTTGCAGGCGCTGAGGTCGATCTTGCCTTCCGGCTCGTAGAAACAGTTCGGATCGGGCTGTTCATAGAGCGAATGCGCGGCGACCGAGTCCGGTGTGCAGGTCCGCACCGGATTCGGCGGCTCGACCGTAAAGAAATCGCGGTACATTTCCACCACCAGCGAATCGTTTGCTCCGACGGGACGGGCGCACAACGCTCCGCATTCGGCGATTTTGGCGGCATGGAGCGCCAGACCCGGATCGAATCCCTTCCAGATGGGATAAGATGCGAAAACGGCGGTATCGCAGCAGCGCCCGGAGACGATCACATCAGGCTCCAGTTTCAGCGCCTCGATGATCGGGTCGGTGCCGAACTGCGCCACCGGATTGCTGAGTTTGTCCACGCAGGCAGGATCGAATTCCGGCGACCCGCCGCAGGAGAAAAGATGTCCTGCCGCGGCCTGTTTCAGAAAATCTGCGGACAGGTCGGAATAGATGACCGCCGTTTTCAGTGAAAGTCCCTGTTCGGCGACGATCTCCTGGATGATCTCCAGCACCGTCTCCACATGAGGCTTTGCGCCGGAGCCGCCCGCACTGCCGATGATCAGCGGGATGCCGCGTGCCTTGGCCTCTTTCAGGATCAGGCTCAGGTCACGCTTGATCTGCAGGCGTTTGACGAATCCCTTGCCGCTGCCCAGATAATACGGTCCCGGATCGGTCGAACCGGCATCCACACCGATGAAATCCAGTTCCTGTTTCAGCGCGTTTTCCAGGCTGACCGGTGAATAGCCGTAGCCGAGCAGTCCGCACAGCGAAAGATAGCGGATCGAATCTTTCATCCGTTGACCTCCGTGTAATCATAGCCGACGGGAATGTTGAGCTTGCGTTCGATTTCCGGCATCCGGCTTTCCGCTTCGCGCGAAAGCTGTTCGAAATAATTGTTCCCCTGCGCGTCCATCGCCACGAAGAACGGCCCGAAATGCTCGACCTCGTAGATCCACGTGCATTCGGTCTTGCCGAGTTCGTCCAGGAAATAGACGTTATGGACTTTTCTGACCTGTCCGCGGAGTGCGTTGCCGCTCAGTCCGATCTTGGAAAGATAGACGCCGCCGACCTCGCGCAGCGCTTCGGCAGTGCGCGGGCCCATGGTAGTTTTTCCGATCAGCGTGCGCAGCTTGAATTTCCGCACCACATCGGCACCGTAGCGTTCGAACCGGATCGAACTGGTCGGCTCGCAGCTGACCACCGACCATTCCCCGTTTTCCAGCTGTTTCATGACCGGGCCGACGTGGAAAAAGCAGTTGATTTTTTCATAATCGACAGGCGGGAAAACATTGTCCTCGATGGCGCGGATGTGGAACCGGCTGCGTCCGGTGAAGAGCAGACCGCTGACCGTGATCATTTCCCCGAGCTGAAGCGAGCGGGCATCGGCCTCGCTCATCGGCAGTTTGATATCCTTCATTCGATTTCTCCTGTGTATTGGATGGTTTCGTCTGCGGCGATCACGGCTTTCCAGCGGCGGCCGACCAGACATTGCGCATTGAACGCCACCGGCAGGGCGGCGGTATGGGTGACGGCGATGTCGATATTGACCGCCAGCACGGCATTGATCCCGCGGGAACCCATCGGGCCGATCCCAAGCGAACGGGCCGCCTCGTAAAGTTCGGTTTCCAGCGCGGCCACTTCCGGATCGGAGTGGTGTTTGCCGATGGGACGCAGCAGGGCGGCTTTCTTGGCCATGCCCATGCAGACGTCCGCAGTGCCGCCGATCCCGACTCCGATGATCGCCGGCGGACAGACCTTGCCCGCATAGCAGGCATCCTTGATGCACTCGATCACGAATTTCTTGATCCCGGCCATGCCGTCGGCGGGGAACATCATCCGGTAGAACGTGCCGAAGATCTCCGAGCCGCCGCCCTTGGGCACGGCAATGATCTCCAGACTGTCCCCGGGCAGGTCGAACGTGAGATCGACTTTCGGCATGCCCGGTCCGACGTTATTGCCGGGATTCTTCCTCGTGATCGGATTGACCATGGTGGGACGGAGGAAACACTCCGCCGTGGCGCGGGCGACCGCCGCTTCCGCACATTCCTTCAGCACGTTGAAGCCGCCTTCGATCTGCGTTTTCGCGCCGGCATGGATGAAAAACATCGGGAAGCCGGTATCGGCGCAGACCAGGCCGTTTCCTTTTTCCGAGGAATCGGCATTCTGCAGACTGATCTCCAGATGTTTGCGCGCCATGGGTTCGGTTTCTTCGGCCAGCGCGCGCTGCAGGGCGCGCCGGATGTCCGGCGGCATCCTGGTGGCGCCCAGCCGGATCGCCTGGTACATTGCTTCGGTCAAGGTTTCACGCCTGATCATAATGAAATTCCTCCGTTGAGTTCATCTGTTCCTTGTATTTGAGATAAGTTTCCTTGTCCATGGTCCGCGGGAGCGCGGCGATTTCGCGGCCTTTTTCCGCATTGCCCGCCAGCAGTTCGACCGCGTCCATGGCCAGCAGCTTGGCACCGTCGATATACGCTTTTTCGGGATCGGTCACCACGAAATCCTTGGCATGGGGTGACCCGGTGAAGCCGGCGCAATACGCATGCAGGGCGGGAATGAGCTGGCTCAGGTCGCCCATGTCGGTCGAGGAGCCGCGGTGCCCGAAATTGCCGAGCGTGCCGCCGTTGAGTTCCTTCAGGTTCCGCGCGTGGACCGCATTCAGTTCCGCGCAGGACTGATAGGGCATGTAGCCGCCGAGATTGGTGATCGTGACCGAGCCGCCGAAAGCCATCGCCGCCGCCCGGATGCACCGGTCCACCACGCCGCAGGCACGGACCACCGCCGCCGGCGTCTTGGCGCGGACCTGGAGTTCGAGTTCGGCGCGGGCCGGCACCACGTTGACCGCCGTGCCGCCGTCGGAGATGATCCCGTGGATCCGCACGCTGTCCTTGTCGTCGAACGTGTCGCGCTGGGCGTCGATCATATTCAGCGCCTGACGCGCCATCGAGGCCGCATTGATGCCGTCCCACGGACGCAGTCCGCCGTGCGCGGCCTTGCCCTGGAATATGATCTGTTTCATGCAGAAGCCGTTGAAGCTTTCCGGGGTGAAGGTGTCGTGTCCGGCATGGATCAGCAGCACGGCGTCGATGTCGTCCATTACTCCCAGCCGGATGAATTCCGGCTTGCCGCCGCAGTAGCGGATCTTCTTTTCCGCGATCAGCTTGCGGCAGTATTCCAGGGACTGGAACTCTTCGGCGGGGACCGCGATGAAGGCGAGCGAACCGGAAAGTTCCCTGACGATGGGGACCAGCGCCGCGGCCGCGCCCAGCATCATCGTCAGCTGAGCATGATGTCCGCAGGCATGGGCCGCGCCGGTGGCGGGATCGGCAAAGGGATGCGTCGGCACCGGCAGTGCGTCCAGCTCGCCCATGACGGCGATCTTCGGTCCGGGCCGCCCGCTGTCGATATCGGCGCGGACGCCGGTCACGGCCAGACCCGTCCGCGGTTTCAGTCCGAGCTTGACCAGTTCGTTTTTGACCAGTTCGGCGGTCTTGAATTCCTTATAGCCGGTTTCGGGATTATGGAGCAGAGTATCGGCCAGCTGCAGGATCTCTGCCCGCCGGGAATCGATCTGGGCGATGACCGCTTTTTTCAGTTCGGCAGCGCTTTTCATGCGGAATACTCCTCCTGCCGGTATTTTGCCAGCACGGCGGGATTGGGTTCCACGTCCAGACCCGGCTGGTCGCGCAGAGTATAAGTGCCGGGCTGATCGGTGAGCAGGACCGGCTGGCCGAGATTTTCCGCATAGAACTTGTCCGCCGGGGAGATGTCCGAAGGATAGTTTACATAGGGCAGGGTGCAGAGGTTGGCGACGACGGTGGTGCCGAGCGAGGATTCGCCCATGCCGCCGAGCCAGCAGCCGGTCCCGGTTTCGCCGCAGAGCTTATGGATCGCCAGCGAGTTGGTGATGCCCCCGACACGCGCGTATTTGATGTTGATGTATTTGCAGGCGCCGATCTCGATCGCCTGCCGCGCATCCTGCAGCGAGCAGATCGTTTCGTCCAGACAGACCGGGGTGGCAATCTGTTTCTGCAGCTTGGCATGGTCGATCATGTCGTCGTGCATCAGCGGCTGTTCGATCATGGCCAGTTCGTATTTGTCCAGCGACCGGAGCATCGGCAGATCGTCGAGCGTGTAGGCGCTGTTGCAGTCGATGTGGATGGTCAGTTTCGGATAGACGCTGCGGACCGCGTCGAGCATGTCGCATTCCCAGCCGGGACAGAATTTCAGTTTCACGCGCGGATAGCCGGCTTTGGTCACGCGGTCGATCCCGGCGATCAGTTCATCGAAATTGGCGAGCACGCCGAAACAGTAGCCGACTTCAGCTTTGGGTTTGGTCCCGCCGATCGCTTTTTTCAGCGGGATGTTCCGCTTGCGGCAGAGCAGGTCCCAGAACGCGACGTCGAACGCCGCCTTGGCGAATTCATGTCCCCGGATCGGCGACAGGATCTCCTGCAGCTCTTCCGGCGAGGCGATCTCCCGGTGCAGCAGCTGCGGAATGATGAAATCGCGCGCGATCAGAAAACTGGTCTGGTCCGTCTGATACGAGAAAAATGGTCCCCCGCCCGGTGCGGATTCGCCCCAGCCGGACAGCCCTTCCGATTCCAGCCTGACCAGGATCGAGTTGAAAGCCTTCTGTGTGCCGAATGCCGTGGTGTACGGACGCTTGATCGGGTTGCATACCCGGTACATCGTGATTTTTTCGATCTTCATGCCGCCTCCTTGGTTCTTTTTACAAATATAAACGGCAATTTGATTTTTACAATATCTTGATGTATATTGATTGAGTTATTATAAATATCGATCGGACAAAAGGGGAATCAATGGAACTGACTGCATTGCGCTATTTTGTGACGGTAGGCAAGGAACTGCATTTCCATCGGGCGGCGGCGAAGCTGAACATGACGCAGGCTCCGCTGAGCGCCGCGATCCGCAAACTGGAAGAGGAGCTGGAAACGAAACTGTTCGAACGGACCAGCCGGTCGGTGAAGCTGACCGCGGCGGGCGAGCTCTTCCTGAGGGAAGCCGAAGCGGTCCTCCGGCGCGCGGAACTGGCGCGGCAGCGGCTGGACAACCTGACCTCCGGCCGGGGAGGACGGCTTTCGATCGGCTGCAATGAGCTGGCACTGAACACTTTTCTGCCGAAACTGCTGGCGCAATGCCGGACGCGTCACGGCAAGCTTCAGCTGTCTTTACGTGAGCTCGAGACCGCCGAACAGATCGAAGCGCTGCGTGAGGAGATGCTGGATATCGGATTCATGCGGCCGTTCGGTTTCGACCTGACCGGACTGCAGACCCAGCTGGTCATCCGGGAGAATTACCGCCTGGTCATGCAGGAGACCCATCCGCTGGCGAAGTCGGAACGGATCACCGCGCGGCAGCTGTCCGGCCGGAGCGTCATCCTGTTTGCCCGGGACGTCAATCCCGCGATCTACGACCGGCTGACTGCGGCATTGACGACCGATTCCGTTCCGCCGCCGGAATTCCGTCAGGACGCCCGCAACAAAAGTTCGATGCTGGCGATGGTCAAGGCCGGTTTCGGCGCTGCCCTGCTGCCGGAATCCATCTGCCGGGGACATCTGCCCGGCCTGACGGTCCGCGATCTGGATATCGCCCTGCCCAAGGTGGATATCCTGGCAGTGTGGAATCCGGCGCGGCTGTCGGGTGTGCTGAAGCAGTTTCTGGCATTGCTCCCGCCGGAGCCCGCTTCCCGGTCCGCAATTTCTCCGGAAAAAAGCGAATCCTGACTTGAATTTCCGCAGGATTGTTCGTATATTACCCGGAAAATGAAACAAAGTGAACATTTTTAAATACGGTCGTTATGCCGTTTCGAAACCGCTTCGATGGAGAGATCGAGGCCGTTTTCGGGCGGACACAGCAAGAAAGAGGAGATGTGCGGCCATGCAGGAACGAAGGATTGTGGTCACAGGCATCGGCGGGGTGTGCTGCCTGGGCAAAAACGTGGAGACGATCTGGTCGAATCTGATCGCGGGAAAATGCGGGATCGGACCGATCACGCTGTTCGACGCATCCCGGAACAAGACCCGGATCGGCGGCGAAGTTCCCGGATTCGATCCCACCTGCTACGTGCCTGCGAAGGAAGCGCGGCACATGGACCGTTTCGTGCAGCTCGCCATTGCGGCGGCCGACGAGGCCATGGCGGCTTCGGGCCTGAAAGAACAGCTGGAGAGCGGCAAAGCGGATCCGTCCCGGATCGGCAGCACGGTTTCCTCGGGCACCGGCGGACTGAACGCCGCCACGGAAGCCTGCCGGGTCATCGGGGAAAGCGGCCCGGCCCGGCTGTCGCCTTTCCTGATTTCCCGGATGATCGGCAATATGGCTTCGGGCTATCTCGCGATCCGCTACGGTTTTTCCGGTCCGGTTTTCGGCGTGGTTTCAGCCTGCACCACCGGATGCCATTCCGTCGGCGAGGCATATCATATCATCAAACGCGACGATGCGGACGTCATGCTGGCGGGCGGCGCGGAAGCTTCCGTGCAGGAACTGAGCATCGGCGGTTTCAACGCGCTGCGGGCGCTGAGCACGCGCAACGACGATCCCCAGCATGCCAGCCGTCCGTTCGACCGCGACCGCGACGGTTTCGTGGCCTCGGAAGGTGCGGGCGTCCTGATCCTGGAGGAACTGGAACACGCCAGACGGCGCGGCGCGCAGATCCTGGCCGAGATCATCGGCTACGGCGCCACCTGCGACGGCTATCACATCACCAGTCCCGATCCCGAAGGAAAGGCCGTGGCCGATGCTTACCGGATCGCCATGAAACATGCGCAGATCACGCCCGCCGACATCGATTACATCAATGCGCACGGCACCAGCACGGTCCTGAATGATAAAATTGAAACGGCCGCCCTCAAACGGGCGCTGGGCGATGCCGCTTACCGGATCCCGGTCAGCAGCACCAAGGGCGCGATGGGCCATGCCCTCGGCGCCGCCGGCGCTCTCGAAAGCATCTTCTGTGTGCAGACCGTCCGAACCGGCGTCATTCCGCCGACCATCAACTATCAGACGCCCGATCCGGAATGCGATCTGGACTATACTCCGAACGAGGCGCGTTCCCGCTCCGTGAGGATCGCCGCCAATGACAATCTCGGATTCGGCGGACACAACGCGGTCGTTCTGTTCAGGAAATACGAATGAGGACCGGGGAAGGGAGATCCGTATGGCAACCAGAAATTACCGGGTGTCGGAATACACGAAAAAACATTTGCTGAAAGCCGCCGGTGAACTTTTCGCCAGCCGCGGCACGGGGGCAGTGACGGTGCGGGACATCACCGGCCGCGCCGGGACCAAGCCCAATGCCATCAGTTATCATTTCGGCGGCAAAGACGGTCTTATCGAAGCGGTCTGGCAATACGTGCTGCGCCGCTGGAACCAGAACCGGCTGGAACAATACTGCGTGGAAAACGACCGGCTCTTCGCCACCCGCAAAGGCCGGCGCCAGATCGTCACCGACACCATCGATATCATTTACGAAATGCTCTTTGCCGAAGGACAGGAGCCGTGGGTGAACATGTTCCTGCTGCGTACCGCGATCAGTGCCCAGGGCCTTGAGCATGTGGAAACCGTCATCGGCCGACAGGTCATCGATGTCTTATGCCGGATTTTTTGCCGCATCACTGGAAGCGACGACCGCGACACCGCGCTCTGCTGGGCGCTGAACATCCTGGCTCCCGGCGCCATTCTGACCGCGAGTTCCACGGATATTTCCAATTTTGCCCCCACACGGAAAATCGATTATACGTTCTACTGCCGTCTGCAGTCTATCGTAACCCGAAATGCCATTCTCGCGGCAGGAATTTGAGGAGATCGTCCACATGTATGAAATGAAAACGGAGATCCCGTTCACCCGCACGGGGCCGGATCAGAAATTGAAATTGTTCGAAGCGGTCGGCATGATGATGGACTGCAGCCAGTTCCAGGAATACCAGGAGAGAAATTTCTGGAATTATCTGCGTTCCAATCAGATCGCCATTTTCCTTTTTTCGATCCAGATCGATATTTTCCGCCGTCCGGAATTCCGCGAGAAAGTCACGACCGCGGTCAAGATCTACGGCTGCAAATCCATCTACGGATTGCGCCGGCTCACCATCCGGGACGAAGCCGGCAAACTCTGCATGATCTCCAATGCCACGGGTGCGTTTTTCGACCTGCGTGCCAACAAAGCGCTCAAGCTGGATCCGGCGAATTTCGGTGTGGCTTACGACGAGGCGGAACCGATGGAATGTCTGCCCCGGAAGATCCCCGTCCCGTTCGAAGGCGGCATCTCCGGCGGACCGTTCACGGTGACGCGTTCGACGCTCGATCCGAACGGACATCTGACCAGTGCGATGTATTTTTCCATTGCCGAAGATTCGCTGCCGGATGGGTATATATTCAACCGGGTGCGGATGGAATACAAGAAACAGGTCAAGCCCGGCGAACAGGTGATTCCGGTCCGTTACGACCTGCCGGCCGGCAAGACGGTGATCGATCTGCGTTCCGGTGACAGTTCCTGTGCCGCGGCGGAATTTTCCACCGCCGTTCTGCAGTAAAACGAACATCGGTTCCCGCGAACTCCTTTTGATAAATTGATTGAGTGCATCGTATATCTATAGCACGAAATCTCACGTTTCAGAATGAAGTGTGAACTCTGCACCATGCTGCTGATGCTATTTTGCTCCATCGTCGAATTTCAGGGTTTTCAGACATTGCGCGAGTTCTTCTTTACGCTTGTGATAGTTTTCCTGCTTTATATTCACGATAAACTTCACGATCCGGTTTTCCAGGATAAACAGATAAAACAATGTCCTCGTTTTCCCAGGCTGAGCGGAAAAATCCGTATATATGCATAATGTTTCGGAAATCATAAGTTTTTTGACTTCATAAACTTCCGTCTGCGGTCCGGATTCGGTCTTGAACAGCTCACTGAACTGATATTTGAGGATCTCTTCCGTTGTTTCCCGATAAAGCTTCAAAAAGGCGCCCGATGAAGATTGGATCAGACAGAAATCCTGCGGTTTGCCGTATTCAATGAAAATGACACAAGCTCCGCTGGTCATTTGAGCCTCAACCAATTTCACCTGTTTTTCAAATTCTTCCGGAGTGATATTGGACTGGTTTTGCCGACGGTTGGCAATTTCCTGACGAAGGTTTTCACGTTTGAGGACAGTCCATTGCATAGGCAGATCCATGGACAATTTGAGTTCCGGGCTGCGTAACTTTTGTGTTTTTACATGGGCAATGTCGAATTTCTTTTCCGGTTTCAGGTATATGACCAGCGGAACGGCAGCCATCAGGACGATCAGCACGAAGATCCAGTGCCGCCGCGACCAGCGGGCGATGGCAAGCAGTTCGGCGGAGAGATATGTCAGTGCCTCCCGGACTGCGTAATGACATTTGTCGTGGAAGGTTTCACCATAGAGCAGTTTGCGTTCGATCTGCGCGAGTTCGTTGGCCGTCTTTTCGAGCGAATCCAGGCGCAGCAGCGGGTCCTTGTTGCAGAGCCGGAATGCCAGACGCAGGAAGAATTTCAATTCGACCGTGAGCGGCAGTTCCGCGGGAACGGTCGGGAAATCCTGCGGACTGCATCCGGTCACGGAACAGTAGATCACTTTCCCGAATGCGTAAAGATCGTTTTTCTGCCTCGATCTCCGGTCGGTGCCGGGAGTATCGGATGCACGTTCTTCCGGCGGCAGAAAATCCAAAGTCCCGGCGAGCTGCGTGTAGGTTGCCGACAACGAGGAAAGCAGTCCGATGTCGCTCAGTTTCGGCTGTCCCTTGACGAAAATGATATTGTCCGGCTTGATGTCGCGGTGCGCGAATCCGGCGTCGTGGATGATTTTGATCCCGGCGAAGATCGCGCTCAAAGTCGGATAAAGTTCCGTCCGGGGCAGCGGGCCGTTTTTCAGCCGTTCCGCAAGAGTATCGGCACGGTATTGACCATCGGATCCGACGGAGTCAGCCGCCTCCATCGTGTAGAAAAAGGTTTCGGCATCTTCCTCGACATGATAGATCTGCAGCAGACCGGGCCCATTTTCCGTGATCTTGCGGTAATTGGACACTCCGCGCAGTTCGCGTTCCCAGTCGTCGCCGAGCTTGACTTTGGAGATGATCTTGACCGCAAGTTTCCGTCCGGAAATATCCTCGCAGATATAAACCTCTCCGTAAGCTCCCCCGCCGCAATAACCGGTGAGCTTCAACCCGTGATAAATTGTTCCGATCTCGTATGACATGATCGTATAATATAGTTCCGCCGATCAAAAAGTCAACATGCCCTAATGCTTTCACAAAACAAAAAACGGACCGGTACCGTTGTCAGGGAACAGGGCCATTATTTCAAAACTTCGGTTTCCGCGAATCTGTCCGACCTGTCGGACTGGTCCGACTCGTCCGACCAACGCGCAAAATCAGCTTTACGCTTCATCAGAATACTGAAACGGACTTGCCGTTAACGGAACGGTATGTTATATTACCGATCGACCAACAAAAGAAAGGAAGTCAAATGAAACGTCTCGTATTTGCCGCCGCTCTGCTGTGCGGTGTCCTCCTTGCCGCCGAACCGGTCAGGGAAATCAAGGTCCTCACCATCGGCAACAGTTTTGCCAACAGCGTCATGGGCGCCCTTCGGCAGATTGTTGCTGCGGATCCGTCCTGCAAAATCAAGATCGTCGGAGCCAACCTCGGCGGATGCAGTCTCGAACGCCACTGGAACAACTTCGCCAAGTCCGAAAAGGATCCCTCGTTCAAGCCGTATGCCGGAAATAAAAAATCACTGCAGGAACTGCTGGCCGCGGACAAGTGGGACATCGTGACGATCCAGCAGGCCAGCCGGCTTTCGTGGAAACCGGAGTCTTATCAGCCGTTCGCCGACAATCTGATCGCCGCGGTCCGCAAACTTGCCCCGACCGCCGAAATCGTCATTCAGCAGACCTGGAGCTACAATGCCGCCAATCCCGTGCTGACTCCCGGCAATCCGAAAAGCTGGAAGGTCGACCAGACTGCCATGTATGAAAAACTCACCGACGCCTATCTCCAGCTGGCAAAAAAATACCGGTTCCGCGTGATCCCGGCCGGCAATGCCGTCCAGAATTTCCGCAAGGCCATGGGAGACAAACTGGTCGCCTGCGAGCCGAAAGATGTTTCCGGCCTGCAGATGCCTGATCTTCCGAAGACCACTGATGTCGCGGGCAATTTCTCCTGGAAAAAGGACAAGAAGACCGGAAAGGAAAAACTCTTCTGCGACTACAGCCATCTGAACAACCGCGGCCGTTACCTCCAGGCTCTCGTCTGGTATGCCATACTTTATGGCAAGGATCCGGCCAGGAGCAAGTTCGTTCCGAAAGACATCTCTGCCGAAGAAGTCGCGCTGTTCAAAAAATGCGCCTCTGAAGCCGTCAGGAAGTTCCCGCAGGTCAAGCGCTGAAATCCGGCCCCATCGGTTCAGCCGGCGGTCCTGCCGGTCCTGAAAGGGACAAAAAATACCCGGACCCGTGCCGTTATCGTGACACAAGTCCGGGATTTTTATATCCTCACGCAGAAATTATTTTTTCTTTCTGGAGGGAATATGGGCGGATTCGCCGTGGACCGCATGGGCGGCTTCCATCATGGCTTCGCCGAGGGTCGGGTGGGCGTGGATCGCTTTGCCGAGCTCGCGGGCGGTGATTTCCAGGTGCATCGCCGGGCAGGCTTCCGCGACCAGGTCGGTCGCATGGGGTCCGACCACGTGGATGCCGAGGACCTGATCGGTCTTGGCATCGGCGATGATCTTGCAGAAACCGTTGGTGTCGTTGATGGCCATGGCTTTGCCGAGGGCGGCGAAGGGGAACTTGCCGACGCGGGTCTCAAGACCTTCCTTATCGCACTGTTCCTGGGTTTTGCCCAGCGAACCGATCTCCGGCGTGGTGAAAATGCATCCGGGGACCAGAGCGCTGCTGTAGGAATTCTTCTTGCCGCAGGCCACGTCGGCGGCGACGGTGCCCTGGGCGCTGGCCGCATGCGCCAGCTGAATGCCGCCGGTGGCGTCGCCGATGGCGAAGATGCCGGCGACGTTGGTGCGGCAGCAGGAATCCACGGGGATCCAGCCGCGTTCGGTGGTCTTGACGCCGGTAACGGCCAGATTCAGGCCGTCCAGCACGTTCTTGCGTCCGATCGAAACCAGCAGATAATCGGCGGAAACGGTTTCATCGCCGATCTTGCCGGTGACGCCCTTGGCGGTCGCCTTGATGTCGGAAAGCGGCTTGCCGGTCTTGATGACGATGCCGGCCTTTCCCATCTGGGCGGCCACGGTTTTTGAGCATTCACGGTCGACCGGCGGCATGATGGAATCCATCATTTCGGCGATGGTGACCTTGGTGCCGAGTTCGGCGAAAAGGCAGGCGAATTCGCATCCGATGACGCCGCCGCCGAGGATCAGCAGGGATTTCGGGATCTCGGGGATCGAAAGCAGTTCGGTCGAGGTGATCACGCGTTCATGGCGCGGAATGAAGCCCGGAACGAGAGATTCGGAACCGGTGGCGATGATGATCTTCGGCGCGGTCAGTTCTTCGAGCGTTTCCGTGCCGTTGATAACTTTGACGGTTTTCTTGCCGGTAAAGGTGGCCTGCCCTTTGAAGACGGCGGCACCGGCGGATTTCAGGAGCAGAGCGATACCGCCGGTGAGGGTCTTGACCACTTTGTTCTTGCGTTCCATCATTGCGGTCCAGTCCGGAGTGATGGCGCCTTCGATCTTCACGCCGAAATCGGCGGCGTGTTTCGCCTGGCGGAAGACTTCCGTGCCGGCGATCAGGGTCTTGGTGGGGATACAGCCGATATTCAGACAGGTTCCCCCGAGTTCCTTCCGTTCGATCAAAGCTGTTTTCGCACCGTTTTTGGCAGCCCGGATGGCCGCCACGTAACCGCCGGGACCTCCGCCGATCACAATCACATCAAATTCCTGCATCGCATACCTCCTTAGTGTTATGGTGTCAGGTTTGTTGGGTTGGTTATGGGTTCAGGGCCTTGCGGAGCATCGAATTGATCTTGTTCCGCAGGGCCAGTACTGCTTTTTCCCCTTTCGGGTAATTGTCGATTTTCATTTTTCCGCCGGGAGCGAGCTTGTTGAGTTCCTTCAGGACGGCGTCCCGGCCGACCAGCGACTCGAGTTTCTGCAGCACGCGCTGATCCTGCAGGGCCTCGTAGAAGACTTCATACCGGATGGAGTCCTCGGGCACGCCGTCTTTGCCTGGATAGACCATGAACGCATCGCCGGCGGGGAAGAAAAATCCGGAGTCATTGCATCTGTAGGGATCGATCGGATAACGGGAGAGTCCGGAATAGTAGAAATTGAATCCCCAGTGCAGGAAGCCTTCGATGTCATAGACATAGAGCAGAGTGCCGAAGATGCGGTTGCGCGAGGACGGCATGTGGATGAACCGGTTGCTGAATACGGTGGTCGGGCCGCAGCAGTAGTAGGTCCAGCGTTCCTTCATGCCGGCCGCCAGGAATTCTTCCAGCTTGGTTTCGCTGGGGACCGGTGTGGTCACGATGCCCTGTTCGTAATATTCCACATGGGACAACGCATCCATGATGGGGAATCCTTTCAGATGCCGGACCATGATCTCCTTGTTCGCTTTGTACTGTTCCAGATGGGCTGCGTAGGGTTCGTCGGAACAGTGGAAATAAACGCGTTTCTGCAGTCCTTTTTTCCTGAGGAAAGCGGCGATCCGGGGCAGGAACGCATCGAGGAATTCGACATATTCCTTCGATCCGGCCTTGACATCCCAGCCGAAGATCCGTTTTTCCCTGCCGTCGACTTTGGCGATGATCTTCGGGGTGCAGACCGCGCCCCACTGGGTGAAGAGATGGGAGATCTCGAAATACTTGATCCCGGATTTCCGCGCCAGATTGATCCAGCGGTCCAGCTTGCTGAAATCGAAAGAATATTTGCCTTTGGTGCGGGTGATGCCGACCAGCTGCACGGTCGGCCGCTCGGTGCCGATCCGGGTGTCCAGCGGCGGCGTGAAGACCGGGGTCAGGATCATATTGATGCCGTGCGCGGCGGCGCTCTTCATGAAATTGCCGATGATTTTCCAGTGTTCTTCGCTGAAGACGGGCACATTGTAGTAAGTGGAAAGACAGTCGCAGTGGAACCAGTTGGTGTGCTTGAGTTTCTGTTCCGGGATGACCGCGTCCAGAACTTCCAGCTTGAACGTTTTGACGCAGCAGTCGGCAAATGCCGGAGCCGGCTGGATCCAGCCGCACTGCAGGGTCACCTTGATTTCATAGACGCCGGGTTTGAAATTCTTCGGCACATCTACCGTGAACCATAATGCCCGCCAGGTCGGCAGCACGGGAATATCTCCCGACTCCGCATCAGTCAGCAGATCCGGATACATGCCCGGATCTTTGGAAATGATATCATCGTCGAAGGTCACGCCGGTGTATTCGACGGGGACGAGTCCGACTTTGCGGATCCGGAGCGCTTTCCCGAACGGCGATTCGGCTTTGACTTTCAGCAGCTTCCGGTCCACTTCCAGATATTTATAAGCCAGCTGGAAAGAAAACCGTTCGCCGCGCAAGGCGCATCCCTGCCGGATCTCCACCTCCGGATCGGATGCCGGCATGATCTTTGCCAACGAACTGCAGAACATCGTCTTCAATTTCATTTCTGTGCAACTCCTTTATATTGAATCATCAAAACGGTCAGATCATCCGACTGCCGGGCATCGCCGACATGTTCTTTCACGATATCCAGCAGCGAATCCATGGTCTTTCTGAGCGGCCCTTTCCCGGGTGCGGCGGCACTGAGCGCCAGCTGCAGCCGGCCGGAACCGAACTGTTCGTGGTTCGCGTTCATGGCTTCGGTAATGCCGTCGGTGTAAAGCACCAGGGCATCGCCGGGTTTCAGCTGCAGACGTTCTTCCGTATAAAATTCGGGGGAGTCCTGATGGAACGGACCCAGCGGGAAACCCGCCGGCAGTTTCAGCAGCGAACTGTTGCCGTCCGCATGGAGATAGACGGGCAGATTATGGCCGGCATTGCAGCAGACCGCCTCTCCGGTCACGCAGTCGAGCAGGCCGCAGCAGACCGTGATGAACATGCAGTTGTCGTTTTCCTCTTCCAGATAGTTGTTGGTCTGCTGGAGGATTTCGGCGGGGGAGAGTGCGTTGCGGGCAAATCCGCGCATCAGCGTCTTGGCAGTGGCCATGAACAGTGCGGCGGGGATCCCTTTGCCGGAAACATCGCCGATGACGAAAAACAGATGGGTGGGATCGATGAAGACGTAATCGTAAAGGTCGCCGCCGACTTCGCGTGCCGGTTTCATCACTGCGCAGATGTCGATATCCGACCGTCCGGTAATCTCTTTCGGCAGCATGTCCGCCTGAATGGCGGCCGCGGTGCGCAGTTCGGCTTCCACCCGCTGCCGGTCGCTCGCAGCCTGGTTCAGATTCTTGATGTATCTCGTCAGGTCGTCCGCCATCTGGTTGACCGTATTGGCCAGCTGTTCGAGTTCATCGCCGGTATGCAGATGGATCTTGTTGTCCAGATGTCCGCTGCCGATGGCATGGGCGCTTTCCATCAGGGTGGAGATCGGACGGGTGAGCTGTCTCGCCAGCAGGTACCCGAGCAGCAGAAGCAGGATCAGAAGCGAGGCGATGATCAGGATGTAGCCGGGCGTCATCTGGGAGATCCGTCCTTCGAATTGCGCCTGAGCCGTTTCCCGGTCTGTCTTCAGGCGTTTCTCCATGTCTGCGATGCTCTTCAAGGCCTGGCTTTCGGGCTGGCAGATCACCAGCTTCCAGCCGCATTCCGGTACCGGCGCACAAGCGGCCAGCAGCGGGCCTTTTCCCCCTTTGAGCTGGAATACGCCTTTTTTCCCGGACTGGATATAGCGTTTCAATTCCTCGGCGGAACCGGAAAGTGCGGCGAACTCCTTGTCGCCGGAGAGGATCCGGCCATCGGAAGAGGTCAAAAAGGAAAGGTAGCCGGACCGGATCGCGGTAACCTGACCGGAAACGGGATCTACCGGGATTTCCGTCGCGATCACGCCCAGCAGCTGAGAGTCGGAGTAGGCCGCACGTGCGCATACCATGACTCCTTCGCGGACTTTCGACCAGTGGATTTTTCCTTTGGCCGCCAGCACTTCCCGATACCAGTTCTGACTGCGGGCATCGTAATCAGCCGGCAGATTCCGCCAGGGATGGAATATCTGGATCCCGTCCGGCAGAATGACCGCTGAAGATTCGATGAACGGTGAACTCTTGCTCAGCTCATATAGAAACGGAAACGCCGCCGCCAGTTTCTTCAAGGTCGCCTGGTTCCGGACATTCTGCGGAACACCGGGTGCAAAGTGGCATAACGCAAATTGTTCCGGACGTTCGGGGTCCTGACCGGCCATGCGGAGCTGTTCCGTATTTCCCTTGCCCCAATACAGCCGTCCTGCCATGACATCATCGATCACGCCGTTGACGGCGCCGGCAATATTTTCCTGGATCAGGCCGATGATCCGGGCCTGATCCTCGGCGCTGTCCGCCAGATCGGTTTCGATCCGGCTGCGCAAGGCCTTCCGGCTGTCTTTGGCCAGCTGATGCCCCTGATTCTCTCCGTAGGCCAGGGATTCGGCGATCACCTGGCGCATTCCGGCGAACGAATAATAGATCGTCGCCGTCACTGACAGCAGCGCGATCAGGAACAGCGCTCCCATTATTTTAAAACGGATACTTGCTTTCAACGGTTCAACCCATATATATTTAAAATCCAGTACCCTGATAATTTAATTCCGGAATACCGGATTTCAAGCGGAATTCACCAATATTTTGATGCTTTTCTGCGGTTTGAAACGGGGAAACTCCATCCAGAACTGGCGCTGAAGGCCGGGCAGATGCATTCGGAACGGGAAAACCGTTGCGGCGGGGACCACCCGGACATCGTCCGGGACGGGGTAATATTGACCAGGGAATTCAAATGATGATCCGCATCCGCCGGGGATGAGCTATGTTTCCCGGCGGAAACGATCAGGGGTTATTTTTTCTTCAGTTCCATGCCAAGTGCAGTGCGGAAACGGTTCTCTGCATCCAATTCCATTTTTTCAATTATTAGTGCGTCTTTATAAGAGAAGAAATTACCGGTCGATATGGAAAAACTTTCTGATTTGCAGACAAAAATCTGGTTGGTGTCCGCGTTGTTTCTACCAATTTTCTCGGCAATGTCGTGAACCCTTTTTGCAATCTCCATCCCTCTGCAAAGCAGAATTCTCTTGTTGGCAAGAGCGTATGCAACCATCTTCACCCAAAACAAAAAATGCGATTTCGAATGGATCCATGGCTTAATAGTATTGCCGTCAAAACTTTTGGAATGGTATGGAAACGACTCCAGGACAAAGAAATTGCTCAGATTTTTTGTCGTGTTCCCGCATATATTTCTCTTTACTAGATACTCATACCACCACTCGTAAGAGCCAAGAGGCTTGCGTCCGTCGTGTTGATTGACTGTCCGGAAATTTTTATCCAGTACATAAAACCGGGGGACATCAAATTTCTGCCCGGCTTGGGGAAACTCAAATGAATACTGCGCTTCGAGCAACTCAATGCGGTTACTGAAATGGCCTTTATTAAAGACAACATTCGGGGTCAGGTTTATACCTTTTTGTTCGTCTGCTAAGTCAAAAATATCAACTGTGCTGTATGACGGATTCATCAGAAGCAGCCAGATATCAGCATTAGGATCTCCGATATAGGGCTGTGGCAAAACATTACTCCGAATACTCAGTTTTTTTTCACCAATGTAGCTCTTCACGTCCGTATAATCGGCTTTAAGAATATATGTATCTTCCTGATAATCATGATTTTTCCAAGGCGTATACTCTTTCCAGAATTCTTTGGTCTTGTCATCGTGGCTCGACTCGTTAATCTCTTTCAGGACCTCCTGAACCTGACTCCACACCATATTCAGCGCATCGTCAAACGATAGTTGTTGTTTGCCGTTATTATTCGGGGCTTTGTTTTCGTCGGCATTTTCAGATGCTGCGGCTTTCGAAACACACACCGGAGGAGTGATTCCCGCTTGCTGTCTTTTTCTGAATGGGTCTTTACAATCTGAGGGATACCAATGCTGGGAACACAACTGCTGTATCAACTCCGACAAATTGCCATTAATTGTTTGTATAGGTTGCTGCCCGAGTTCCGAATAGGAGATATCGCACTGAATCGCCTTAGTGTATTGATGGAAATCGTTCCAACCCATAAATACTATATTGACAATATTCTGTTTTATAGTCAAATGAAATTGCAAGACTCCACCATATCTTTTTATGAGTTTTTTCGTTGATTCGAAAGCGTAAAAAATAATCGTGTTTTGTTGCTTGTAACTCTTAACCTGATTATGAAGATCGGAGTTGTAGATCAAATTTTTCAGAGTTTGCATCTCTGGATTGTCGTGATTGTTGAATACAACTTGTTCTGGCTCTTGTTCAGGCATTTCATACCTCCTTATTATATTGTCTGTAGCCTAAAATAGCATAATCCGTAAAAAATTCAAACGAAAAACCTGACAATCATTTACCTTTTGATGATCTCTCCTTTGTAATTTTTGAACAGCTCTTTCTGTTCTTCTGACGTGTTGTATACGGAAAGGATCCGGCGGCGCAGGGCGGACGGCATGGGGTCGTGCAGTTTCACCTTGTTGCACAACAGGATCCGGCGGCAATCCATCAGTTTTTCCGCAGTTTCGCGGTCCAGTTTCCCGTCGATCACGATGCCGGTTTTCTCTTCGTCTTCGATGGTCAGAAAAACCGGATCGATGGAGTCGTAACGGATATGATGAAGACCGATCTTCACCCCGTAGAGATCGACTTCGGTCGGGGGGAAACAGTAGATCAGCGGCAAATCACGCAGCCTCATTTTACACTGAGTGATGAAGCTCGCCAGGATCGGGATATGATGCCTTTGTGCAAAAAGCGCCGCATTCCGGGACCGGTCAAGATGTTCCGAGGTCAGGATCAGTGCGGTCAGCGGATGTTCCGGCTGCAGATACGCCTTTTCCATCTCCTTCAGCGAACCGCCGCCGTTGATTGCGAAATTTTCTTTGGCGGTTTCGACCAGGACTCCGCCGAATGAATTTATTGTGATGTTCATTTCAGGTACCTCCTTATTTTCGCGCACAGTAGATAAAGAACATGATGAGCATGAATATCAGCACCGGACTGACGACATACTTCAGCACGCCGATAACGACCTTTCCGATCATCTCCAGCAGATTTGCGCAGACGCACAGAAGGCCGAGGGCCGCACAGGCGACAATAAAAATTCCCATAGCTGTTCTCCTTTGGTCATATTTTAAAGAAAAGACGAAGCATCTGGAATCCGTAGCATACCAGCGCCAGGAAGACAAGAATGGCCAGGATGACGGCGCCGATGGACAGAACGCCCAGGATCAGCGGCGTGATCTGAGGATTTTGACTCCAAAAGTACAGGCCCACGCCGGCCAGCGTGAGAAATCCGATGAATTTGTTCATGATACTGCCTCCATTTGTTCGAGTTGAAAGATTACAATGCCCCCCAAAATCAAAGTAACAATTTCCCTTTAAAAGTAAACTTTCCGAGTTTACTTTTTTCATCAATAAGTTATTCTCCAAACACCAAACTATAAACAATCAAATATGAAAGTGAGGTCAATATGGAGGCAGATAACAGGATCGTCCGCCATGCGGAAGATATTGCAGCCGAAGTGTGGCGGAAGATGGGACGCAGCAATCTGGCCGATCCGGAAAAATTGGGAACCGTACCGCACGTTCGGATCAAGCGTCTGGACGGCGGGTTGAACGGGCTGGCGTGGCCCGACCGCATCGAACTGAATATCGACCGGCTGGAGGATTCCGATGAGGAAACCTTTCTGCAGGAAGTGATCCGTCATGAACTTGCGCATGTGGCGGAATACCGATTGACGGGGATCATGGGACATGGTCCGCTGTGGCATGCGCTTTGCCGGTCGGCCGGCGGGAAAGCAAACTGGTGCGATTCCTTCGACGATCCGTTTGCCGGAGCCGATTCGGGGCTGATCATGTTCCCTGCCGTTTTGGAATCCTCGATCCTTTTCAGCTGGGGGATCAGTGTCCTGCATGTCCCCTTGTGGTGTGCGATCGCTGCCGGGATCGCGGGATTCTTTTTCCCGCCGGTCTGTTGGGCGGCCTTCTGCAGGACTGAAAAATCACTGCATTTTACCGCCATGGTTTTCACCTTCATTGAGACGATACTCCTGCTGGCATTGCTGTGCTGGAAACTCTGATTTTTCCCCCGGTCCGCATCCCGTTCCGCTCCGGCTTATTTGGTAAAATTACTGTTGAAGAGAAATTTCCGCAGTATCTCATCGGAATAAGCCTGCGCTCTCTGGTGAAAATCGGCAATGGAATCGGCATCCTGATATGCGGTAAGCAGGGCATGGACCACCTGCCTGCGGATCCGGCGCTGCATGTTGCGGGGTATCCCGGATTTTTCGATCCGCTCATCCGCCTGAGGCAGATGCGCCCAGATCAGCCGTCTCCGTATGTACTTCAGTCTGCCCCACAGGGTGCGGAGAGGGGGCAGCCGGTCCGTTGATTCCGGTTCGAACCAGGGACAGCTGGTTTTATTCATGATTTCCGCTTTGATGAAATCAGGCAACCTTGTTTTCTGATCGCGCAGATATTTTTTCCCGAGTTGAAACAATTGCTTTCCACTGTCGGTTTTGTGATGTTTTTTCAGCAGTTCGACGATCTGTTCGGCCTTGTCCACCGTACTTGTCCATCCGCAGACCTCATTTCTCCTGCCGGTCAGCAGCAGGTGAACCATTTCAAGGGTCCGCTCTATGAGTTTGTCCACGGCATCATCCCCATACGCATCCGGACTCGGAACGGGATTCAGTTCCGAGAAACCGGTCAGGTATTCAAACAGATTCGTATAGCGGTAGCTGCATGCCGCTGCCAGCGCATTGCTGAGGGTATCATTACCGATTGTAAAGCCATTGGATCGATGGAGCTGGTACAGCACACCCAGCATGTCCTCCTGGTGATTTTTCGCCGCACCGATGAAAGCCGCGTTGAACGTCTGCAAGGATTTGAATTCCCTTATGACATACTCGATGCTTTCGCGATTTCCGGATTGTGCTGCGAGATAGACACTATGGTCCAGTTCCTCCCGTTCTTCGAATGACAATTTTCCGATTTCTTCGGAATAATTGATCTGCAGTTCCTGCTGAAGATATTTCAGCAGTTCGGTAAAGTTGCAGGAAATGGCTTTCGCTGCAGTGGATGTCCAATCCTCCTTCAGATCGACCCCCAGCTCGGATGCTGTCTGCAGGACAGTTTCGAGATTTCCGGTTTCGATCGCATTTTCCATTTTTTCGTTGACGTCATCACAGAACATGGCATTCTCCTTTGTTTTATTGGTTTTAAGGTGATCGGATTCATTTTTTACTGACTGTTTGTGAAAACCTCCTTATCATTAAAATTTAAAAAATTGTTCCTGGACCGGGGGAAGGACGACGATACAATTTTCCTCTTAAATTTTCAAAGAACACCAAAAAAGCAAGAGGCTTCGCCACCAACTTTTTTTGGAAGAATAACACATTTTCAAATTTAGTAAACCGTTATCGTGTAAAATCTTGCAAAAAATCATTCATCTGTCAGTTGTTATATTTATATAACAACTGCGTCTAATAGAAAAGCGATAGGGAAACAAAAAAATAAAAAAACAGTTTACCGAAAGCCGTTTTCTGTTATTATATAAAAAAAATTAATTTTTAAAAATTTAATTTTATCTCAAGGAGGAACTATGGACATTGCAAGACTCAGCTGCGAATTTCAGATCAACAATTTTCAGGGAGATCAGGAAAAACTGGCGGAATGGTTCGACACTTTCGGTTTTCAGGTCACCCGCCGAAACCTTGCCGGAGAAATCGATCCGGACGGTCCGATCATAACCTACAATACCAATTCAGGAGACAATCAGTATCCCGGCGCGGATCTGACCGATCCGGCGGAATATGAAGATTGCGCGGCGCATGATCTGCATCCGTTCAGGAAAAATTATCCGCTGCAGACCGTTCTGGCGCAGCTGCAGCCGGCAGGGATCCCCTGTTTTCTATATTATTCCCGGTGGGCGGAGTTCCGCGGGCGCGAGGATTACCTGGTCAAGAACTTCTACATCCACGATGGCGTCGCTGAAGAAATGCAGATGTTCTGCTTTGAAAATACCATACAGTCCTGGAACGAGCTGCTGGAGATCCTGAAGGGAAAGTGACAGGAACAAGATTTATTCAGACCGTCTGCGCTGCATTATCTTGCGGGCGTAAACTTTCCCTTTCGGCAGAGACAGTTCGAATTCCGCCAGTCCGCGGCCGGTCACCTTCACGGTTCCCCCGGCCAGGGATTTGATCCGGAACTGCGTGATGACGCCTTTTTTCATCACAGCGGAAACTTCGAACCCGCCCTGGGCGAGGAAACGGGTGAAACTGCCGGTAAAATCATCCGGAACGCCGGGAAACAGGCGGATGATCCCGCCATGACTCTGCAGCAGCAGCTCCGAAGCGATAAACAGGAACGCACTGTTGCCTTCCTGCACCGCGGGCGCCAGCCGTTTGGCATCGGGATTCGATGTGACGCAGGGCGGATGCGGAATGTCCGGATCCGAGAACAGCAGTTGTTTGCCGTGACTGTCCCGCCGTCCGCGTCCGATCAGCCGCCAGTTGCGTTTTTCGTTTTTCTCCGCCTCGGCCGGGTCCCCGATCAGGACCGGATTATGACAGAACAGACCGTTTTCCTTGGCGAAGAGCTCCAGAAAACGCAGAGCGGACTCCCAGCCTTTTTTCCGTTCGCCGGCGCGCAGATAGGCTTCCGTGACCAGAAAGGCGCTCCAGTCGTGGTTCATGTGGAATTTCCCGCTGCAGTCGGCAAAGGAACGTTCGATGGCATCCGTTTCGATCAGCCGGATGGTCTTTTTCAGCGTCCTGACATCGTCCGTGATCTCCGCCGGGAAGGCGGGATACAGCAGATGTCCGCCGTAGAAATAGTGATCCGGCGGCACATCCGGTCCGCACCAGAAAGCCCCGTCGGGCGTTTTGGGGATCGGCGGATAATGCTCCAGCAGATCTTGCCAGGCCGACAGGTATTTGCTGTCCTTTTTCAGAATGACTGCCGCTTCGATGACCGTCTCCAGCACCTGTTTGAACAGCGAGGTGGTCGCCAGCTCATCCCGCGTCAGGGTGAAGATTTCCGGCGTGACGCTCCAGTCCAGGTGGTAGATGCCGTCCGTTCCCTTGCGGAAGATATGCTGATAAAAGATCGTGAATTCGCGGAGCAGCGGATAGATTTTTTCCCGCAGCAGTTTTTCATCGCGGGAATAATGCCACACCTGCGCCAGGATCGTGCCGGTATACGCGCTGCCGCACAGGGAATAACGGTAGGAGCGAGTGGGATATTCCAGCATCAGCTGATTGGTGACCAGGGGAAAGAAGATCCCGTCGCAGCCGAAGAGTTTCCGGGTATGTTTTTTCAGCTGGCGCATTCCGGCGAAAAACGTATCCGCGAGCGCCTCGATCAGGAAGACCCGGTTGGTCGGGAAAAAGGCCAGCGCGGGGATCTGGGAATTCTGGTCGTTGGTGTAACCCTGACTGGCCAGGCCGGGATTGCGTTCATCCAGCGGCCCGTAACTCATGCCGTTCAGACCCGGCATCGGCGTCTTGCCGTAAATGCAGGCGATCTCATACAGACTGAAAGTGTAATACTTCTGGATCTGCCGGTATTTCCCGAAATCCGCATACGCGTTGTCCCAGTAACGGTGCCAGAATTTCAGGTTTTCCTTTTTCCAGTGCTCGTAACCCTTATCCGCTCCGCGGACGGCTTCCGCCAGTGCGGCGGCAAGCGGGTCCTTTTCATGCAGGGAACTTTTCACCGCGAGGAAAAGATCGAAATCGCCATGCTGCGTCATTTCCGTTCCGGTGAAAACCGTACTGCCGGGCAGGGCGGGACCGCCGCCGTTCCGGGGACAGAGCTTCATCGCCACGGCATACGAATGCCTGCCGCCGGGCAGCTGCTGCGTGAACGCCAGCAGATTTTCTTCCTTCCGCTCCCATTTCACTTCCGGGAGCAGGCTGTTCAGCGGGCGGATCAGTTCCAGACAATGCGCCCGTTCGGGATGTCCTTTTTCAGTCACGCGCATGCAGCACAGGGCTCTTTCCCGCGGGATGAACATTTCTACGGCTGCATCCAGTCCCTGATACTGGATTTGTTCTTCCAGAATGCCATCGAACAGGGAGAGATGCCGGCTGACCCGGGGCATGCTCGGCGCACTCCAGCCGCAGCCCTGCCAGAAACGCAGCCGCAGGACGGCCGCGCTGATCGTGTCTTTCTGCCGTTTCCCTTTGGCTGGCGCATTTTCCGCTTCCGTCAGGAAATGCGTGTTTTTCGGGTTCATGGAGGCGATCCGGCGGAGAAATTCCTCATGCGGCAGGATTTTTTTCACCATCGCTTCTTCGGTCGTCGGATCAAACACATCGACCTTGTTGAAGACCCATTCCAAGTGGGACGGCACATAGCCGACGGCGCACAGATCTCCGTTGCCCAGCAGAAAGCCGTCGCGGAAATCCGTTCCGCTCCGGTCGGAAGAAAAATCCTGTTTGCGGATCAGTTTTTCAATATTCATTTTTCAAATACGACCATAACATAGCCCTGGATCAGCGGCAGCGTGACTTTGCAGTAGCCGTCCTCAACCGTAAACGGCAGTTCCTGCTTCGACGGAGCCAGATAGACGCGGCGGAACGGGGTCCCGTCGATCCGCAGGCAAAGTTCCGTATCGACCAGTGTCCCGCGTTCTTCCAATGCGACCGCTTTGCCCCGCAGTTCCGGCGTATAAACCATTACGTGCAGCAGTTCCAGATTGTCTTTATACTGCACGAAAGCGCGCGAATAACTGGGCAGAGTCGCCGATTTGAATTTCGGGTTCGGCAGGAATTTTTCGATGATGTTCCGCAGCAGCATTCGGGTCTGATACGGCGACCGGGCATAATAGCCTTCGAAGATCTTGCCGCTGCAATAGGCGATCTTGCCCTTGAAGGACAGGAACGGCGAATCGGTTTTTTCCTGCGGCGGCGTGTACCAGTTGGAGTGGATCCCGTCCCAGGCGTGGTTATGATACGGCTTGACGCTCCAGATCGCCGTTTCGCTGCCTTCCGCCGGCCGGACTTCCGTGCCCAGTGCATACACGGACAACGGGAATTTCGGCAGGTCGCGGGAGCATTTTTCTTCCGGCAGATAGTAGAGCGGATCATGCGGCGTCGGCCCGATGTATTTCACCGGCCAGGAGTCGATCACAAAGCCTTTCCCTTCCGGATCCAGACCGGAATTTGCGGTCGCGATCACGGCTCCGCCTTTGGCCAGATGAGCCTTGACCCGGCGGGTGACTTCCTCGTTGAAACGGACATTGTCCGGGAAGATCAGCAGATCATAGCTGTCCCACTTCGAAGTCTCATTCACCACATTGAACTGCAGTTTCAGCTCGGAAAGCATCCGCACCGCGGATTTCAGCACGCTGTCCGACCGGAGCGCTCCGCCGCCCGTGCCGTAAACGATGGCGACCGCCGGACGGTTGACCGCGTCCAGACACCACGGATCGTATTGCCGGACCGTTCCATACACTTTGCGGATCAGATCGAATACTTCCGGATAGATGTCTCCGCGGGGGTGGAAATGGTCGCTGACCTCGGGACGCATGCCGTTGGCCATGCCGTAGAGCAGGTCGTATTCCAGACTTTCCTCGCGGCGCAGTCCGCCGAAATCGCCCCAGTGATAAAAACGTCCGGTCATGCAGAGCACCGAATTGTCCCCGGCGATCGTCCGCAGATAATGCGCCTGGACCGGGAGATAGTCATAACCCAGTTCCATGCAGGGCGGCAGGCATTCGCATTCCAGATGGGTGTTATATCCGATCATTTCCTCCGCCCAGGCGCCGTTCAGGAAGAAGAAGAGATCCGGGTTGATCGACTTAATGAGCGCATGCAGTTCCCTGGCCAGCTTCAAAATGGAATGACGGGTGAATTTCGTGATGTCTTCCTGATTCCGGTAATCGAATCCGAGCCGTTTCATTTCCGTTACGCAGGTCGGGCAGATGCAGGTGTAATAAGAACACATGCAGTCGAAGAAAAAGCCGTCGACGGGATAATTTTCCGCCAGTTCGCGCACCATGTTTTTCAGATGTTCCCGGTACGGCGAATTGTAGCAGGCGGCCCGCATTTCCGCCGAGGGTCTCTGCTCGGTCATGGCGTGGCCGTCCGGAGCGATCCGCATCCAGCCCGGATTGCGCAGCAGTTCCTCATCGCTGAGGCCGCCGTTGAAATACGCGCTGACCCGGATCCCTTTCCGGTGGCAGGATTCGGCGATCTTGCCCAGCAGGTCGAACTGCAGGGACGGATGACGGTAGCCGAATTTGGTGTTGTAGTAGGCATTACCCTGGTTGCAGCGGGCATGCCAGGTCAGGAAATCGATCCCGCATGACTGGAGATTGTCGGTGAATTTTTCCACATCGAAATTTGCCCCGACATCCGGGATGACTGTGCTGGTGTGGAAATCGTAGAAAATCGAATATTTGGTTTTCATGATGCGTCCTTTTTTGAGTTATTTCTGTTGATATAATTGCCATTTGAGCCAGGCGTAGAGTGTATCGCCCAGCTGATTGCCGCCGGCGGGCGCCGGATGCAGCCCGTCCTTCGGCATGATCTGTTTTTCCGGGTTTCCCGCGTTGACCGGATAGGCCTGCATCGGGAAATTATGCTCGCAGTCCAGATTGTGATACATCGGGATGATGCGGATGTTTTTGTCGGTTCCGTTCCCGTATTTGCGCATGATCCGGTCGCTGAGCATGAAGCGGTTTTTCGTATACTGGTATTTGGTCTGGCCGCAGCGGTAGATCCGGCCCATGCCGTCCTGATTTGCGCACGGGGTCGGCAGTCCGATGCCGATCACCGCATTCGGTGCGGCCTTGCGGAATGCCGCGATCAGTTTATCCATGTTCTGCTCGATCCCATGCAGGCTGCTGTAGATCCGGAAATCGTCCGATCCGAAGATATCGTTGACCCCCAGCTGGATGGTAATGAAATCCGGCGCTTTGCCGCCGTGGTTTCCGGTCAGATAGCCGGGCACATCCAATTCCGGTTTCCCGTTCAGGATCTTGACGAACGGGCCTCTTTCCAGAAAGTGCCCCCACGTCCAGCCGGCATAGCCTTCGTGCGCCATGCCGCCTTTCTTTACCGGCGCGGGACGCGTCCCGATCATGGTCAGTTCGGGATTTCCCGCCTTGGTGAACAGTGCATGGACCTGGGCGGGGAAGGTGGTCACTTCCGTGATGCTGTCGCCCACCATCAGCAGCGAGATCTTGCGTCCGCTGCCGGCATCTGCCGGGGCGACGCAGAGCCGGACCGTCTTTTTCGCGACCAGCCCGTTTTCACCGATCACCCGCAGCGTCCAGGGATGGATCCCGACATCCTTTTTCGTCGGGGTGAAACTCCATTTCCTTTTGAAATTGTTTCCCTTGCGGCAATCGATATCGAACACGTAGGAATCCGAGTTCACGCTCAGGAAGACATTGTCGAAATAGATGTTGGTTTCAACACCCTCGACGGCATAGACCGTATCCGGCAGGACCAGACGGTGCTGCAGCGGCGGAATCCCTTTCCGGATCTCCGGCGAGGCGATCGGCGAACTGGTGTCCGGCTGATCTTTGATGACTTCGCAGGAAAAATCCGAGATTTCTCCTTCCGCTCCCGGATAAACATAAGCACAGACATAACCGACCGCGGGCAGCTGCTCGGGTGCAAGATAGCCGTCGCCGTAACGGCCCAGGATCTGGACGTTTTCCAGCACTTCCTTTTTATCCGGCGAATCCACTTTGAATTTTTTGCCGGGATAAGTTCCGCAGTAGGCTCTTTTAGACCCATACAGATGAAATCCGATCTGGACGGTGCCTTTGCCTTTGAATGAAGCTTTCACCCGCACGGTCATATAGTCCGACGGGGTGAAAACATCGGTCGTCTGGATCATCACGATCTGTTTCGGTTTATTGAACCGGAAGGCGTTCTGTTTTCCGTCCTGGATACAGGTCACATCCGTTTTGGCCGAGGCGCGGATCTTCCAGTTCTTGAGTGTCCCGTTGGCTTCCGTCCGGATCGGGACCGGGATTTCGGCGGCGATGCCGGACAAGGCTCCGATCAGGATCGGAAGGATCCAGATTTTTTTCTTGCAGATGCAGTTCATTTTTATGCTTCCTTTTTTGAGGCGGTTTCAAACCGCCGGCTGAACATTCGGACAATATACTCCCTTTGCGATTATTTTTCCAACTGGAAATCCAGGTAAGAATAATTGAAAGCCCCGATGGCGATCAGTTTGACGACATGTCTGCCCGCGGGCAGTTCGATCCCGTCCAGAGTGGATTTCAAGCCGCCCCAGCCCGTTCCGCCTCCGTTGGGCAGCTGGAAAGTGCCGATCAGTTTCCGGTCGTCGAGGATCATCAGCATACTGCCGCCGAACCCGTTCGGCGCACCGTAATCCATCGTCACCTTGTAACGGCCGGCTTCCCGGATGTCCACCGTCAGGTTGACCCATTCGCCGGTGAGCACATGTCCGATCACCGCTCCCGTTGCGTCCACTCCTTCATTCACGCGGAATCCCGATTTCTTATTGGCATTCACTTTGTCATCCAGATAAGCGACTCCGTTGCCGCCTTCATCATACAGGCAGGGATTGATTTTTCCCGGAATGACCTGCGCTTTGCCCTGATAGGGCGTCGATTGTTTTTCCGGACGGGTCATCTTCATGACCACCTCGCTGTTGGCGACCTTGCCGGCGGCGTCCTGCACAAAGATCGAATAAGCGTGCAGAACCGCTTTCAGATTCGGTTTTTCGCGGGAACGGCCGGTCCGCATGTAGTTCGTTCCGGAATAATACTTCTCATCGATGGACACCGTGAACTTGTAAGGCGGTTTGTCTTTGTAATCGATGATGCAGCCGCTGTCGAAAAGATACGCCGCTTTGATCGGCAATTTGGTCTTCGGATTGGGAGAAGCGACCGCTTCGATTTCGAATTTCTCGCCCGGGGCGATCAGCAGCCGGTCGTCTTTTTTCTTCAGCCGGACGACCGGATCCTTGTCATGCGGGTACGCCCAGTAACGGACATAATCCACTTTGAAAACATCGGGGAATTTTCCCTTGGATTTGATCGGCTGTCCTTTGCCGTACGGAGCGCGCACCGTTCCGAATAAACTGATCCGCAGCGGAACAAAACCATTCCGGTGGGTCAGGGCATCGTAAGTGACCGTCTTGTGCGGACTGTGGTTCGCGGTGGATTTGATCGCTTTGCCGTTCAGATAATAGGTGATTTCGAACGGCGTCCATTTGCAGCCGATCGTGTAGAAATCTTCCAGCGAGCCGGGGATCAGGGAAACATAGTTCCAGCTTTTCATGACGCGGCCGACAAATCCATGGAAATTGAAATCCAGCAGCGGACGTTCTTTGGTGACGTAATAATCTTCATAGATGTCGATTTCCATGCCGTCCAGAAACGAGTTGCCGGTCTGTCCGCCGTAAAGCCAGAAAGCAGTGTTCCAGCCGTTGTGGCGGCGGAAACGCAGTCTCGCCTCGAAATAGCCGTATGGAAAATGTTTGATGGTCGAGATCGCCCCGGAGCGGTAGCAGACCATGTCTTTTCCTTTGGCCTTGACTTTGACCGGAGTGATTTCCAGCATGCCGTTCCGCACCTTGACCGCAGCCGGTTCCCCGGTCCGGAACCAGATTTTCGGATCCAGTTCGGTGCCGTTGAATTCTTCATCCAGCACCAGTTTCCAGCCGGCTTTTTTCGGATCGAAGGTCTGATCGATCCGGATATCCATCGGGATGACTTTTTTGATCTGTTCCGGCATGGCATAACCGTAGCACCAGTCATCGGCCGTCAGCTGGATTTTCCCGCCGCGGTCGGCTTCCAGAATGGCTTCCGCCTGAAAAACCTTCTCGTCGATCCCCGCAAAAAACGAACTCTTCCCGGAAAAAGACTGCACGGAGGAATCAGCCAGAGTTTCCAGAATGATTTTGAAATCGCCGATCGCATTGACGGCAAACATCAGATCCAGGGGAAAAAGTTTCCCCGGACAGGAAAAAGTCTGCACGGTTTTATGGTTTTCGCTGACCTGGATCGTCAGCTGGTCATCCGGTTTCCGGATCAGTTCCAGAACCATGTCTTTCCCGTTTTTCGGATCGAGAAAACGGTAGGACAGCTTTCCTTCATCACCCTCGAATTTGACCAGCCGCTGGGTCATGGAAAACATTTTTCCGGAAGCGATTTTCGGCATGGTGAATTCGGTGCGGCCCGGGGCGAAAACCAATTTCGGCGCCGCCGTGTAGACAGCCTGACGCGATGGCCCGACCAGGGCATAACTGTATTCGCCCTGGATGACTTGAGGGGCTCCGGCGCGTTTCGTTTCCGCGTTTTCGAAATCGTCTTTCCAGAGTTCTTCGACCATGCGCAGCGCCTGGCCGTTCCAGCGGAGCTGATCGGGTCCGCCCAGCGCCAGGATCGCACTGCCGGCGCCCGTCACATACTTGACCGCGAAAATATTTCTGCCGCGTTTCAGCCGGACCGTGGCCTTGTGGTCGGTGAGGCGGGGCGGATGGAGCGTGTTGCCGACCTTGAGCGTATCGATGACCGGTTTCCCGTTCACGTTGACCTGCATCCACCAGTCCGCGCCGGCTCCGATCGTATAGTCCTCGTCTTTATCGCAGTCGACCGCCGCGTAAAGCCAGGCGCAATTCCCCGAACCGTATTCCAGCGGTCCGGGACCGGGAAAGTCGTTTTTGAAATCGTGTTCCCCGGCGGAAAACTGGATCTTGCGCGGCTTGACGCCGTTGAGCTCGGCCGGGATCTCAGTCAATTCTTTTTCCGTGGGCGAATAATTGCGGTCCATCGGCAGGAAAGCGGTCCAGATGTTCGGAAACCGGGCCGTTCCCGCGATCTCGGCCTGACGTTCCAGACTCAGGGACCGCACATAGATATCGGCATCTTTCTGCGTCCCGAACATGCAGATGACCGAGGTGGTCGGCCAGTTGTCCGCCAGATCGTTGACGGTGAATTCGACTTTGACTTTCTGCCAGTCGGCGGTCACCGGAAAATCCTTGATCCCGATATGTCCCATCCATTTCTTCTGATGATAAGCCTGGACCGTGAAAACGCCTTTTCCCGTGCCCCGGACTTCAGCGTAAAGGATGATCTTGTCCCCTTTCAGCGCAAGATGTTTGGTGTAGCAGTCGAAACGGCAGCCCCCAGATCCCTTCACGTCGAAGATGTGCAAGACCTTCTTTCCGTTTTCTTCCGGGAATTCCACTTTGGGCGCAGGAGTAAATCCGCGCAGCTTGCTCAGATACCACCCCGTCGGCAGATGATGTTTCGGATTGATCTTCGACACATCCATAATGGTGATCTCATCCGCACCGAGTCCCATGAACAGACTCGTCAGGAGTGAAAGGAAAAGAAATGTTTTCATGTTGCCTGCCTTCATTTGATTTGATGGTCGTGCCGGGATCCGGCAGCTTTTTCAGCGGTAGGTGGAAAATTCCGCCGCAAATTCGAACTTGCCGTCCGGTTTCAGCGTTACCGGATTGTAGATCCATTCGATGGTGGCGGTTTTCAACCCGCTGTAAACGAAGTAGCACATCAGCTTGGACAATTCGGCTTTAGCCTCGATCCCGAGCTTGGGTTTCAGGAAATATTGCCGGATTTTGTCGCCGTTGCTGGTCACCGGATAGCAGGACCGCTTGATATCCGCGGTGAGCTGTCCGCCCGGGACCGGCAGAAATCCGTCGGATTTCGTGCGTTCCAGACGGATGAATTTGCCGTCGGACATATAATCGACCGTGCAGCCGTCGAGCATATTCGGCGCATCGCCGGGATTGAAGACATTATGGAGCCGCGGGATCAGCGTCATGGCATTTTTCCCCTGGTTCCGCAGTTCGATCCTGACCTCGAAACCATTGGCGTTTTCCGCGATGGAATATGTCTGGCGGACCAGAATGGGCGCTTCGGACATTTTCCTTTCCGCGGTCACGAAGACCTTGCCGTTTCTGATGCCGGCATCGACGATCCTGACCGGTTTCGCCGAGCTCGAATCCCGCCGGATCGAGGCCGGTCCCCAGAACATCAGCTGAGCGAAGGAATTCCCTTCGGCACGCATGGAGAGACCGTTGAATTTCCAGTCGATCGGATTGCCGCCGCGGGACAGGTCAAGAAACAGCGAATGGTTTTTGTTGGAGAGGACCGCGTCCAGTTCGCCGTCCTGATTGGCATCCCCGTAAGCGAGTTCCAGATTTCCCGATTTCACCGGCTGGAAGCTCATGCCGGAGGAATTCTTCCGCAGGTATTCGGCTTTATGATTTTCGAACTGCTTCTGCATTTCCTGCTGGTCCGGGGCAAGCGGAGCGGAACCGATGTCCTCGGAGATCTCCAGCAGACAGGCCTCCCGGGGCCCGGCATGGACCAGGAAACTCTGCGTGTCGGCGGACAGCGGATAGATCTTCTTCTGTGCATGATCCAACACTTTTCGCTTGCCGAGCGGCTTGTCCAGCTTCACTTCGGCAAAAAGATTTTCCGTGGGATCGAAGTTCAGGATCACCACGGCCGTTTTGCCGCCCATGGTCCGGATCACGGAACGGAAACTCTGGCTCCAGCGAGGTGAATCGATCTCGGTTTCCTTGCCCTGGACTTGGACCTTGACCGAACGGTAAGGCAGGGCGCGGGCAGAAATATCCGAAGCCGGTTTCCCTTTCAGAAAATAATCTTCCAGCGCGGCGATTTCCGCCATGGCCTGATTGGCGGCGACGAAAATCTTGCCGTCGATCCAGTTGCCGGGGAAGATCGCGAAACCGCGGCAGCCCAGGGCTCCGGCGGAGAGCATTTCCAGGCGGAATTGCGCCGGGGTCAGCAAGTCGGCTTTAGTCTGGTAATAGCAGACGGAATCGACCGCACACATCGGCACATACGGTTTCTTTAACGTCTGACGGCCTGATTTGATCAGGTCGAACATTTTGGCGTCGTGCTCATGGTAGTAACTGACGATATGCATATCGAGCAGCGATTCGTTCAGGACCGGATCCTTGGCTACGCCGTAAAGTCCGTTGCGCCAGTCCGGCTTGGTAAAATCGAAATGATAATCGTAATCGCTCAGCTTGGAGCCCGGCAGATTTTTCCGCAGCACATTCCGGACCAGTTCGATCGTCTTGAATCCGTGTTCGCAGCGGAAATCCCGCCATTTTTCCCCGTATTTCGAGAGGATCGTCTTGCCGTCCGGAACTCCCGCGATCCCGTATTTTTTGGCAAACGCCTGACGGCAGCGTTCGCAGAAACACCAGCGCGAGGGATAAAAATCCTCATTGTCCATGAAGAAATAGTCACCCGGCTCCAGTCCGTCCCTTTTCAGCTGGTTGGCATATTCCTGTTCATAGGCTTTCCGGACCGTCGGATCGTTCAGGTAGAGTTCCGGACAGACCCACGGCATCTTTTTCCCGTCCAGGTCGCGGGCGGCGCCGTCGATTTTCAGATATTTGGGAAAATGGACAAAGTTATTGCCGCGTCCGTCGATGGTGTAAAACTGCCATTTGATTTTTCTGGCTTTAAAGATATCGTTGATCTCGCCGGGAAATCTGAACTGACGCCAGGTGTAGCCGCATTCTTCGAGATGCTTGAGGGAGGCGATCAGGCATTCCCGGTTATGGATATACAGGGACTCGCTTTCCCAGCGCATGAACTGGAAATGCTTCGGGTTCGGCAGTTCTGCCATCGGCGGCAGAAAATTCAGCGTGAAAGCCTCTTCCGGACCGGCCATGCCATCGTTTTCATAGTGCCAGTAAACCTTGGAGGAAGGCTTCACCTTGTTCGGGTCTGCCGGCATGAACACCACGGCCATGGCTCTCATATAGGCGCCCGTCGGCTTGATGTCCCGCATGCCGCGCGGATAAACGAATTTCCAGCGGAGGTAACGTCCTTCTTTCCGGGTCAGCGGAGTGACAATGGCCTTTTCCGAAGGGGTTTTTATGGCTCCGGGATGCGGAAACCAGGCGTCGCCGATCCGCACCTCTTCCGGCAGGTCAAAATAGATCGCCGGGTTTTTCAGTTTCGACTTGATCCCTTTGAAATAAACTGCCATCGCCGTCGGGCTGTCCGCAAAGGTATTGAACTCGTAATTGCCGAAACGTTCCCGGGAGGTGTCGACCGGGACAATGCGGCAGCTCAACGCTTCCGGTGCCAGCTCGGCCGCCTTGCCGCTTTTGTCTTCGGTGATGGTCACACCGTCAAACCACACCGTTCCGCGTCCGGTGTTGAGCAGCAGGATGCGGACTTTCCCTTTTTTGGGCAGGACGATCGAATGGGTGACCCGGCTCCATTTGGTTTGGGTCGACGGTTTGCCCAGGGTTTCCTTGATGGGTATGCCCGCGTCATTCAGCAGTTCGAACCCGACGGCCGCGCGCCCGGGATCCTTGCATTTCACCCAGGAAGTGATCTGAATGGCCTTGCCCATGAGTTCCTGCGGTACTTCGAAAGCGAATCCCGATTTCTCGGCGCCGCTCTTCCACTGCTGTCTGGCAGCCGTAATGAACGCCGGACCGTTGGGCACTTTCTCTATCTTGACTTCGGAGACATTTTCATTGCCGTCATATTTTTTCTCAGTCCAGCCGGCAGGAAGTCCGTCGGCCTGCACCGGATCGGAAAATAGTTTCCGGATCAGCAAGGCATCTTTGAGCACTTCCGCCTGAACATTGTCGAACCAGTAGGTTCCCGTTCCGCAGGCCCGGAAGGACAGGGTCAGGGAGTCGGTCCCGGGATAGACCACAAACTCTTTTTCGATCGTTTTCCAGGGAAATGATTCCCGGTCGTATTCGAAAACATGATACTGGCTTGCCGCCGGCAGTTTGGCGTTCATCGTCAGGACCGGATAGAATGTCCCGGATTTGATCTCGCCCGCCGCCCGGAAACGGACTCTGATCTTCATGGCTTCTTTCACGGACGGACGGAAGATGTGACCGCCCCAGATGATGGCGAGTTTCCGGTTGGAGACATCCTTGATCTCCATCTTGATCGCGTGTTTCCCGGACGAACAGTTTTCCGAAGTCGACGTGACCAGGGTTTTCCCGCCTTGTCCGGCGGCGAAGAGCCATTTGTCGGCAAAACCGGTTTTCGGATCGATTATTTCAAAATCCGGATTCGGAAAAAGACTCTGCGCCGAAAGCGTTCCGGCCAGACAGAAAATTGCAAAAATACCGCTGAAGGACGATGTTTTCATGGTGACCCTCAAAAAAATTAATAAATAATAAGAATATCAATCTTCGAAACCGAGCATAGTGCCCAGCGGCCATTTCCCGGTTTCGGCTTTCAGCGCTCCGCGGGTGATCGGTTCGACATGGCCGTCGGAAAACGCACAGTTGGCAATATTGCCGTGCCGTTTCGTCGAAAATCCAACCAGGTTTTCGTTGTAGATCCCGGTCAGCCCGCGTCCCATGGCATCCATTCCACCTCCGACATAACCCGGATCGCTGAAGTCGCCTTCGCTCGTGCTGGTGCCGCCGTCCTGGGAATCGGCCAGCAGCAGTTTCCGCCCCGGCGATTTGATGTTGGTGAATTTCATGGGAATCTGGCTCGCATACCATTCTTTGGTTTTTCCCTTGTTGTCATAAATGTATTTCCAGCCGCCGATGCACGAACGCGGCATCCCGTAATGGATATACCCGATATAAAACAGCGAATTGGACATGGCCGGGCATTTCATGATCCCTCTCCGGTATCTGGCGGGAATGACTCCAAAACTGTGTTTGGTCAAATCCGAACAGAAATCCAGCGGGGAACCGATCCCCGGCATCAGGTAAGGCGAGACAAACCAGGTCCAGGGATGAGATTCCGGCCCGACAATACCCCGCAGTTCGATCCTGGACGGCGCCAGACTGGAATGGATCGCGAACGGAACGATGATGTCGTTATTGTCCAATCCGTAATTGATGATGCCGGCTGCGACTTGCTTGATGTTGCCCTGACAGCTGGCTCTCTGTGCCGCCTGTCTGGCTTTGGCGAGCGCCGGCAGCAGCATTCCCGCCAGAATTGCGATGATTGCGATCACGACGAGGAGCTCTATCAGCGTAAAATGCATGATTTCGTGCTGCAGTTCCCGGTTGGTCTTTTTGCAGTTCCGCCAGCGGAACAAGGTGGTTTGTTTCATTTTCAGAATCCTTTCTGTTTATTTTGGTTGTTTTTTCCTGTGCGTATTTGATTTTTTCAATATATTCTTCTTAGAGGAATGGACCCAGACCGGACTGCTCCAGCACCATCTGCCGTCCCGGGTGACTGCCCTGATGTAATAACAGTCGCATTCCCGTTCCGGACGACAGTCGAAAAACAGCTGATGGCCGTAATCCCGGAAAATGATGTAGTCCCGCTCGTTTTTGACCAGCGTGATCCGGTCAACCGGGGAATCGGCGGAAAAATCGAACCAGACCGTTCTGGGTTCTTCCGCCGGCAGCTCGAATTCCTTGCCCATATAATGTCCGTTGATCCGGAAATCCAGCTTCATCCGTCCGCCCGTGAAACCGTAGCAGCGGCGGGCTTTGAGCGCTTTGAAAATGGCTGGCAGCGTGTTTTCTTCCGCCCAGACGCCGGTGATCCCGGGCCAGTCATTGCCGTTGACGGTCATCCCCGCATTTCCGGAATGGTCGTCGGAACCGGCGATGACGCCGGTTTTCCCGCCGTTCCGGAGAGCATCCTGCCAGCTTCCGCCTTCACACCAAGTGGTTTTCCGCGGGAACAGCGGATGATCGAAATATTCGGCACAGTCGCCGCGGGAGATGATCTCCAGCAGCGGGGGCATCAGTTCCGGCGGAATGGAATTGAAATCGCAGCCGGCGGAAAGCCGGTTGGTGTCATGCGGCACCAGCAGCAGGTCGGGCCGGTTAAGCCATTCGGCCAGCTCCGCCTTCGTGATCTCTCCGTCATGTTCGCCGCGGAGCAGCGATCCGGAATGATTGTCGTAATACACCACCAGATTGTTATACCAGGGATAGGAATCCCGTTCATACGCGAGTATGGTCGTGAATTTTCCCGGCTGATAATATTGTTTCACTTTCTCCCGGATCAGATCCCATTTTCCGTCGTTCCAGAGTTCCGCATGGCCGATCCCGCCGTGGTCGTGGTCGGTCAGCGCGGCAAAATCCAGTCCGGCACGGTCGCGGATATTCCGGAAATAGGCATCGATATCCGTTTCTCCGTCGGAAAGATCGGTGTGTCCGTGCATTTCCCCGTAAAACAGCCGGTATTCCGGTTCGGGCGGATAAAATTCTTTTTCCACGCTGAAAACCTTGGCCGCCAGTCCGGTCGGATCCGGATTGACTCCGCTGTACACCAGATCGGTGAATTCGCGGCAGCGGCACGGAGTGTCGTACCTGCGCGCCGCGGATCTTTCCACATTCTGCATGCCGCCCGGTTTCATGTGATCCAAAACTCTCTTTCCGTTTTCAAGTTCACCTTTTAAGACCCGAATTCCGCTGCTTGCAAGGAACGTTTTTTGCTCTGGTTCCCGATTTTTGAAACTCCATCCGGAAATACTGCTTGAAAATGCTCTCTTTGTGTATATATTATACTCAAAATATAGAAAATGTAAATGTCAAATCATCCTAAAGCAATGTCAAAAGATACAATAATAGATGAAATTGCTCCATTGGTCTGGGAACGGCAGGACCCCTTGCCGATGCCGGTGCTGGAAATCTGCAACTACACCTTTCTGCAGCTGAATGCGTGGAATCATAAAAAGAATTTCGGCCAATACTGGCGGCTTTACTGGAATGCCGAAAAAGGCACCCGGGTCATTTTCCAGGATAAAAATTATGAGATGAATGCCCGGAAGGTGTACCTGATCCCGTCCCATATTGCCACTTCGACGGAATTGGATCAGCCGGCGCCGCATTTTGCCGTGAATTTCAAAATCGGCGCCCAGTTCGAGAATGTCCGGCGGCAGATCTATGTTTTCAGTCCGGTTTTTCTGAAGCGGGCGCTGCGTCATTTCGGCTCCCTGACCGGGGAAATGTCCCGTCTTATGGTGATCCAGAGCATTGTTGCCCATTACCTCAGTATGATCCCGCCGGAGGATTTTACCGAATCCGAGCGGGAAAAGCTCGATCCGCGGATCGCCCGGGCGGTGGCCATCATGGAAAGTGAACTCGCCAGGCCGATTGCCGTCGGCGAACTTTGCCGCCGGGTCAGCATGTCGCGGAACAATTTCTACCGTCTGTTCCTGGAAGAAACCAAGAAAACCCCTCATTTCTTCCTGTTCGAACTCCGGATGATCCGGGCGCGCTGGCTGCTGCGTTTTACCGGACAGTCCATCGATGAAATTGCGCTGGCCACCGGATATGCCGACCGGTATCATTTTTCCAAGGCATTCCGGATGTTTTACAATTGCCCGCCGATTCGCTACCGGCAGCGGAAATCCGGTAAATGAACGGCTATAATAAAACGTCCCCGTTTTTTGCCGAAGTCAAGTCCTGCATGCAATACGTTGGTGCTTTTTTCCGTCTTCCGCTTGAAATCTGCCGTTTATGAGTCATATTACCATTCTGTGAAATCTGAAAAGGAGCGATAAAATGACTCATATCCGCGTTTTGATCAATGCCGTGCTGGCGGGGATCTTCATCGGGCTGGCCGGAACGGTGTATCTTTCCGTCCCCAATAAATTTGCCGGAGCCTTTCTGTTCGGATTCGGACTGCTCACGATCGTCTGCTGCAGTTTCAAACTTTATACTGGCGCGATCGGCTATCTGGTGAATCAGGGCAGGAAAGCCGGATCGTATGCGGTCATGCTGGCAATCATCTGGGCGGGGAACTGGATCGGCACCTGGCTGGTCGGCGCCTCATTGCGCTGTTCCCGGGTCGGCTCCGAACTCAGCCGGGAAGCCGCTTCGCTCTGCTCCGCCAAGGTCGCGGACGACTGGATCAGTCTGCTGGTCCTGGGATTTTTCTGCGGCATGCTGATGTATCTGGCGGTGGAATCGTTCCGCCGGAGAAATGAACTTCCCGTACCCGCGCCGGTCCTGATGATTTTTCTGTGCGTGATGGTCTTCATCCTGAGCGGTTTCGAGCACTGCATCGCCGACATGTTTTATTTTTCCGCTGCCGGCGCGTGGAATGCGGATTCCTTGAAAACGATCCTGATCATTACCGCCGGCAACAGCCTCGGCGGCTTCCTGCTGCCCGCGGCGGAACTGGTCCGGCACGACGCCTGACCGCCGGCAGATCCGGACTGAACCGGATCTGCCGTATTTGCCAATCAGTATGGCTTATTTCTTGTTGATCTTATCCATCCAGGATTTCAGCAGGGCGGCTGCGGTTTCGCGTCCGCCGATACCGAAGGCGATCGCCGCGGCAATGCAGGCTGCACCGAGGATGAGGGAGAAGGTGATCTGAACGATGGAATCGCCGATCTTGAGGTTGCTCACGGCCAGGGCGACGGTCAGGATGATCACACTGACCCGGATGGCGCCCGTGACGAGCTCATTGCATTTGCCTTTGACCGCAGCGGCGGCAAAATTGGCCAGCCAGAGACCGATCAGCAGGACCACCACGCTCAGCAGCACATTGCCGCCGAAATGGACGAAATTCCGGATCAGTTCGGCCAGCTGGGTGAATTCCAGGATCTCGCAGGCCGCCAGCACCGCCATGGCGACGATCGCGACCAGCGTCAGCTTGCCGACGATCACGGACGGAGCGGTTGATTTTTCCTTGTTTTCGGATTTGAATCCCAGACTTTCCAGGAAACGGTCCAGCCCGAGCGCCGCAGTCAGCTGGGTCACCAGCGAGGCTGCAAACGCGCCGGCCAGCACGGCAACGAAAATGATCAGTGCCGCGCCGATGATGTCTCCGGTCGCTTCCAGCAGTTTATTGAAGAATCCCGCCACGGAATCGGACAGGACTTTGATCTTCAGCGCGGTCAGGGCGGAGATCACCACCGGGATCGCCACCAGGATATAGGCAACGATGCTGACCATGCCGGCCAGTCCGGAAGTGCCGAATACTTTCGACACGCCGGCAGTTTCGCCGAACGCATTCAGACGGCTGATGATGATCAGTCCGGCTACGGCTTTCCTGACAATGCCCGCGACAAACAGACCGACCGCCAGGATGGCTCCGGCCGCGATCAGGTTCGGGATGTAGGTCAGGACTTTTTCGAACATCGCCTGCAGCGGCGCCGTGATGCCGTAGATCTTCAGCACGTTGAGGATCGCCGGCAGGAAGAACAGGAACACTGTGTAGTAGCAGGTCTTGGCCGTGTATTCGGCTACGGCATCCTGGTCCGCCGCTCCGATCTGGGCGGCCAGATGTTCATTGAGCTTGCTTTTGAGCATGGCGGTTTTGACGACCGAACGGATGATCCCCGCCACGATCCAGGCGATCACCGCCAGCAGCAGCGCTCCGGCGATGTTCGGCGCATAAGTCGCCACCGCGGAGGCAAAATCCTTCAGCGGTTCCGCCGCCGCATGCATCTTCAGCACGGAAAAACAGCCCAGCACCGTGAAGATCATGATGATGTAATAAATGACCTTGCCGGCAAAGGTGTCGGAATTGCTGATCTGCGGCACTTCCGTTCCGTCCGGCAGGACCGTTTTCCTGGCATTGAGCTTGTGGATCAATGCGGAAATTTTCTTCGATGCCAACAGGGCGAGCAGCCAGCCGATGATCAGAATGGCGATGGCTCCTACCACGTTCAACAGATTGCTGTCCAGAATCATTTTCCAGATTTGTTTGAAGAAATCTTTCATTTTTCCTCCTTGTGTTGGTGTTTTTATTTTATATTACGCAGGAAAATCCCGCGGCGGTTTCGATTTCGCACATCATAATTCCCGGCTCAGCTGTTCCTCGCTTTCATGGATCGCTTCCGGAGTTCCCATCAGGGTCAGCACGTCATTGGCCTCCAGCGTCGTGTTGCCGCGCGGAACCACAAAACGGTCATCCCGCCGGATCAGCAGCACCAGCACTCCGCCCGGCAAATGGATATCTTTCAGGGATTGGCCGATCCGGTCTTTCGGAACCGGCAGTTCGCGGAAATCGGAATTGGCGTCCCCGGTTTCCTCGAAGGTCAGCGGCATCCGGAGAGTCCGGCGCAGCGGTCCGGCCAGTTTCAGCATATTGGCCAGCGGCATGATCGTCATTCCCTGCACCAGCACCGACATGAGCACGATGAAGAATATGATATGGAACAGGAAAGACGAGTCCTCAACTTTATGGATCATCGTGAAAGTCGCCAGCATGATCGGGGCGCCGCCGCGCAGACCGACCCACGCCGTCAGCAGCCGTTCCCTCATATTGAACTGGCTGCCGATCATGCACAGCGCCACTGCCAGCGGACGGGCCACTACCATCAGGAACAAGGCCACTGCCAGACCGAAATCTTTGGCCTCCCATACTTTGGAAGGTTCCGCCATGATCCCCAGCATCGTAAACAGGATCGCCTGCATGATCCAGGCCAAACCGTCGCAGAACCTTCCCAATCCGTTGTGAAACACAAAATGGCTGTTGCCCATGACAATCCCCGCGGCATAAACCGCCATGAAACCGTTCCCCCAGCATGATTCCGCAGCCGAAAAAGTTATCAGGATCATCACGATCCCCAGTGCGTAATACAGCCCGTTGTAATCAAAATTGATTTTGTTGTACAGCCACACCGCCGCGCGGCCCAGCAGATACCCGATCAGCAGTCCGATGGACATTTTCACCAGAAAATCCCGGATGACATACAGATACTGGTAAACAGAAGGACTGACCCCGGTCGATTCTTCCAGCTTCACCATGCCGATCATGAACAGCGTCAGCAATGTCGCCATCGGGTCGTTGCTCCCCGATTCCAATTCCAGCAGAGGCTGCAGATTGCCTGTCAGGCTTACACTTTTGGACCGGAGTATGGAAAATACCGCCGCCGCGTCGGTCGACGATATGATCGAACCCAGCAGCAGACACCAGGGAAATGAAATATAATCTTCCGGCATCAGGATCAAACTCAGGATCTTGATGAAGATGCCGGAGAACAGGGCGGTCAGCAGCACTCCCAAACTCGAAAGGATCCCTCCTGTGACCAGAACCGGACGTATCGATTTGAAATTGGTGTCGAATCCACCCGAAAACAGGATGAAGGCCATCGCCGTCGTTCCGATCGCATTCGCCGTTTCCGTACTGTCTATCATCAGCTTGTGCTGGCCCAGCAGATTGCTGCCCGCCACCAGTCCGACTACCAGAAAAAGCAGCAGACACGGCATATTGATGATCCCCGAAAGTTTACTGGAAAGCAAACTGATCAGCATCAGCAGTGCAAATACTCCCAACACTGCGGCTAATGACTCCATGATTCCGTTCCCTTGTCCGATTCGTTTGGTTTATTACGCCGGTAACATACCATGCTGAACTGGAATTTCAAGACGGTGAACCGAAAAAAAAACGTTTTTCACAGTCAGCGGTGTTCGGGGTCGTGCTTGCGGACCCACAGATTTTCCGCGGCCGCCAGCGGGATGTCTTCGGCTTTCCCGTTGCGGATGATGCGGAAGGACGTTTTATCCAGCGAGATTCCCTGAAGGACCAGCCCGTCGCCCGTTTTCAGGCCCGCCTTATCCTCTTCCCTGATATTGCGGCCGAAACGTTCCAGCGTGCAGCTTTCCCCGGGACGCAGTTCACTTAAGACGCAGACCTGACGGAAATTTTCATCACTCAGGATGGACATCGCTTCGGTCAGATAGATCTGCAGGGCTTTGGCATCCGAACGGTTTTCGATCGCCTCGGAAAACAGGATGAAACGTTCGATCGTCTCTTCATCCACCGCATGTTCCAGACGGCAGGCCGTTTCGGAAGCTTTTTCCGGATCCAGACCCAGGATATCTCCGAAGAATTTTTTCAGGATCCGATGCCGGCGCACCACCTGGTCGGCGATTTCTTTGCCGACTGCAGTGAGCTGGACCGGATAATGCGTGTTGTAGACGATGCAGCCCATCTTGTCCAGCTGACGCAGCGCAGCGGTCACCGACGGCATTTTGACGTTCAGTTTTTCCGCTATTTCCTTGGTATGCGCATGGCCTTCGATCGCGATCAGTTCCGAGATCGCTTCCAGATAATCTTCCAAACTTTCTGACAGCCTCAATGTCATGCAGCCCTCGCTTCTCCTTATTGGACAGTTAATATAACTGCACTGGTTAAAATGTCAAGCCGGCGCCTCATACGTTTTTCCTGTCCGGCCTGAAAACCGGTCATGGCCGCCGTTTCTCCGTCGGAAGCAGCAGCGGTTTCTCCAGCAGCGGCCGGCATTCCGCAAACCAGCTGTCCGGCGCCTGGACGATCAGGTGCATCGCATCCCCTTCGAACCGCAGTTCCGCCAGCGGCCGGTCCGGCTGCTTCAGGTCAAGACAGATAAACGGCCGATCGGGAATGATGCCGGAATGATCCTTTGCCCGGAACAGATCATCCAAGGTGGCTTTGTCCAGTGAAAACATGCCGCAGAAGATCACCTGATCCCCCGTCCCGGAACAGAACATCGGCGGTTCCTTGCGCAGCTGATACCACCCCGTATATGGAGTGTAGCCGAATTTGCCGATCTCCTTCTTTACGGCGGCGCTCCGGGCCGGATCGATCCCGACCGCCAGCCGGGTGGATGGATTGACCCCCGAGTTCCGGATCGACATCACCGCAAAACCCGTTACCGCATCCGGCAGGGATTGCGGCAGCATGTTTTTTCTTTTTCCTTCCAGATACTCCTGCCCGTATTTTTTCAAGGCAGCCGTCGGATTCAGCCTCAGCACGGAGATCATTTCGGTCCCGGAACAACTTTGGACCGGTCTTTTTGCCGGCAGCGGCTGTTTCATCCACTGCGCCAGCGCGGATTTTTCTGCGGCCCGGACCGTCAGATCCAACTTGAGCGCCTCGGCATCCGCAGTAAAAACCACTGCGGCATCACGGAGTTGCGGCAGCAGTTCGTCCAGACCGCTGAGGATCAGTCGCGATGACGTTTCTTTGGTGTTGAACGAGCCGAACCGGAAATGCCGGCGGACCGCAGCTGCCCGGACCTTGCCGCGGAGCAGTTCGCCCGGTTTCAGATTTTTACCCGGCGGGTCGGCAGGGAACGGTTCGTTCAGTCCTTCCGTGTCGAATGCGATCAGGTCGCCTTTCCTCCGGGTGCGGAAACGCAATCCCCACAGTTTGCCGCGGGTTTCCGGTTCCTTGACTTCCGGCAGGGCATACGCGATGATCCGCATCGCCGGTTTTTCCCCGAAGGAATAAAAATGGATCTCCGACGGCTGCGTCAGATTCATGCCGTAGCGCGTCGCCCCCATGGTCAATGCTATCGTGACCGCCGCGACCGTGTCCCGGAACCGCGGCGCAATGGCGTTGCTCATTCGTGCAGCCGCCTGCGAAACCTGCGGGACCGAGGCCAGTTCGAACCGGGCTGCCGGCTCTCCGGCAAAAACCGTAAGCGTCAAAAACAGCAGAAGCAAAATCAGTGATCTCATAGTTGTTTCCCTTTCCTGAAACGTGCAATGAAAGATGCGTCACAGTTACCGTCACCCGGCAGGATCTGCACCTGGCCGGGAACGGTTTCTCCGGTAAGAGGATGCGCGAATTCTTCCAATGTGAACTCGGAATGCGATGCGAGAAAAGATTCCGTATTCACCCGGTTTTCATCCCGCAGCAGCGAACAGGTGGCATAGACCAGCACCCCGCCCGGTTTTACCGCTTTCGAGGCCGAATCCAGCAGTTTTTTCTGGACCGCCGCCAATTCTGTCACCCGTTCCTCGGTCAGGAGCCAGCGGCTTTCCGGATTGCGCCGCCAGCGGCCCGAGGAGGAGCAGGGCGCGTCGATCAGCACTCCGTCGCAGGAATTTTCTCCGACCGGCAGTTTGGCGCCGTCCCATTCCCGCGTGCGGATATTGCTGAATCCGGTCCGCTTGGCGCGCTGCCGGAGTTCTTCGAGCTTCGTGCCCCGGATGTCCGAGGCGGTGATCTTGCCTTTCCCGCTCATCAGCGAGGCCAGATGCAGAGATTTTCCCCCGCCGCCCGCGCAGGCATCCCACCAGCATTCTCCTTCCTGCGGCGCACAGATTTTTCCGATGCACTGGGAAGACAGGTCCTGCACCTCGATCCAGCCCCGTTTACAGGCTTCCAGCTCCGGCAGATTCACCGGGCAGTCGATCCGCAGGGCCGATGTCATGCGGCTGTCCGGAAATGCCTCGATATTCTGCCGCCGCAGCGATTCGATTACTTCTTCGACAGTTTTCCGCTGCACCCGGAGCCACAGCGGCGGACGGCTCTGCTGCAATGACAGAAAATCTTCATCCGGTTCGAAATCCAAATGGGAATAGATCCATTCCGGCAGACATTCCCGGCTGGAAAGATCGGCGGAATATCCGCTTATATGCAGAAAGGCGTTCAGTCTTGCCAATGGAGTTTCAGGGGCAAAAATCTCATTCCGGCAGGTTTCCTCGAGTCCCGACCGGTTCAAAAAAACAGCGGTTTCCGGCAGATCGTATTTTTCCGCGGCGGCCGCTCCGGCCAGCAGAAATACCGGATCGGAAGAATATTTCCGGAGCGGTCCATACCAGCGGAAGACCGCAAAAATCAGATTCGAATACAGCCTGCGGTCGCGACCGCCGATCCGGCGGTCCCGCCGGAATACCCGGTTGAGGAACTGGTCCGCCGGATGATGCTTTTCCATCACTTCCGGAACCGCTTCCTCCAGCAGGGAGACCGACCGGTCGGCACGGGTCCGGACCCAGGCGTCTTTCAGTTCGCCTTCACCCATCGGCGGATTCCTTTTTCTTGCCCGGCGTCAGGATGAAGAACAGACCGCCGGAAAGGTTGTAGAGGATGATGATCGCAGTGATGGTCAGCGATACTGCCAGAGCGGCGTCATAGGTCATGCCCCCGGCCTGCAGGATCGGGATGACGAAAAGGTCGCGGGTCCCGACTCCGCTCTGGGTGGTCGGCAGCAGTCCGGCAATGTTGCCGATCGTGATGGCGGCCAGAACGACCAGGAACGGCTGCATCTGTCCCGTTACCGCGGTCGCCACGCACCACGCTTCCACGCCCAGCACCAGATTGACCAGCACGATGCTCGCCAGAATGCAGATCGCGACCTCTTTCCGGCAGCTGGAATAGGAATCCAGCGCATCGGTCACTTTCGAATAGGTCCCGTGCGTGATCCGGTCGCCGAACTCGCAGAGTTTCCGGTAAAGGGAGATCTTTTCGAGCAGCCGGTGGTTGAATACCACGAACGAGGCGGCGATCCCGACTGCGCTGCCCGCCAGCAGCACATAGATGAACTGCTGCATCACGCCGTTGACCGAAGAGATCGTTCCCCAGACCAGCGGCAGCATCCCCAGGGTCAGAGCGAAAATGCCGATCATCCCGGTAAAACGGTCGATCAGAATGGTGAAGCCGCCGTCGAATTTGCGCCCCTTCGGGATCCGCGAGGTCAGAAAACCCACCCGGACCAGGTCGCCGCCGATCGCACCGCCGGGCAGCACCAGTGAAAAGAAAAACGACTGCATGGTCAGTGAATTGGCCAGCCACAGCGAGCAGTCGATCTTCTGCGCCCGCAGCAGGATCCACCACCGCCACGCATTGGCGAAAATATGGATCCCATACAGCACCAGTGCCGCCAGGATCCAGTACCGGTTCGCTTTCAGCAGCGTATCCAGAAAACCCTCCGGCGTTTTATATACCAGAAATGCTATGATACCGACTGCCAGCAGCAGTTTCAGCGCCATTTTTACCCATGTTTTCATCTATTTTCCTTCATTTTTCATTTGCAGAGAGGTCATTTCCCTAGTATATTGCCGGATAAATAGTGAAAGATAGCCTGTTTTCCGGATTTTTCAACAGAAAATATCCGTCGGCAGGCGGAATTTGATGAGTTTTTTCATCGGAGAATTGGGGAATATGGCCGGACCTGTGTTGAATTTACTGTTTGTCGGCGACATCGTCGGCAAAGGCGGACGCGCCGCCGTTAAGAATCTGATCCCGCAGCTGAAACAGCGGCACGCCGCTTCCTTCGTGATCGCCAACGGCGAAAACTGTGCCAACGGCGCCGGATACAGCCTCACCTGCATCCATGATCTCGAAGGCGCTGTCGACGTGTTCACTTCCGGCGACCATACCTGGGACCAGAAAAATTTCGAGCAGGAGATCCTGTCCGTGAAGAATCTGGTGCGTCCGGCCAATTTCAGCTCGCTGCAGCCCGGCCGCGGCTGGGGCGTCTTCCGCAATCCCGCCGGCGGCGAGATCGCCGTCATTTCCCTGCTCGGACGTGTCTTCATGAAGGACAGCGCGTCCTGTCCGTTCGAGACCGCCGAAAAGATCATCGCCCAGCTGCCGCCGACCGTCAAATGCATCATCGTGGATATCCATGCGGAAGCGACCAGCGAAAAAGCGGCGATGGCGTGGGCGCTCGACGGCAAGGTGACCGCCGTAGTCGGCACCCATACGCATGTGCAGACCGCCGATGCACGCATCCTGCCCGGCGGCACCGCGTTCCTTTCCGATGTCGGCATGGTCGGCGGACACGATTCCATCCTCGGCCGCGACATCCCCGATGTGGTCCGCAAATTCCGCACCGGCATGCCGACCCGTCTGAACGTGACCGAAAAAAACATCCGGCTCGACTATGCGGTCATTTCGTATGAAATGAACACCGGCCGGGCCGTTTCGATAAAAGCTTTTTCCGAATTTTATACCCCGGAGGATCATTGATATGAAGACCATTCCCGCCATCGACTGGAAACGCACCGATGCACTCATTGCCCTGGCCCTGGAAGAGGACCTCGGCGAGGCCGGCGACGTCACCACCAATTCCGTCATTCCCGAAAATCTTGTCACCGATGCCGTTTTTCTTGCCAAAGAAGATCTGGTCTGCGCCGGACTCCCCGTGGCGGAGCGGCTGTTCCGCACACTGGATCCGGCCATCCGCTGGGAAGCGCTGGTCAAGGAAGGCGATTGCTGTCCGAAAGGCACGCTGATGGCGAAGGTGCACGGCCCGGCCCGCGTTCTGCTCACGGGCGAACGCACCGCGCTCAATTTCCTGCAGCGGCTCTGCGGTGTGGCCACCGCCTCGAAAAAGTATCAGGATGCCGCTGGAAGTTCCTGCCGGATCCTCGATACCCGCAAGACCACGCCCGGCTGGCGCAATCTCGAAAAATACGCGGTCGCCGTCGGCGGCGCTTTCAACCACCGGATCGGCTTGTATGACCGCGTGATGATCAAGGACAACCACCGCGAACTGGCCGGCCTCGAAGGTGCGGGCGGCATCACCCGCTCGGTGGAACGCGCCCGCAAAATGTATCCGGGCCTGGAAATCGAAGTGGAAGTCGATTCCCTGACCGAACTGGCCGAAGCGGTCGAAACCGGCGCCGAATATATCCTGCTGGACAATATGAGCGACGAAATGATGGCCGAGGCGGTGAGATTCGTGCACGGCCGGAGCAAACTGGAAGCGAGCGGCGGCATCACGCTGGCGCGGATCCCCTCCGCGGCGAAAACCGGTGTCGATTTCATTTCCTCCGGCGCGCTCACCCATTCGGTCAAATCCAGCGACATTTCCATGGACATCCAACTTCCCGGAGGTAAAAAATGATTGCACAACTGACCGGAACTTTAATAGACGCCTCCTTCACCGAGGCGATCATCGATGTCAACGGCGTCGGATATCAGGTGCTGATCCCCATGAGCACGTTCGACAGACTCCCGCGGGTCGATGAGAAGAAGAGTGTCACGCTCCTGACCTGGCTGCAGGTCCGGGAAGACGCCCTGACCCTGTTCGGTTTCGCCACGCGGCAGGAACGCGATGTTTTCCTGCTGCTCATCACCGTGAACGGCATCGGCGCCAAGACCGCGCTGAACATCCTCAGCTGCATGAATGTGGTTTCCTTCTGCCAGGCGGTGGCGTCCGGAGATCTGAAGAGTCTGAAGAAGATCAGCGGCGTCGGGCCGAAATCCGCCGAACGCATCCTGGTGGAACTGCGCGACAAGATCCAGAAGATCGCGCCGGAAACGGCCTTTGGCGGCGGTGCGGCTCCGACGAAAGTCGACAAAGCCGTGGAAGATGCCATCCTCGCCCTGGGCCAGCTCGGTTTCCAGGGCCCGAAATTCCAGAAACTCGTGGCGGACGTTGCGCTCGAGATCCCCGAAGATCAGCGGTCCACGGAAAACATCATCCGCAAAGCTCTGCAGGCTTTGAACCGGTGATCAGCGGTAAATCAGGAATTCCTGAACGCTTTTCTTGTATTCGGCGCTTTCGCGGCGGCCGCGTTCGATGAACTGCGCCGTGGTAAGTTTGCCGGTGCGCCAGTCGGCGCTGCCCAGCACACAGTCGAACAGGATGTCCTCACAGCGGCCGTTGGCGAACGGGATCTCGAATCCGGGACAGTGTTCGCGGAAGGTCTCCAGCATCCACATGCCGGTCTCGAAGGGTTTGAATTTCCGGCGGTCCGTAATGAACAGCTGGACGCCGCGGCAGCATTCCCCGATATACTTTTTCATGGCGTTGTATTCGGCGGTGAATGCACAGGGTTGGAACCAGACGCCGGGCAGATCCATGGCGTTGAGCTTGTCCGCGATCTTGTAGCCGTCCGCGAACGGGGCGCCGTACATCTCATAGGGTCTCGTGGTGCCGCGCGCCTCGGAAATGCTGGTCTGGCCGAAAGCCGCGCAGCCGGCATAGATCAGCGCACTCGGCGTATTCGGCAGATTCGGCGAAGGATTGACCCAGAACAGACCGCAGTCGTCGAACATCATATCCCGCCGCCAGTTCAAGCACGGGATCACGGTCAGACGGCAGCGGTTTTTAAAATAACGCTTATTGACCATGCGGGCATATTCTCCGACGGTCAGACCGAAACGCAGCGTGACGCCGTAGCCCCAGTGCTTATCGAATTGCGCTTCCGAAACCAGGCCTTCGTAACTTTCCCCGCCCAGCGGATTGATCCGGTCGAGCACGATCAGTTCCCGGTCGAACGCAATGCAGTCCTCCATCAGGAATGCCAGGGTGCGCAGATAGGAAAAAGGCCGGCTGCCGACATCCTGGATATCGTAAACGATCACATCGATGTCTTCCAGCCGCTCGGCGGTCAGGTGGGAAAGCTTGCCGTAAAGGGCAAACACCTTTTTTCCGGTCCTGGGATCGATCCCGTCTTTGAAGGACACGCCATTCTGCAGGTCGCCGCGGATGCCGTGTTCGGGTCCGAAAAACGCGGTGATATTGCAGATTTCCGGCAGCACGTCGACGGCTGCGTGTGCCTGACGGTCGACGGCGGAGGGATTGGTGACCAGACCCGCGCGTCGGCTGCCGACGGCCTCACGGATCGCCTGCTGATTGTCCAGACCGTTCAAAACTTCATTGCTCATATTTGCGCTCCTTGATCAAGTCATGATAATGGTTGTTTTCTTCGAGCAGGGGGCTGGGGAAGGGCACGCCGCATTCCCAGCGGATGACTGCCAGCGTGGAGAATTCGATATCCAGTTCGGCACATTCCCTGAGCCATTTTTCGCGGCGGGATTCCGCTTCATCCCGGCGGCCCGCGGCGGTCAGCGCCGAGAGGATCAGGTATTTGGTCTTCATGTCGAATTTGCCCGTGCGGCGGCCCACTCCGAGGTCGTGCGGATAACTCATGGCGGCTTCGTAATACGCCAGCGCTTTGACCGGATCGCCTGCGGCCATCGCCCTGCCGCCCAGTTCGTGGTTGGCGGCAATGAACAGCGCTCCGGTCATGCGCTTGCCTTCGCACAGCACAAAACGGCGTCCTTTGAGCAGTTTCAGCGCCGCTTCCGGGTCGCCTTCGGAAAACTTCAGCTCGGCCATCCGCAGCAGCACGTAGCTGTTCGCTTTCAATTTTTCCGGCAGGGCGGCGAAAAGTTTCCTGCGCGTCTCCGTTGCTTTGAGCTGTTCCAGCAGCTGGTCGTATTCGCTGACATATTTGTAATTGACCTCGTCCGGACGGAATCCCGCGGCATAGAATTCCGCGGCCTTGGCGGGATCATCCGCCACGTTCCACCAATAGATGCCGAGATTGCGGCATAACTCGGGGTCGCGCAACCCCAGCTGCCAGGCCCGTTCCCAGGCCGCCGCCGCACTGGTCCAGTCTTCGCGCACTGCCCGCAGCAGACCGCAGTAGTAATGGCAGCGTGCCGCTTCCGGATGTGCCGCGCTGATCGATTCCAGCCGGCCCGCCAGTTCCGGCGGAGGGAAGCTCCCGGCCGGAGAATGCCGTTCGGCGAGTTCGATATTGCCGCTCAGATAGGCCGCGATCGGATCGCGGTCCTGATATTGCGCGGCGAGCTGCCGGGCGGTTTCCTCCATGCCGTGCACGGAGAGCCGTTCCGCCGCGATCAGAAGATGGCGGACATCGAACGTTTCCGGGAAATCATAGTGTCCCTGCAGCAGTTCCGGCAGCGGATTTTCCGGCGCGGCGGCTTTGATCTTCCGGAAAATCTCTTCGGTTTGCCGGCCGCGCGTGAACGCATACAACGCCGCGGTCTCCAGCAGTTCGATATTGTTCTCAGTTTCCGGATTTTTCAGCAGTTTTTCCAGTGCCTCGCCGCGGCGCTGCCGGAAGAACAGTTCGGCCAGCCGGGCTGCGGCCGCGGGACGCCAGTCGGCGCTGCAGCAGGCCCGTTCCAGCTGGAATTCCGCTTCTTTTTCCTCGCCGAGCAGCAGACAGCAGACACCGAGATAATAGGAGTATTCCGGGCTGCGGCGGTTTTTCCACAATGCTTTTTCGAACAGTTTCCGGGCTTCCGAGGGATGGCCGAGCAGTAGTTCGCGGGCACCGAGCGCGGCCAAGGCGGGGGAATAGCTGGCGTCGATCTTCAGTGCCGTTTGGTAATGGGCTACCGCGGCCGATCCGCGTCCGTCCTCTTCCAGATAGAGCCCCTGCAGATATTCGGCTTCGGCGGTGTTCAAATCGATTTTTTCCGTTTGTCCTTTCAGTTCCGTTTTGCGGACTGTTTCCGGATCGGATCCTAGCAGCGTCCAGCCGTCCGGATCGGTGATCCGCCAGTCGGCGCAGTCGCCTTCGGCTTCGATCTGCCTGCCGGGCTGCGGGGTGAATTCCACGGTTTTTCCCGCACTGCGGAAAACCGCCGGCGCATGGCTGCCGTGACACTGGATCAGCAGCTGTCCTTTGCCGTTCCCGGAAACGGTGAAATCGGCATTGGAAGCCAGATGGGTTTTCTGCATGCCGGCGACCGGCAGCCAGGCTTCTTCCCAGGTGCGGGTCTCGCCCGGATCCAGACGCAGGAAATCGGTCTGGACCGGCAGCGGTCCAGCCTGGACTTCGATATTCCCCGCGCCGTCCAGCGTAAGGTTTTCATTGGTGACCTTGCCGTCGTCGCCGGTCCCGAGCGTCCAGATCTTGCGGCCCGGCAGTTCGCCCGGACTGGCATGGTGCAGCAGTCCGAACCCTTTTTCGCGGTGATAGACGCCGAACGTGCTGCGGCGCAGATTCCGGAAGAACAGCGGCAGCTGGAAATAGACATCGCGGTAATGGGAAATATCCGTATTGTTCAC
>SUWI01000230.1 GCA_015061565.1 Lentisphaerota bacterium
CGCATCCCCGCAGAGCTGAAGGAAGAGCCGCGCCTGCCAGCTGTTTACCGATCCGGAACGCCATTTTTCCAGCAGTTCCGGATGATACATCTGATACCGGTCATACAATGCTGCGGTTTTTTCCGCCAGCTGACAGGCTTTCAGGTTCCGGTTCTCCCCCGTCACATACCGCGCCAGTTCGGGATATGCCTTCAGGTCGGACAGCAGAATGCCGAAGATCTGCCAGAACATCCGGTCTTCCGTCATCAGCGGCTTGGTTTCATCCGGAAAAAATCGGGTCAGGATCCCGTCGGTAAAACTGTTCAGGAACGGCGTATCCAGATTGGCCGCTATCGGATCGGACAGCTGCTGGGTCAGCCAGACTCCCATCCCCTGCGACTGCACGATCACCGTTTCCGGAACAAAAATGTCTTCTTCCGCCCGTTTGAGATAAATCTCATCCCGGAAATGTTCAGCCAGCTTTTGGGCAGAATTTGACACTATGAGGTGCAGCGCCATCAGGATTCACCCCTGCTTTTCGCTGATCCGGTAATAATGGTTGACGATCATGTCATCCGGCAGGTCGCTGCCGTGGCCGCCATGCGTCTCGTCGGTGTTATGCCCGCCGTGGTCCGGCACGAAAACCAGCGCCCGGTTGAATTGCTTCCAGCTGCGGTCCATTTCCTCTTTCAATCCCTCGAACCGCTCGGCCGCCAGCCGTGCCTGTTCCGCTGCTTCCGCGGAATACGGGCCGTGAAGATGCATCTGATGGTCATAATTGGTCATGTAGCAGACGATCAGGTCGTATTCATCTTTCCGGATGAGTTCCAGGGTCTGCTCGAAGGCTTTCTGGTCCGCCCCGGTCAGCTCCCCTTCCCTGAGGGAGTGGAACGAGTAATAATCGACCTGACGCTTGCGGAAGATCATGTCGATGCTGCAACCGTTGCAGCAGACGATCGCCACTCTCTTTCCGGCTTTCGGGAACACGTCGAACAGGGTTTCGACCTGGAGCACCGGCTTTTCGTATTTCTGGATGCCGTGCACCGCGGGTGCGGCTCCGGAAAAGATCGAGCCGTAGCAGACCGGCGTCACGCTCGGCATGACGGCAGCGGACTGGATGCGGAAACCGGCGATTTTTTCGATCTGGGCGAAGACCTCGGGAAAATGCTGCCGCTGCGCTTCGCCCATGGCATCGGCGCAGAAGAGCACGGCCCGTTCGGTTTTGCCTTCGCCGTCCATCAGCTTGTCGGCCTGGTCGGCAACTTCGGGAATGACCATTCCCCCGGATTCCGCCGGTTCGGGCACGCCGAACAGATGGCAGACGGTCGGCGTCAGGTCGGCGATCGAATAACGGCAGCCGTGCTGTTTGCGCAAAGCATCGAGTTCATTTTTGCTCAGAATATTCATTTTGAGTCCTTTCTTTTTATATAGATACGAATTAATAATGGGATAATTTTATTCGGAAAGTGGGAAAAAGCAAATATCTTTTTGAAAAAAAGAAAAAAATTTTTCGATTCCGGCTTGACAATGTTGGAAATTGGTGTATATTCCTCTTGTCATCGAAAACAGATGATGTGGCGGGGTAGCTCAGTTGGTAGAGCATCGGACTGAAAATCCGTGTGTCACCAGTTCGAACCTGGTCCTTGCCACCATTTTTTTTGCCATGACGGCAAAAAAACATGAAGCCGCCCGGCTTCGCTTCATGCCGCGGCAGCGGCGCTTCATAATCCGCAGGATTGCTTCATACGGCAAAGCCGTGTTTCATTTTCGCCTGACGATGAAACATTGCTCCGTCTTCCCTACGCAATATGAAGCGACTCCGCTGACGCTCCATCATGAATTGCTCGCTCCGCGAGTGCGGATATATTAAGCATATATTCTCCGGATTCTCTCTTTGAGCTCAATGAACGGAGAAATTACTTTGCATTTATCATTTTTCGCGTTAAATGACCTTGAAAAAGCATATTGTCCGGGGTATAATATATTATTATCGGTATTTGGCTTAAATGTTTTTACATGAGGATCAATATGAAACGCGGCAGGACAATTTCATTGTTTTTACTTGACGGCTCGGTCACGGGAGCGATAAAATACACTTTGCCGAACTGGACAGGCGTCGTTTATAAGATACCGCGCACCGCGTTGGGCAGCTGCAAGGAGCGAGAGCATCTGCAGCAGAGCGGCGTGTATTTTCTCTTTGGCAAGACCGAAGAGCGCAACGAGAATGTCGTTTATATCGGTCAGGCGGGGATCCGCAAGAATGGAAACGGCTTGCTGGGGAGAATCCTCGAACATGCCCGCAATCCGGAAAAGACTACTGGACCGAGGTGGTCGCCATCACCACCACGAATAATTCCTTTGGCCCGACTGAAATCAGTTATTTGGAAAACCAATTCACTAAATTAGCGACCGATGCCAAACGCTACATTGTCAAAAACGGCAATGATCCCAATCCCGGCAACATTACCGAGGAAAAGGAAAGCGAACTGGAAGAGTTCATTGAATATTCTAAAATCGTCATGGGGATCCTCGGTCACAAGATCTTTGTCCCACTGGATGAGATCACTGAAGACACACCTCGCGAGAAAGTTGTCCGGCTTCATTTGAAAGAACGCGGAGCTGACGCCACAGGATTTCTTACCAGCGAAGGAATTATTGTCTGCGAGGGCAGCAAGATTAGAGCAACCCCGACTCCCAGTTGTCGGGAATGGATTAAAAGGATGCGTATTCAAAACCGCATCTATATTGACAAGAACTTTATTCTTACGAAAGACTTTTCCTTCGATACTCCATCTGCGGCTGCCGCGTTCTGCGTATTCGCTGAAATTAATGGCCGAACCGCGTGGAAGGACGAGTCTGGCAAAACGCTGAAAGAACTTGACGCAGAAGTCTGATATGATAGGGAATAGGGAGATTCTTTGGTAAAGAGAGTTTTGCCAAATTTCTTGCTGCCTTGGGGGATGCCTCTCTCAGTTTATTATCCAATCAACGCTTACCGAATCTTGCGCATTCGCGTCCGCCAAGGCATGGGGATCGGTGTTCCTGAAGGCAATCCCGACAACGACATCCGTCTCCCCGCCTTCTATGACGGGACTTACCAGTATCTGAAACAAATCGGAATTGAGTAAACTAAAGAAGATATCAATATCAAATCAAGAACCATAAAAAATGATGTAACCCGTTAAAATAGAATTTTTATCGCATCGCTGGCAGTGTTCTTTCCGGCGCGGATATCTGATGGTGTTTTGGACAAAGTAATAGTATATCTGCTATCATCATTCCAAGTTAGTTTAATGTGCTTGCCATCTTCTTTGAAAGAGAAACCAAGACTTTTAAGGTAATTTCGGTCCGCCATCTTGTTTTGCCAATTAGACAAAATCTTTTTTAGGCTTTTTTTAATTTCATCCTTTCGTTTGGGATGCGGGTTTGCGGCAAGGATTGAATCTATAAGATGCTGCCTCCTCAGCTGCTCATTACTGCATAGAGCCCTTTCTTTTTGTAATATTTCTAAAATAAGAGAAAGTATTTCCCCTTGATAAAACTCATTCTCTACCCCCGCGTTAAGCAAAGAATTATGATTATGAGCCTCATTGCTCAATCGTTGATTCTCTGATCTTAAAAATTGATTTTCTGTTTTTAAATGGTTGTTTTCATTCTCCAAATTTTTGTTGATTGCATCGAAAGCCTCAGAAAAATCCGAATAGTCTTTTTCTTTTTCCTTTTTAAACAATTCCAAATTCTGCTTTTCAATACAACGCTCCAAAAAATACCATGAACATGATTCCTCTATTGAAGCCATCCTTGTTATGTTTACGATGCGTTGCTGAATTTTATCGATGAACACATCATGAGGGTCATCATAGCGTTGCATAAATTCACACCGCTGGGCGTTAGAGAAATATATACCGATCCTTCCAGGGACGGGTTTTTGCTTGCCAACCTCTAAAGACAAGCGCTCCCCAAATTCTTTATTGGGTTCGACAACAACATGCGCAAGTCCGAAAAGTTTATGGGCAAGCATATCTGGGTGCAAAACATGCGTATTACTACGTGTTGCAGAAACATATACTATCGGTTTCTTTTGTGTGCTCTTTCCCAGCATTATATTTTTGGCGCGAGAAATCTCACATTGTTTCAAATTGTATGGATGGCAACTAACTCTCAGAAACCCATCTTTTCCGCTCCAATGGATGAGTTGTTTCATTATGTACGGGACATGAACTTGTGGTAATATTTCTCCAAGTTTAAAACTTTCGCAATTGACTTCAATTACGATTAACTCGCGGGGGATGTTAAAAACGATGGTCGTAATCCACTCGTTTGCGTCTTCTTTCTTAGTATATTTAACACCTGCGATTTCGATTTTATTAGATTTAAACAGTTTAGCTTCAAAAAATTCTTTTCCATTACTTGAAGAAATTTTCCCATTCACTGCCAGATTCTCAAAATCTTTCTGCGTAAAAGTCGTATGTGGCCCTTTATAAATCCACGCATTGGTCAATTGGAAAAAATCATCTACCGTCATTGTGGAATCAACGGGTACTTCATTTCTAAAAACCAGCATATTCTGTCCTCATAAATAAAATGTTTTTACATTCTACGACTGGACTACAGCAGCGTGTCTGCATAATCCGTTAAATATTATATCACATGATCCTGTAAATTACAAATACCGACATGCAGTTTTTATAAAAAATCCGACATACTACAGTCATAATATTCCCCCTCATTATCTTTGTCCAACAACTCATAATAAAATGGGTTTATACTATGTACAAAGTTCAGAAGTCATTGACTATATATCGGTGTGTCCCCGGAGGAAACGGAGAATGCTGTTTTAAAGAGATACCCGTGGTGGAGTCGTTCCTGCGATTTGCTCTCCTGCGACCGCATCAGCAAAGGTTACTACCTCACGGATCACAGCTGGGAGTTCAACTGTCCGGTCCAGCTCTCGGAGTCCGCGATGCTGGCGCTTGTTCTGGGCGCCCGCATCGCCGAGGAAATATTCCCGGAACCGCTCCGGTCGCGCATCGGTTCCGCCGTGGATGAGATTTTGAAAGGAAACAATCCGGATTTCCTGGACACCACCCTCATCCATTCGCTCAAGGTCTTTGCGGAATCCGGGGCGGTGAACGATCTGCCGGTATTTCCCGTGGTGTTCGAAGCGTGGCAGAAGCATCGACGTCTCCGGATCACTTACGATGACATGAAAGGCGGCGAACCTTCCGTGCGCGAGGTCGATCCCCATGTTCTTTTCCTGTATGCCCGTGAATGGCGCATCAAGGCCTACTGCCATCTGCGCAAAGAGCCGCGGAGTTTCGTCATCAGCCGCATCCTCAAGGCGGAGATGCTCCCCGACACCTTCGCACCGGATATGGCGATCATCCGCTCGGTCACGCTCGACAACATCGTTGGCTGGCGGAAATACTCCAACGTGAAGATCCGCCTCACCGGCGAGGCACGAAAGTTCGCGCTCTCGCACAAGATGCACACGAAGCAGCGCCTCAAGCGCGAGGGCAAGGGGAAATGGCTCTTCACGATCCCGGAAGTGCCGGAACAGGTCGTAGTGCCGTGGATCCTCTCCCAGCGCGGCGAGGCAACACCCATCGAACCGCCGGAAATCGTGGCTGCCGTAAGGGAGGCGGCGACAGCGATCCTGGGCGAACTCACTCCTTGAAACTCCCGGCTCCCCCTCCCCTTGGGCGGCCGGATCGCTCCGACCGGCCAGACACCGGGAGCGATGACCTGTCCGGCGTCTGGCCAGTCCAGGTATTTCAGGAGGACCTCATAGTGCGATTTGATCGGAATTGCCTCCCTTGCGAGGAGATGCGGAAATGATGAGAACTTTTTTCATGTTGTCCCCTGTGGTTCGATCGTCAGCGGATGAAGTGCATCGGCTGCCATTCCTCCTGCGGGGAACGCGGCACGGCGCCGTCCCAGTGGAGGTTCTTCAGGACCCACGCCATGTTCTTCCCGAGGGTCCGCATGGTCTGCATCCCCTCGGTGTCCTGCGTCACTTCGCCTGGCTCGCGCCCGAAGGCCACATTCCAATACTGTGATCCGATGAGGATGGAATTGAGCATCTCGAACGGCATGTTCATGCACTGGAACGCAGCCGTGGAGCCGCCGCGCCGGCAGATCGCCACCGATGCGGCAACTTTGCCCCTGACCTTCGCTCCCGCCGAGAAGAACACCCGCTGCAGCACGGCCAGCAAAGCACCGGCAGGCTGTCCGTAATAGGTCGGCGAACCGATCACGAAGCCGTCCGCCTCGGCGAAACGGGCGGAAAGTTTATTGCATACATCGTCGTCGAACACGCACTTGCCGAGATTCTTATCGACGCAGGCGCAGCAGGCTGTGCAGCCGCGCACCGGTTTATTGCCGATCCAGAAGATTTCCGTTTCGATGCCTTCGGCTTCCAGGGTTTTTGCAACTTCCGAAAGCGCGAGATGCGTGTTGCCGTTTTTGCGGGGACTGCCGTTGATCAGAAGAACTTTCATTTTTCACCTCGATTTCACGTTTTTTCAGCACAGATATTTATTGTAGAACGCTTCAATCCGGTCGAAGGGGATGACTTTCAGGTTGTCATAAAGGTCGCAGCGGACCGCGCCGGATAATGTTTTGCACCTCGCCGGCATCGGCAGGAACAAAACGGCGGTTCTCTAATTTTTCAATCATATAACATTTGTTCTGCGGTATCTCAATGGCAATGGCCGTTCCCGCAATGGTGTTCTCCGCATTTGTGACCGGCATCACCGTCATGGTGGTGACACTGGAAATCTGGATTGACGCTGAGTTCGCCTTTCAGGAAAGCGGCAACGACCTCATCCACCTTTCCCGAAGCTCCGCCGATGAGCTGGACCCCGGCTTCCGCCAGCGCCATCTGCGCACCGCCGCCGATGCCGCCGCAGATCAGCAGATCCACGCCGCCTTCCTTCAGCAGTCCCGCCAGCGCTCCGTGTCCGGTCCCGCCACAGGACAAAATCCTCTTCGAGACGACCTTGCCATCTTCAACCGTGAAGACCGCGAATTCAGGCGTATGCCCGAAATGCTGGAAGACTTCGTTGTTTTCACATGTGACTGCGATTTTCATTGTATTTCCTCCTGTTCCTGGGTTTTTACGATAGGTTTCGGCACAATAACGACAGCATTTCTTGCGACAGACCGCTTTGGAATCGGACAGTCCTTCGGTTCGTATGGTTCTGCCATACAGGAGAGCAAAGGCGATTTTCTTATGCGCGGAATACAGCAGACGCTGCAATGTCCCGCGCGAAATATTCATCTCTCCCGCTGCCGTTTCCTGAGAGCGTTCCTCCAGATCGCAGAGACGCAGAGCCTCCAGTTCATCGACCGGAATCTCCACCTGACGGTCATCATTCCCCCGAAAGCAGTAACCCCGGATTCCGGGACAGACTTGACGTTCTTTCTGCGGCCTCGACATGATCATCTCTCGTTTTGTGCATTTGCACACAATATATCACAGGCAGATTGTTTTTTCAAATCGCGCCAGAAAAATTTCCGTCCCGTCTGCTGATGCAATGATACAGCCCATTCAAAACACAAAATGCGGCCGGATTACTCCGACTGCCTGACGTTGAAGGTGCGTCTGCGTTTTTCAGCAGGATTTTCCAGCTTCGTATGCTTCCTGAAAGACCGGAAGATTGCGGACTTCGCCTTTTTCATACGCACCCGTTCCGTAGAGGACGCCGCGCTCGACGGTGCCCTCCATGCAGTCGCGCATGAAGCCGCGCAAGCCTTCCAGCGTGGCGGACATCATCTTCCTGTTCGTGTCGGCGGCGGTGATGATGTGCCAGAACTCCGTGCCCTTGAAGCGGTCGAAGTCGCTCCAGCGGGAAACGCTCCGGTCGATCAGTGTCTTGAGCTGGGCGTCCATCGAGTAGAAATAGACCGGCGTCGCCAGCACGATCACGTCGGCGGAGAGCATTTTCTCCACCAGCTCGT
>SUWI01000007.1 GCA_015061565.1 Lentisphaerota bacterium
AACAAGTATCGGAGTTTATCCTCTCAACTTTTCAGGACACTCTCAAAGAACCGTCCGGCGAGCTGCACTACCCGTATATCTCCCCCGGCGGGCCGTACGCCACCAATCTCTGGGACTGGGCTTCATACTGGACCCTTTATGCCATCTTCAAAACTTATGACCGCCGCGTTTATTTCTGAGCGGACAGGAGATATTTCCGATGAAAACGAACCAAAACCCTTTTTTTGCTTACCGTTCCTTCTGGAAAGAATTCGATGCGATGAAACGTTTTGCCCGGATCGGAGTGAAGCAGTTCGTGGTGTTTGCCGGGAACAGCACCAACTCGCTGGGCGAACCGTATTGCCAGTATGATCCGGTCTGGAAATGGTATGATACCTATGATTTCACCCCGTTCGACGAGCAGGTGAGCGATGTGCTCCGGATCTGTCCCGATGCGGAGATCCTGTGCATGATCGACCTGAATTCCCCGTTGTGGCTGGCGCGTCAGCTCCACGTGGACAGTTATTCGGCGGTCACGCTGGCGGAATGCAGCAGCCGCTGGAAAAAAATCACCGGCAATTATGTCCGCGCCTTTGTGGACTATGCGGAACGGAAGTTCGGCAGCCGGATCGTTTCCTATATCATGATGTGCGGCAAGACGGACGAGTGGATGGATCATTCCGGCGGCGTCGAAAGCGAAGGCAAGCGGCTTGCTTATCGGGCCTGGTGCGGAAAACAGGGCCTGCCCGAACCGGAGGACATTCCCGGTTTCGGCAAACGGAACCACACTTCCCATGAACAAGACGGCCTGAAGATGCGCGACCCCGTGACGGACCACGAGGCGATCCAATACTGGCGGTTCCACAGCGAGATCAATGCGGATTCCATTCTGGAATTCGCCGCCATGGTCCGTTCGCAGGTTTCCCGGCCGGTCGAACTGGGCGTTTTCTACGGGTATATCCTTCAGCTGGAATATTCCACGGTTTCTCTGGCGCATCTTGCTTATGAAAAAGTGGAAAGTTCGCCGGATATCGATTTCGTCATCAGTCCGGGCGATTACAAGGACCGTCCCATCGGCGGCGGCAGCGGATTCATGACCCCGAACGGCACCGTCAAACTGCACGGAAAAGACTGTCTGTATGAGATCGACCACCGGACCACGTCGGCGAACATGCAGCTCACGCCCTATGTGGCGCTCTCGTGGATGGACCGCTGGAAAGATCTGGACGAAGACCGCGCCGGACTGCGGCGGGAATTCTGCCGGACGCTTTTCCACGGCTCGCACCTTTGGTGGTTCGACATGTGGGGCAAGTTCTATGAAGCACAGGAAAATATCGACGTCATTGCCAAATGCCGCGAGATCTGGGAAAAATACGCTGACCGTTCCTTCGCGCCCGAGGCGGAGGTCGCGCTGGTCGTCGATCCGGAAAGTGCGCTTTTCATCGGTCCGAACGCCTATGACCGTCCCCTCATGACTCCGGTCCTGAAGGCTCTGAACCGTCTCGGGACTCCCTATGAAGTCTATTCCCTGAACGATCTTCCGAATATCCCCCGGCGGATCAAGTTTGCCGTTTTCACCGGCGTCGTCAAGCTGGATGACCGGAACCGCGCGGAACTGGAGCTGTTTTCCGCGGGACGCCAGTTCTTCTGGAACGGTCCGGCCGGCCTGACGGATGGAAAAGACTGGTGTGAACAGTCCCTGCCGGGCTTCCGTTTCCCGGATTTTTCGGCGGTCACGGCGGATATCCTGCGCCGGGAGGCCCTGAAAGCGGGCGTGCATTTCTTCACGGAAAGTTCCTGTCCCGTATGGTACGGACGCGGTCTGCTCTCCATCCATTGCGCCGACGGCGGCAAAATGAAGATCTCCCTGCCGAAAGCCGCCGGATCCGCAGAGGAACTCTTCAGCGGCAGACGTCTTGCGGTCAACGGGACCCAATTCGAATATGAATTCGGAAAACCGGAAACGGCGCTGTTCAAACTGTCATAAAAATGAAATCACGAGGAGTCCATGAAAAATGAATGAGAATCGTTATTTCGGCAAAACAGAAAATCTGGGCGGCGGACGCTACAGATTCAATGGAACTGGAGCATCGTCCGACATACTGGAAAATCAAGTGACGGAGATGTAAAAGAAAATGAATCAAACGACCGCATTCCAACAAGTATCGGAGTTTATCCTCTCAACTTTTCAGGACACTCTCAAAGAACCGTCCGGCGAGCTGCACTACCCGTATATCTCCCCCGGCGGGCCGTACGCCACCAATCTCTGGGACTGGGATTCATACTGGACCCTTTATGCCATCTTCAAAACTTATGACCGCCGCGGCAATGCCGCCGGGATCGAATCTCTCCGCAAGTATGCACGCGGAACTTTATTGAATTTTCTGGAGCACCAGGGAAAAGACGGCGCATTGCCGATCGAACTCATGCTTGCGGATGCCGACCGTTTCGACTGCCTGAAGTCCGCGGACAACAACATGGCAAAACCTTTCATCGGGCAGCTGGCCGGACTGCTGTTCGAATACGGTCAGCTCTCAAAAGAAGAGCTGGAAAAATATCTCCCGCAGATCCAGGCCTATCATCAGTGTTTTTTCGACCGTTATCTCGACCGGCGCACCGGACTGATCTTCTGTGCGAAAGACTGGGGACTCGGAGTTGACGATGATCCTGCAGTCTGGGGAAGGCCATACAAGTCTTGCGCGTCACTGTTCCTCAATTGCTTCCTCTATTGCGATATGGAGGCGGCTGCGGAACTTGCCGGAATCTGCGGAGACAAAGATACTGGGATTTTTGAAAAATCCCATGCCCGGAATATTGCCGATGCGGTCCGTAAATATTGCTGGGATGAACGGGAAAAGTCATTTTTCTCCGTCGATCTGCAATGCAATGTCAATCTTGTCCAGCTCAAGAATACTTTGCTGAATAAAAATCTGGAAACCTTCTGGCACTGTCTGAAATTGAAAATACTGTCCTGGAACTGCATCCTGCCTTTCTGGGCGGGCATCGGAACAAAGGAACAATTCGATGCCTTCATCGAAGAAAACTTTACCGATGACCGGCTGCGTTCGGATTACGGCATCCGTTCCCTCTCCTGTGACGAATCGATGTATGCACCGGGAGTCAAACGCGGCAATCCCAGCAACTGGCTCGGACCGTTGTGGATCGTTTCGACTTATATCACCGTGGAGACTCTCAAAAAATTCGGACACACGGAAGAAGCCCGCAAACAGGCTGACGGCTGCATCGCCATGCTGGCCAGGGATCTGGAAAAAACCGGAACGTTCCATGAATATTACCTGCCGGAAACCGGTGAACCGGTGCATAATCCCGGCTTCATGAGCTGGAACGCGCTGGCTGCATTGATGGAATAAACCAAACGGTCTGAACGCCTCGTTCTGCAATCATGTTTTCGGTCTTCAGCATGCGCCGCCTATATGGGTGGATGCGCTTCCGCCTTTGTCGAGGATGACAAACGTGTAATCTGCACCCGCCACGGCCGGACGGACAACGCCCAGAGCGGGGTCCCGGCGGATTTTTACGAGATCCACGATTTCGCGGACACGGCCGGACGCTACCGGTGCGTGTTCTTCTTTGTCACTGCCCGGACCCCGGCGCTGGAGGATGCGGAAGCCTACTGCCGGGAGAACCGGATCCCCTTCCTGGAGTTTGACGGGGACACGCTCGTGACGCCCTCCGGGGTTCGGGATTTCTGCGCCGCCGGCGGAGCCCATTGCTACTGTCCGGATCTGGATTCCGGAGTCTGGTGCGGACACAATCTTGCCGCCGTCGTGGCCCTGAACACGGGAATACACACGCTGCGTCTCCCCGAAAAACGGAAAATGACGCCTCTCTTTGCTGGGGGCGGGCCTTTCGTCTCCGACTGCATCGAATTGAACCTCCGGTGCGGCCAGGTCGCGGCCTTCCGTCTGGATACTCTCAAAGAGACAACAGGAGCGATTCCGTGACCGGTTTCCCTGTCTCTGGTTCCGTGAGTCAGAGTCTGCTCATGGCTGTCCACATAACTGATCGTGCCGGCTGCTGTTCATGATGTTGTCTTTTCCTGTTTTCCATTTCAGATTTCATTTCCGGTTTGCATCCAGGCGGAGTCACGCGGATCGGCGGTGCCCAGCGTATAAACCCACGGCAGATAATGCGGCCGGACCAGATACTGCCCGACGGTCTTGCCGTTTTCGGTGAAAGAACGTTCGATATTGAAACGGACGAAGGCCCGTCCGGGACTGACCTCGCATCCCGGCAGATGCAGCGTCAGCTCATATCCTCCACCTTGTTTTCTCGCGGCGGTTTCGGGTTTCCGGAGCAGGGTGGTGTAACGGATCGAACCGTCCGGATTCAGGAAAATATCTTCCGCCTTGTGTCCGGCTGCAGATTCCCACCGGATGCGGTAGAATTCGTCGGGCCGGGACCTTTCCGCGGTGAGGACCATCCGCCAGTCAGTGCCGTCGGCAATCAGTTTGACTGCGGCTTCGGGTTTCATGTCCGGCAGTTCTTCGAAAATATCCGAGGGATACGCGCCGGCATATTCCAGGCGGTGTTCGCCGCAGACCGCCAGCGGATATGCAATGCCGGGTTTCAGCCGCGGACCTGCCGCCAGTGCTCCGAACAAAGGCCGGCCTCGCCGTATCCGTTCCGCCGTCCGCGGGAAATCGGTTTTGAGACGGTGTTCCAGTTTCCGGATCCGCTGCCGGACCGACTGCGGCATGAATTTGTAACCGCAGGCTTCCGAATGATAGCCCAGGAATGGATTCTGTTCCATCAGCTGCAGGAATTGACGCGACCGGGCAATGGCGGCTTCGACGATTTTCCGCATCCGGTCCAGCAGACGGAGCGAGGGATTTCGGAAAATCAGTTCATCGCGGCAGCGGTAGAAACGGAAAATATCCGCGGCGTCCGCGAAGATCAGTCCGACCGCCTGCGCGACTCCGATCTCCAGCTGCTGTGCCCGGTCCAAAGTGCCGTCATCCAGTGCTGAAAGTTCCGCCGCGGCCTGCTGCCAGCGGTCCGCCATCTTTCCGGTCAGTGTGATGATATCGTCCAGGGAGAAAGGTTCTTCCGCGCCGCCGTTGAGACAGTCGAAGATGCGGTCGCCCGGAATGCCGGCGTGAATGTTCCAGCTGGCCGCCAGCCGGGTATTGACGGGGATCAGGTGCAGATCCCAGTTGATCGAGTCGTGCATGGGTCCGGTATAGGCCAGCTGATTGGAGAGCGGATAGCCGGCGAAAGCATCGGAGAAACGTTTCCAGATGGAAGCGACTTTCGGTGCCCGTTTTTCGCCCCAGCGTTCGGCGGCGAGTTCTTTCAGAAAAGCCGATTCGCTGCGGGGGAACGGGGTCTGCGAAAGTTTCCGAGCCGCGCGGGTCATCAACGAGGGATAACAACCGAAATACCAGCCCATCACCACGCCGGAGATGCCGAGTTTATGCAGTTCCCGGTATTTGCGGTAAAGCAGTCCGGGCACCGGCAGATAACCGGTGGTGGCGATCTCAGTGGAACAGCTGACCTGGAGTTTGGCGAACATCCTGCCGCCGGCCGCCCGCTGGCGCTGTGCCGCTTCCCGGAAGAAATTGCTCGGTCCGACGTAGGAAAGCCAGTAATCCTTGATCTTGCGGTATTTGCCAAGCTGGACCTCGCCGCCGCCCGATTCGAAATTATGCGTGAGCGCCACGCCGGGCAGGGGATGAGAGGCCGCTTCCAGCGCTTCGGGAACACTCCACCAGCCGGTCTGCGTATAGGGCCAGCTGACGAACAGCGCATCGGGATCTTCCGCCTGCATCCCCCTGACCATCGCGCTGATGGAACGGTTCAGCACCTCCCAGGCGGGTTTGTCGCCGCAGTGCGGACATTTAATCCCGGTGGAGTGCGGCACATTGCAGCAGAGCGTCAGCCATTCGCCCACGGTCAGATCCAGGATGCCGCCCAGACCGGGCACTTCCCGGAAGAGCTGCCGCGCGGTTTCGGTCAGGATCTGCTGTGCCCGGTCCGAAGAGGGACAGAACGCGATTTTCTTCATCGCCGCCGGTCCGGCCAGTTCCGGATATTTTTTCAGGATCGGATCGTCGGGTTCATAGGCGATCGGTTCGATGCAGAAAACAAAAACCCGGATCCCGAACGGCGCGCACTTTTCCACGGTCCGGCGCAGCCGTTTCAACCGTTTTTCATGTCCGGGTCCGGTCAATTTGCGGAAATCGCTCGAGATCCAGACACCGTTGACGCCGCTGCGGGCCAATTCGTTCAGATAGGCTTCCGGATAATAGTCGAAATCTTCCGAAAGCTCATCCTGGTACAGCGGCGGCCGGTTGATCGGTCCGCAGAGGATGCGTCCGATCCGGATCTCGACGGCATCCTGAAGACGGACCGCATGGAGTCTGCCCGAGACGATCTGCGATTCCAGTTCATACAGCGCCTGACGGAACCCTGCCGCATCGGCCGCCTGCAGACGGACCATTCCGGATGCCGGGATGACCGCATAACTGCCGGCCTTGCCGCCGCGGAGCGTCTCAAAACGGATGACCGTCCCATCCGGTTTCCGCTGCCCGCGGAAAAACCTGGCCAGTTCGGACCGCAGACCGGAAGGCGCCTGTTCGATCCTGCCGAGATGGAAAGACTCCGGACAAAGATAATGAGCCCGTTCTCCCTCCGGAATGAATTTCAGGATCCTTCCGGCTGTTTTTCTGACCTTTTCCAAGTTGACCGCAGACATTTGGTAAATCCTTTTTCTTGTTAATATGCACGAATATATATCATCTTTCCGGAAAATACAAGAACTTTTGCGGCATGGATTCGAACAAAGAAGCAAAATAGCCGGTATTGCCTGATTTTTTCAGTCATGAAATCAGGCCGGGGCGGGTTTCAGACGTCGTTCCATGGCGGGGTCCTGCGCAAGCATCTGCCAGTAACGTTCCGCCGGACCGGCTTCGATCCGGCGCATCATCGTTTCGAATGCGTCCAGCGAATCCAGGGTGGAAACGGAGGCGCGCAGTTCGCCGGGGAACCCGCGTCCGAGCAGATAGGCCAGCAGGGTTTTGCGGCAGATCCGGAAGCCGGTTTCCAGACCGTAGAAACGCATCATGGATTCGAAATGGAGCCGGATCTCGGCGGCGAATTCCTGCAGGGTGGGCGGATCGGGATGTCCGGCGGTAATTTCGCGGAAGATCCACGGGTTGCCGCAGGCGCCGCGGGCCACCATGCCGTTGGCGCAGCTGCTGCGGGTCACCAGTTCATGATAAAGCGGCTGTGACAATGCTCCGCCGTTGGCGATGACCGGAATGGTCAGGTTTTCGCGGACCGCTTTGATGATGTCGTAAAAAACCGGTCCGGAATAAAACTTTTTCATGACCCTGCCGTGGATGGTGAGTGCCCGGGCGCCGGCCTCCTGCAGACGCCTGGCAAAGCGGACGGTGGGTTCGGGATCCTCTTCGGAAAGGATGCGGGTCTTGGCCGTGACCGGGATCCGGGAATGTTCCGCCAGGACTGCAAAGGCGCGCAGCGCCTCGTCCGGACGGTGGATCACAAAAGAGATGCCTTCGCATTTTTTGGCTACTTTAGGTGCGGGACATCCCAGATTGAAATCGAGCACGGAAAAATCCAGGGAATTGACGATCGCCGCGGCTTTGACGAGAATATCCGGTTCGGAGCCGACCAGCTGGATGCCGAGGAAATCTTCCGACCCGTCGCGGGCGATCAGCTGCCGGCAGGTCTTGAAATTGCCGAAGACCAGCGAACCGGCATCGACCATTTCGGTGAAGGCATAGCGGCAGCCGTACCGCCGGGCGGAAAGACGCATCGGCAGGTCGGTATGTCCGGCGATCGGCGCCAGCAGCGGCTGACCCGGCTCGTAAAGCGTATCCCCGGAAAAAGCGGCGGTCATGGGCAGGGTTCAGATCGTGGGGACGGGCAGATATTTGGCGGCGTCCGCTTCGGTTTCGATGGATTCGGGCCCCGGGGTGCAGAGCCATTCCTCCACATGGACGATTTCTTCGCCTTCGGAAATGGCGTAGAGCGGCGCCAGGGTTTCGGCCTCGAGCATGCTGGAGCAGGAATAGATCTCGATGCTGCAGCCGTTGTCCGGATATTCGGCATCCACGAAATATTCGAAGGACTTGACGAACATCGTGCCGTGATTGGCATAGGCCAGCCAGCCGTTCTGGCAGTTGAATCCGATCTTGGTGGCGGGACAGTCGGAACGCTGTTTCACCAGCAGGAAATCAGGGCCGAAGGTAATGCGTTCATCGGCGAGGTCGGTATAGGGCCAGAAGGCGAAGAACGTGTTCGGCAGCAGGGCTTTCGGAGCTTTGTTCAGCGGGGCGATCGCGGTCCCGCCCGGAGCCATCACGCTCAGTGCCCACGGTGCCAGTTCGATCTCCCACGGATTGTCGTTGCGCAGATGGTGTTCCACCCGGAATTTATTGTCGCCCAGGGGCTTGATGATGATGCTTTTGTAAATGCCGGTGGAGGCTTCCGTACCGGCGGTGAACAGGACGGAGCCGTCCGCGAGTTCTTTTGCCGCGGCTTTGGAGTTGTCCGGCGCATACGTGCGGGGTTTGGCTTCCGGCGAGTGCCACAGCCGGTGTCCGCCGTAATTGACCCATTTGTCGTGTCCGGAAGTGCCGGCCAGTTTCGGATCGACGTTGAAAATGTTCTGGCTGTCACCGATGAATCCGCCCATGACCCGAGGGCCGATTTCGGTGGTCACGATCAGCTTGAAATCCCCGCTCTGCAGCTCCACGCAATTCTTCCAGCCTTCGAAAGTCACTTTTTTCATTTCAGATTCCTCCATTTGAAATTCGTCTATGGCATCAATTTACCACATAAAACGGAAAGTGCAAATTCAACTCGCAAAATAAACGGACCTAAAGTCACACATTCGAAACCGCGGTCCCGGAATGCGGCGGTTTCGTCCGGCGTATAACCGCCCTCCGGCCCGATGGCCAGCGCCAGATCTCCGGCGGGTTCGACCGCATGGGGACACGGAGGCGCTCCGGGTTCCGGATGTGCCAGCAGCTTCAGTGAACAGTTTTCCAGAAAATCCTGCTCCTGCTGAAAAAAATCCCGCAGGGAATGATAAAACTTCAGTTCCGGCAGAATGACGTCCATGCCCTGTTCCAGTCCGAGGATCAGCTCCTCCCGAATGGCTTCCGGAGTCATGGCACTGCTTTTCCAGTAACTTTTTTCGACCCGCGCCGAACCGACGAAAAACGCCTTGGCGATGCCGGACGAGGCGATGAAATGGAGCGTTTTCTTGAAACTCTGCGGCCGGGGCAGGGAAATGACCGGCACGATCCGGTTTTTCGCCGGCGGTTCCTGATCGAAGACGGGACATTCCAGTTCGACTCCGCGGTCTTTGTCGATTGAGGTCACGGTAGCGGAACCGAGCCGGCCGCCGAAGAAACCGGCCCGCAGGACATCGCCCGGAACGGAATGCAGCACTTTGCGGATATGTTCCGCCCGGCGGCCGGATACCAGAAAACGGGTTTCACCCAGCCGGTCGGTTTCGTGAAGCAGCAGCAGATTCATAGGGCCTTTCCCATCCTGAAAAAAAGGATACTGCCGCAAAGACAGTATCCTGTATCGATATCATTTTCCGTTCCGCGGATCATTCTTCCTGCGGCAGCTGCTGAATCAGCCGGAAGGTGAATCCGGGCTGACGTTTCATCCAGCTGTCCACTTCCGGTTCCAAAATGAAATCCTCCAGTTCCGGAGAATCTTCGAACCGGAAGAGGCAGAAGGGACAGGAAGAAAAACCTTCCACATCGCCGCGGAGCAGCAGTTCGCCGCATTGCGGACACACCAGCCGGCGTTCCCGGGAAAACATCTCCGGATTTTCAAAACTCCGGAATTCCAAAAACGGCTTTTTCGCCCCGGAGGCTGTCACGGTCAATCCTCGACCAGTTCCGGACAAGTCTGCTTATAGTAGGCAACAGCCATCCGTTTGAGGAACGCCAGATCCAGTTTCCAGTCCAGGATCTCCGGACCGAGCTCGGCACGGACATTGGAACTGTCGAACGTGATGTTGGACACGAAATAGGGCATCAGATCGCCGATCATGGCCTGCACCATCTTTTCCTGCTGCGTCAGGTCGTCCGCACTTTCCACGATCTTCATCCCGTTGACTTTCAGGGTCTGCACCACCGATGCTTCGATATCCTTGGTGGTGACCGGACTTTCGCCCGTAATGTGATAGCATTTGTTCTCGACGGGTTTGAAGAACAGCCGGGAAATGGCCGCCTGAACATAATCGACCGGCACGAAATAAACCCGGTCGGACCATCCCGCCAGCAGACGGACATCCAAAGAGATTTCCGCATTCGGCTTGATGCCGTTTTTCTTGCAGTAATGCTTCTTGATCTTGCCCAGAAATTCCAGGATCCGGTAGAACGCCAGCGGCTTGCGGATCAATCCGTCGGAAAGACGTCCCACAATGATCGACGGACGGTAAATGGTGTAAGGAATGCCGCAGTTCATGACCAGTTTTTCGGCTTCGAACTTGCTCCGTTCATAGGAGTTGTTGAACCCGGTGGCCGGCAAAGTTCCTTCCATGACGCGTCCGGAATAGGTCCCCGCCACATACGCAGTACTGACATAATGCAGAACTTTGACTTTCAGCAGATGGGCCATTTCCAACGCATTCCGGGTCCCTTCCAGATTGGTCTGATAGACCTTTCCGTCCGGATCTTTCCCCAGATTGACATCCGCGGCGCAATGGAAAAACACATCATAAGGCCCCTGGGCCAGGATCTCTTCCTTCGGGAAATTCTTGATATCGCCGCTGATCACTTTGATATGCGAAAGAATTTTGTCCGCTGCCTCGGGAACACCGTCGAATGCACATTGGTCATGAATTACCTTGACGACCCGGTCTTCGGCGGATATCCCTTTCGCCGGACGGCAAAGAGCGACAATATCGAGGTCGTCATGATCCCGAAGGATTGCCGTCACCACGGAAGCCCCGACCAAGCCTGTAACACCTGTAAGTAAGATTTTCAAACGTTCTGCTCCTACATTAAAGATTTATTTTGTCAAAAGTAACAATCAGCGATTAATATATCACCATTTTGCCATTTTTCAAAGCGGGAATCAATTTTTTGCCGAAAAAAGTTTTTTCGGGTTGCAGATTTCGGCTCAGCCGGGAAAAAGCGGCGGGGCGGTATTTCGGGTTTTCCCCGTGCCGGAGAAGAAGAAAAAACAGTTTTTTTTCAGTTTTGAGTTTGCATTTATATATATGGAGAATTATAATTCTCCGCAAAGAGAGTTTTTATCTTCGGAATCATTCTGAAAGGGGAAATCATGTTTGGCCGACAAGCTGCAAAGGAACCGGAAGAGGGGAGCTGGATCTGGCTTCCCGATGCAGACCGCAGGGATAACCGCAGAGTATTTTTCCGCCGGGAATTCGTCGCGCCGGCGGATGCAGATGTTTTTCAGCTGCAGATATCCGCACTGCCGTTCTATCACGTCTATCTCAACGGCGAACATGTCGGCTACGGTCCTTCCGCTGCCACCCATACGAAATGCTATGTGGACAGTTACGATGTGACGCAGTACCTGACTCCAGGGATCAACACGCTGGGGCTGGTGGTGATGGACCGGGATCATCGCAGCTGGCATACGCATCCGCATCCGCCGAAGATCTGGTGCCGTCTGACTGCCGGAGATGAGAATGTGCCGGTAGTCGCCACCGGCAAGGACTGGAAAGTCCATGAAGCGGATTGCTATCTGAAGAATCAGCCGCGCTGCCATTACGGCATGGACAAGATGGAAAAGGTCGATCTGAACAGTGAGTTGTCCTGCTGGAATGTGAACGGCTATGACGACAAACAATGGGAAAATGCGCGGGTCCTGGAAACTTATCCGGGAGGCGACCCCCGTCCGGTCCTCTCGGGTATTCCGCCGTTCCTGTGGGCGGAATCGGAGACGTTCGAAGCGCTTCACAGCGGCACTTACACCGATGTCCGCGCGTCGGCGTTCTATTCCTATGACAATTTCCAGCAGATCCTGCCGGGCAATTATGCCGCGGAGATCTATGCCTACTGCGCCGAAGAAATCTCTGTCCGCATGGATATTTCGTCCGACGATCCTTTTGCGGTGTTCTGCAACGACGATCCGGTGGCTTTCCGGCGCGAGACCCGGCAGCTGGACCTTTATGAACAGCCCGATTCCCCGCGGATCGGCAACGAAGTGCTGCAGAGTTTCACCATCCATCTGAAGGCGGGATGGAACCGGTTCCTCTGTTTTCAGGAGGTCACGTCCGAACCGATGGGAATGCTGCTGCTCTTCCCGGAGATCCCGAAAGGGAGCCTGGTGTTCCGGCGGCAGGCTTCGATGGAATCGCTTTCCGGCTGGCGGATCTGCGGACCGCTCCGCATCCCGCTCTCGTTTTCCTCCCCCTCGTTTTCGATGGATGACCGGAAAGATACGATCAGCCTGCTGCCGCTGGATGAAAATCTCAACGACATATCTGCCTTCCTTTCGAATTGCGAATTTACCGTGAAGCGGGAGGGTCGGATCACGGGGCTGCATCAGGGCGAGTTCGCAGTCTATGACCTGGAGGAATTCCGCTACGGGTTCCCGATCCTGGACCTGGACGGTTCCGCGGGGGATATCGTGGACATCACCTGCGGATTGCATCTCTCCGGCGATGCGGTGCGGTCCATCGGTCCGCTGGGCCGGATGACCGATACCCTGATCCTGCAGGACGGGAACAATTCCTGGATGCGGCTGGTGCCGCGCGGAGCCCGTTATATCATGATCTCGGTGCGGAAAGCCGCGGGTGCGGTCATTCCGGTGCTGCGCTTCTCCACCGCCTCTTCGGAACTCGGCAGCGGCAGCGATTTTGCCTGTTCGGATGAGGTCTGCAATGAAGTATGGAAACTTTCGCTTGCCTCGCTGCGCCGCTGCGTGAACCAGGATATCATCGACGATCCCTGCGGCCGGCGCTGCCAGGCGCTGCCGGAAGCTTATGTTTATTCGCGGACATTGCATTTCCTGTTCGGCGGGGCCCAGATCGTCCACCGGGCGATCCGGAATTTTGCCGATGCCCAGCTGGAAAACGGTATGATCATGAAGATTGTGCCGTCCGGGGTTTATTCCTATTCGCCGGATGCGGCCCTGCTGTGGATCCTGTGGCTGGAAAACCATTGGAACCATACCGGTGACCGGAAGATGCTCGAGGAAATGATCCCGCATCTGGACCGGCTCCTGAATTTCTTCCGGAAGATCCCGCCGGAGGGTGATGTGCTGCTGCCGTCGGGCAGGGCCGGTTTCTGCGCATTCCTCAATGAGAACCGCACTATGCGGGAAAACGGGGTTTTCATTCCGCTGAATGCCCTGTATTACCGTGCGACGGTTGCCGCCGCCAGGCTTTACGGCGCGCTGGATCAGGATCCCCAGGCGGAATGTCTCCGGATCGCCGACCGTCTGGCCGAGGATATCCGCCAGTATGCCTACAATCCGGAAGTCGGCCTGTTTGCGGATTTCTATGACGGCGAACATGAACCCGAATATTCGTTCCGGACCAACATGATGGTATTGAATGCCGGACTGGCCGCCGAGCTTTCCGAGGCGAAAGCGCTGCTGGATAAGTTCTGCACGCCGGAGCTGATCCTGGCAGAGATCGCCAGTCCGTTCTTCTCATTCGTGCTGGAAACGCTGTCGTCCCTGGGTCGGCAGGATCTGGCTTTCGAGGCGATCCGGACCGGATACAATTACAACCGCGACCGCATGCAGCTTTATGAAAACGGCTACAATCCGCACATCTTCAATATCTGTGCGGGCGACTTCCTGATCCGGGAAGAACTGGGGGTCCGCGCTTCAGCGCCCGGTTTCGCCCAGATTTATTTCAACCCGGCCTGCGCCTGGCTGACCGCCGCCCGCGGGAGGATCCCGTCCGGACAGGGGCGGATCCTGGTGGACTGGAAAGCGGCCCATCACTCGATCCAGGCCAAGATCGAATCCACGGCATCGCTGGATGTGCTGCCGCTGATCCCGCCGAAATTCGGCGCTACTTTCGACCTCGGCAATTATGTGAACCTGCTGGATCCCAACAGTTGAGCGGTTTCCTTCGGCTTATTTCGCCGGATCTGCTTTCCTGCCGGCCTGCCGGATCACTTCCTGCAGCCGCCTGGTGAACACCGGCGACGAATAGCCGACATGTCCCTGGTCCGGCATCGTCCGGATCGTTTTCCGGCCCGGGATCTGGTTGAAGGCGGCAAAAACCGAATCAGGACAGCAGGTCCGGTCGATCAGTCCGACCGTAAAAAAGGCTTCCCCTTTGATCCGTCTGGCAAAGAATGCCATGTCGTAATAGGGAAGTGATTTCTCCAGTTCCGGATTCAGGATCTTGCCATCTCTGATCCGGAGCAGCTTCGGCCAGCCGGCCATGCGTCCGGCCAGGACGGCGCCCTGATCGCACATGGCCGGCACACAGGCCTGCATCAGCACCACATCAGGATCCAGTCCCGCTGCCGCGATCGCCTGGGCGCCGCCCTGGCTGCTGCCGGTCACGATCAGCGTCCGGCCGTCGTATTCCGGCAGGGTTTTGACATAATCCAGCGACCGTTTCACCCGCAGAAACATATTCCGGAAATAGAATTTGTCCCGGTCGGCTGCATTTCGGGTCCGGTAATCCGCCAGTTCGGTCTTGGCCAGTTTCCGGTAGAATTCCTTGTCCCTGCCGTTCTCGATCCCGTGCGCGTTGATATTGAAATGGATCGCCCCGCCGGTAAAGGTTTTCCAGCCGCTGTAAACCCCCGCTCCCTGATAGGATACCACGGCCGGCAGGCTTTTCGGCGCCGCCTTGACCGGCATGGTCAGATATCCCGAAACCGGAACGCCGCCCGCGCAGTCCACCTGGACATCCCAGCACTGGAATTTCCCCTGGACATTTTTCGGGACGTCGACTTCTTTCCGTTTCGCTTTGACCGGCACTTTCGCCAGCTCGGCCAGCGCAGCATCCCAGAACTGCTGAAAATCCGCCGGCTCCTGAAAGCCCGGTCGGATTTTCTCCGGATCGGCAACCGCTCCGATCGAAGCCGTTTCTCCCGCGATTGATTTTCCGTTTTTCCGGATCGGTTTCCGGTCCGCATTAAAATAGACCAGAACAGTAAAACTTACTGCCGATGACTGGATCTTGGCCGCAAAACGGTCCTGGACTTCCGGAAAATCGAATTTTTTGGACGAACCATCCGAGCCGGTCATGACGATCTGCATGGGTTTTTGCTTTTCTCCCGCGTAGGAAATGGCGATTCTGACTTCGTCGCCGGTCCGGTAGATGCCGTCTTTCCGGTCCAGGGTCAGTTTCAGATTTTTCTGTGCGTCAGCCGCGGCCAGGTTTCCCGCCAGAACGATTGCGGCGCAGCCGGACAGGATGAGATCCATCAGTTTCATTCGTATTTCCTTCGTTTTGGATTGTTCGAAACTCTGTTATGGTTATTCGGCCGTCCCCGCCAGGAGTTTTTCCAGCCGTCTGACAAATGCTTTCGATACCGAATTGCTGTGTCCGTTGTAAGGATAGACGGTGATATGTTTTTTCCCGGGGATGGCATTGTAAGCGGCAAAGACCGAAGTCGGACTGCAGGTGACATCGACCAGGCCGACCGACAGATAAGCCTCGCCTTTGATCCGCCGGGCAAAGAACACCGCATCGAAATACGGCAGGGTGCGGGCCATGGCGGGATTCAGCGCTTTCCCGTTTTTGACGGCGAGGATCCGCGGCCATCCGGGGACCCGTCCGGCCAGACCGCCGCCGTGGTCGCACATGGCCGGCACACTCGCCTGCAGCAGGATCACATCCGGATCGAGTCCGCCTGCGACCAGCGTCTGCCCGCCGCCCTGGCTGTTCCCGGCCACGATCAGCGTTTTGCCGTCGTATTCCGGCAGGGTTTTGACATAATCCAGCGCCCGTTTCACCCGCAGGTACATGTTCCGGAAATAATATTTGTCCCGGTCTTCCGCCTCTTTGGCAACATACCGGAACAACGTCGTTTTCGCCAGTCCCTGATAGTATTTTGCCGGTTGTCCGTTCTCAATGCCGTGCGCATTCACATCGAACCGGATGACTCCCGGCATAAATGCTTTGTTCGCCGTTTTCACGCCGGCCCCCTGGAAGGTCACGAGCGCGGCCAGACTTTTCGGCTTGGCATCGGCCGGCATGGTCAGATATCCGGATACCGGGACGCCGCCGACGCAATCCACTTTGACATCCCAGCAGCGGAATTTCCCTTTCAGTGATTTCGGCGGGGGAGATTGCGCTCCGGACCGGTAGCTGAAACAGGTCGAGATCCGGGGCAGAATATCATCTGTGACGGGGATCTCCTTCCGGACGGCTTTGACCGGCACTTTCGCCAGTTCCGCCAGAGCTTTGTCCCAGAACTGCTGAAAATCCTCCGGCTCCTGAAAGCCCGGACGGATTTTCTCCGGATCGGCGATCACTCCGATCTGAGCGTTCAGCGGAACTTGCTTTTTGCCCTGTGCGATCAGGACCGGCTTGCCGTCCGCATCGAGCGCCGTGACTGAAAAACGGACCGCTCCGCCGTTCAGCACCAGGGAATATTGGGTCCCGTCCGCCGGGATCACGGCTTCTTTCCGGGTGCTGTTCTGAAAAGCCATGACGATTTTCAGTTTTTCCTTGCCGGTCTTGTCCGAACTGGTGAAATTTGCCGAAAGCTGAACGGTCTCACCCGATTTATAGATGCCGTCCTTATGATCGACGGCCAATTGCAGCTGCGGTTTTTCAGCGGCGGACAGCTGTCCCGAAAGGACCATGGCCGCGGCGAGAATGACGGTTTTTCTGATGAATGGATTCATGATTTCTCCTTTACTGACAATTATCGGTTCCTGGTTCTTTTACCGGTGAAATATACACGATTTCAGGAAAAATGCAACCTGCGGGAGCCCCTCAGCTCAGCGTGACCGTGCCATCCGGATCCCGGATCTCAAGACTCCAGATCGGGAAATAATGATCCATTTCCCGATCCAGCTCATCTTCCGGTGTAAACCAGCCCGCCCGCCAGGTTTTGCGTTTCAGCCAGAGACCCAGTCCCAGCCGGTACGGCCCGCAGTTTTTGCGCAGCAGGGAAGTCTTGGGCCGTCCGAAAGTGAGATCCAGCGCAACGACCGGTTTTTCGTCCTTCCGTCCACGGACCCCGATATCCAGTTTCTCCCCCAGATGAACCAGATCGGCCGCATAAAGCCTGTCGAGATGCAAAGCCGTCAGTTCGATTTCCAGTCCCGAGGCAATGCGGTTGAGGAGGATCAGACGTGGGGTCTCCGGATCCGCCAGATGGGCGTTTTCCGCATAAAAACGGTTCATCGCGTAGATTACCGCCATGACCGAGGTCAGGATCGCATTGATCTCCGGATCGGGCGAAGAGGGTTTGTAATCGGACAGGGAAAACACGGATACCTTTCCAGATAAAAAAAGGCACATTCCAATGAGTGCCAATCCCTACGCCTACCACAGCGCCACAAACCAACACTGCACCGGAATGCGCCAAAGCGGCGCATTGCCGGTAAAGCTGATCTGTGCCGTCAAAAATTCGAAGTGGTAGTTCCGGGATTGACGTTTACCTGCAAAATGCCTGTTTATCTGATCTGATTGATTATCGGTTGTTATGACCTCGTATAAAGTTTTCAACGGAAGGCGGCTGCGCCGCTCTCCTGCAGTCAATGTACATTATGGAACGGAAAATGCAAGCCGGATGATGTTTTTTTCCCGGTTTTTTTGAAAAAAAACATTTCTTTGTCTTGACAATGCAATGAACAGATATATATTAATTCCAAACCTTACTAGTAAAGTTGGAAAATCAGGCGTAAATGACCGGAAATGAAATCTACAATCTGCTGACCAGAGAAATCCGCGAGGGCCGGCTCTGCGGGCGTTTGCCCTCGATCGCCCGCATGACTGCCATGTACGGCACCAGCCACAGCACGGTGCAGCTGGTGCTGGACAAACTCAAGATGCAGGGATTGGTCCATGGACAGAAGGGCAAAGGCATCTTCGTCAATGAAACTTCCCTGGCGCAGAAAAACCGCCGTTCCGTGGTGATCCTCATGCAGCTGCAGAATTTCCTGCGCAATTCCTTTTACCTCAAAATGCTCGTCACCCTGAAAGAAAGTCTGGCCCGAAACGGGTATGAACTGACCCTGGTTTCCGACCTGACGGAAAAATTTTCCCGTTATTCCGCCGCCCTGGTCACCAATGCCAATCTGCTCTCTGAAGAGGAATGGAACACCCTGAAATACGCTTTGCCCGGACGGATCTGTCTGCTGAACCATAAGCTCAAAGGATTCATTTCGGTTTCGAACAACAATTTCCAGGGCGGATATCTGGCGGCGGAACGGCTTTATCATGCCGGACACCGGACGGTCGGGATCGTCACCTGTTATCTGGATCTGCCTTACAACTTTTTCCATGACCGGGCGGAAGGATTCCGGGTTTTTGCGAAAAATCATCCTGATTTCCGGGTCATGGAATTCCCGCTGTCCGGCGATGAAAACAGCAGGGAGATTTCCGTCATCGGACGTGAGATCATGAGCAATCATCCGGAGATCAGCGGAATTTTCACCTTCAAGGATATCTATGCTTCCGAACTGCAGCAGCTGTTCCGCCATGCGGGCCGGGAGGTTTCCCTGATCGGCTACGGCAACAGTCCTTACAGTTCGTTCCTGACCCCGGCCCTGACGAGCATCGAAGAAGACGCCGGCGGTCTGGGCGAAGCAGTCTGCCGGACCATTTCCCGGCTCGCCGCCGGTGAAAAAGCCGAAAGCATCGAAGTGCCGGTGAAACTGATCGAACGTGAAAGTGTCTTCACCTGGCAGGAACCGGAAAAGAATAAGGCCGCCGGACGGCGCAGAAATAATTGATTCGGATTTTTCAATACAACCAACAAGGAGAAAGAAAAAATGAAGAGAAGAAAATCAAGCAAGGTATGAGGTAGGAGAGATGAGAGATGAGGTAAAAGACAACTATGGAACATCAAGATTTTCCAACGTTGAAAATAATCGCAAATTACCAGCATCTTTCCAATAAACTCCACTCTCATAGGAAAAACAATGAAAAACAAAAATGAAAGGACAATGACCATGCAGAAAGACAAGAATGATTTGAAAACCTCATCTCTCATACCTCATCTCTCATACCTGAAGCGTAAAACGTCAAACCGTTTTACGCTGATAGAGCTCCTGGTCGTGATTGCGATCATTGCGATTCTGGCGGCCATGCTGCTGCCGGCGCTGAACCGGGCACGGGACCGGGCACGGGCGACCAAATGTATTTCCAACCTCAAAAACCTTTCCATGGTCACGCTGAATTATTCTTTGGACAACAATGACTATCTGCCGTCCCCGATCAATAACAAAAATGCCTATAACACGTATGGTGTGATAAACTGGCTGAAATGCCTAGCCAGGGGCGGTTATGTGAAAACCTCGCACGGGACCATGCGCTGTTACGAGTATGCACCCGTCGCGGGATGGGACAAACTCACGCCGATCCTGGCCTGCCCGAATGTGGAAAAAACGGTCAGCGCATCCAACCCGTTCGGCGGATGGAGGGATACCGGTTACGGCTCCTGCTCGGATTACGGAATGAACTATTACACCACGTCTTCCACGGACAGTCCGGGCAACAATGCGCATCAGCTGAAAAAAGTCGAAAAACCTTCTTCCCGCGTTATGACGGCGGATGCTGGCGCAGCTTCTTTTACCGGGATCGATTATCAAAGCAACACATCCAGCCTGAGCCAGCGCCATTCCGGCATGTGCAATTACATCACGGTGGACGGCAGCGTGCATACCCGCCGTTTCCTGACCGCCTCGGATGTCCGCTATGGGATCAAATAACGTTTTGAGGAAAGCGATCATGAAAAAAATGTTAAGTTTTACTGTCGGTCTGCTCGCTGCAGTCCTTTGCGCCGCGGAGACCGTGAAGCCGGGAACTTTCCCGAACCTGATTTCCAACGGCAAGCTCGAACTTTATGATGGCACGTTTCCCCGTTCGTGGCGGTATGTCCGCACCGAACCCGGATATCAGAGTTCCGGCGGGTTCGAGGATGGCGGCCGGTTTATCTTTACCGGGTCCAAACGCTCGTTTCTGATCCGGCAGGACTGGACGTTCAATCTGATCGAAGGAGAATTATATTATCTTCGGGCGAAGATCCGGACCCGGGATTTCAAAGCAGCCAGAGCCATAGTGACCGTTTTCAACAACGGCTGGACTCGGGAGTTTTCCCTGAAGATACCCAACGGGACGAGCGAATGGACAAGCCTGGAACAGGTTTTTCCCGGCATGCCGTCCAAATCCGATTATTACAGTATCGCAGTCCTGGTCAGCGGCGTTCAGTCCGGCGAACTGGAAGTTTCCGATATCGCCGTGGAACCCGCCACCGTGCGCGCCAAGGAACGCAGTCTGGAATACCGGAAACTGATTCCCGTTCCGGAACTGGTCGTGCTAGGCCGTCGCAATCAGCTCCAGGCGGCCGATGCCGTCCTGAACTGCCGCTGGTTCGGCGATAAAAACCTGCGCCAGCTTTCCTATTCCGCCGGAAAAATCAGCCGCCAGGCCAACATTGGCGTAAACGGACTCGTCAAGCTCGATCTGAACGGTCTGGAACCCGGAAAATACACCGTCAAAGCGCAGGCCGGAGAAAAAACCATCGCCCTTCCCGTGGAAATCAAACCGGCTTTCACTCCGGCGAAGGGCAGGGTCCTGAACAATTTCCATACCGTCATTTCCGAACAGCAGGTCAAAGCAGGCGGCAGCGGCACGTTCGTCAATCCGAGGATCGGCTGGGTCCTGTTTGCCCTGCCGAAGGACATGGTCCTGCGGATCGCCGGATATAAAAAAGCGGTCAAAAACGGGAATGTCGTTTTCCTGCCCATGGGCAGCCATTCCTTCAAAGCGGAAAAAGGATCGGGAGCGGTCCGGATCTCCGCCGTGGCTGAGACTTCGATCTATCAGCTGGGCGCCGGACCTTATCTGCCGGTTCTGCCGAAACACGACTGGGCATTCGCGAAGAAATATCAGACCGATATCGTCATGAGTTTCCTCGGCTGCGGTCTGAAAGGTGCGGATACCACCAGATTCCGCGCCGGACACCAGAAGCTCTATGCTCATTGCGCGATCGGTGAGATCATCAAATGCAAGGGCGACAAATACAACCATCCCGGCATGAATCCGAAATATCACTGGTGGGACGGTTTTTTTGCCGATGAACTGACGCTGGGCACGGAAAAGCCGATCGTCTTCTTCATCCGGAATCTGGACAAGGTCGCGATCCCCGCGGGCCGCGATGTGCTGACCTACATCACCGGACATTTCCCGGATACCCCTTATGTTGCGGAAGTCTTTTCCCGCTGCATCAATCTGAGCGATTACAGCCGGGTCATGCTGGAGGTTTATCTGCCCAGCACTTATACGGATGAAGCTCGGGCGGAGAAACAGGTGAAAAAACTGGCGAATGTCGCCCGGAACATCAACGAGGTCTGCCCCGGTGTCAATCCTTACTGGGGACTTTCGCTCTGCCACAGCAATGTGGCGCTGAGTTTCACGGTGGACAACGAGCCGGAAGCCGATCACCGCGTCCTGCTGGATATGCAGATGCGGGCCATTGCTACCGATCCCGCGTTCAAGGGCATCGGCTTGATCAATTTCTGGGGCGACAATTACTCCGACCTCGAACGCACCCGCTGGGTTATGGACCTGATGCGCCATTATGTGATCGAAGGAAAAACCACTTCCCTCGCCGCCGAACGCGGCCTGAAACTTGGTCCGGGACATCTCCGCAATGCCTCGTTCCGGGACGGTCTGAAGGAATGGCAGACCGAAGGCGCCGTGACCCCGGGCAGGTCGTCCGACGGCGGACGGTTTCTGAGGCGGTTCAACGAGCAGAAGGATCCCTCCATTATGGTGACCCTGGACCGCACGGATAAGCCCGCTTCGGCGGCGCAGAAAATCCGGAATCTGGTCCCCGGGAAAGACTACAAGATCCGGGTGGTGACCACCGGCGCGGGCAGACTCGCGCTCAAACTGGATGGAACGGAACTCAAACCGGCGATCCGGCTGGAATTGCCGGCCATCCCGAAAAAGAGACCCGTTTTCAGCTGTTACGATGAGTATGTGTTCACTGCCGCAAAGACCGAAGCTATGCTGGAGCTGAACAATGAAGCCATGCCGAAAGGGACCAAAACCAATCTGCATTATGTTTCCGTAATGACTAGCTTCAAGGATTGAGAAACATGGTTGATTTCATCATTCATCCGGATCGCTCTTCCAGGCCGTTCCGGCGGCTCCACGGCATGAATCTGGCGGCGCCGATCACCAATGCCCGGCGCTGCAAAGCGATTTCCGAATATCTGCGGAACCTGAACGTGCCGCAGACCCGGATGCACGACTGTCCGCTGAACAATCCAGGGAAGATGCTGGTGGACATCCCCTGCATTTTCCCGCTGGAACACGCCGATCCGCAGCAGGCGGAAAACTATCTCTTCGCCGACACCGACGATTATTTTGCCAATACGCTCGGTTACGGCACCACGATCATGTACCGGCTGGGCGTCAGCATCGACCATTCCGGTTTTGCCCGTCATACCGCTCCGCCGGCCGATCCTGCCAAATGGGTCGAGATCGCCTCGCATATCATCGACCATTACAATCACGGCTGGGCCAATGGTTTCCATTATGAAATCAAGTATTGGGAGATCTGGAACGAGGCGGATACCGAACTGCCGATCCTCTGGAAGGGCACTTGGAAACAGTTCATTGATTTCTACTGTTTCGCCGCCAAAGCGCTCAAAGCGCGTTTTCCGGACTTGAAGATCGGCGGTCCTTCCATGGCGAAGATCACTGCGCTCAACGGTTCGGCATTCCCCGATTTCCTGAAGGGCTGCCGGGAGCAGCAGGCCCCGCTGGATTTCTTCACGTATCATCAGTACAGTGACAAGCCCGAAAAAGTGATTGCGGCTCCCGCGCAGATCCGCGCCGCGCTGAATGAACACGGTTTCACGCAGACCGAGATCCATCTTTCCGAATGGCATTACCATTGCGGCTGGGGCAGCCAATGCGGACTCGAACGGGAAAAATTCCTCCAGCAGGAAATGGTCGGACCCCATTCCGCCGCTTATCTGACCGCGGTACTGTCGCGTTTCCAGGACGAGCCGGTGGACATGACCCATTACTACACCGGCAGCACGGGCGGCGGGTATTCGCTGTTCAGCAATTACTGCGAACCTCATTGCGGTTATTATGCGTTCGATTTCCTGAACCGGCTGATGGATACCGAACGGATCGAAGCCGCTGTCGATCACCCCGGCATGACGGTCCTGGCCGGAAAGACTCCGGACGGCACGATCCGCATTCTTGCCAGCTGTTTCAAAACCGACCAAGATGATCTTGCCTTTTCGCTGGAGAAAGAAGATATCTGTGCGAAGCAATGGAAACTGACCGTGGTGGATGTGGACGGCGGCAAGCGGGAACTGAACTCGGAGATCCGTTTCGAAGAGAACCGGCTGATCTTCGAAAAAGCCTCGGGTTCCATGACGGTTTTCCTGGAGCTCGATCCGCGGTGATCAGAGCTGGGGCGGCCTGAAATTTCAGGTCTTGCCTTTGCTTCGGAATGAGCTCGGAGTCATCTTATAATATTTCTGGAAGCGCTTGGTGAAATAATTGGAATCGCGGAACCCGCACAGGTAGGCGATTTCCGAAACCGCCCGGTCGGTATTGACCAGCATGAGGCCGGCCGCATTCAGCCGAAGTGATGTCAGATAATTCAGCGGCGTCTGTTTCGCCGCAGCCTGAAAGTTCCTCAGCAGCGTATTCACGGACATATTGGCATGTTTCGCCATCCGTTCGAGCGTCCATTCCTCCTGAAACGTGGCTTCCAGCTTGCTGAACAGATCGGCCAGCCGGGTGATCGGCTGATTGCCTCTACCGTTTTCCTGGCACCGGGAAAGAAAAATGACCAGATCGAAAAGGTAAGTCACCATGACCGCTTCGTAGCCCGGATCGCGGCGGGAAAGTTCGGCTTCCATTTTCCGGATGATATTCACTGCATGGGCAAGGGAATCGGCGGAAAGGTGCAGAGTATTGTGGAATTCCTTGCTGGTCCGCAGTTCCGGTTCGAAACGGAAGATCAGCTGATAGCCGGGCAGCCTGTTCAGATATTCCCGCATCACCTGGAATACATGTTCAACGAAAAGGATGTTCACGATTTCCAGATTACGGTATTCCTCGAAATAATGGGTGGTTTTCCCGGAAATGACGAAGACATCCCCGACCGAAACCGGATAGGAAACGCCGTTGATGTTCTGCCGACCCGATCCGGAGGTGAGAATGACCAGTTCGGAAAAATCGTGCCAATGCGGGATCCCGGTGTAATTATGCTCATGCGACAAAGCGTCCCCATGCACTTTTACTACGGTGCATGGAACGATTTCACGGGAAAAATAATATTCTCCCGGCAATTTGACAGGCTTTTTTCTCATAATGGTGAAAATTTACTGTTATTTGGTGATTTTGTCAAGGTGTTTTTTGAAAAATATGATATATTATCGGTACAGCATTCCCAAGTAATTGAATAACTACGGAGGTGAATCAATGAGATCGAACTCAAGGAAACCAGGCGAGATGAACAGGAAGATCGCCGCAAACTCATATTCGAAGCGTAAAATACAGGGGCATTTCACCCTGATAGAGCTCCTCGTGGTCATAGCGATCATCGCAATTCTGGCGGGAATGCTCTTGCCGGCACTTCAGAAAGCCAAAGCCACTGCCACCAGGCTTCAATGTGTCAATAAGGAAAAACAAATCGGATTGGCATTGAATGCCTATATCAATGACAACAAGGAATACATTTTGCCGGCCCGTCAAAACGGGCTTGAAATATCCTTCTGGTTCTGGGTGCTGGCCGGCGGAAAAAACGGCCAGATCAATGGCGTCAATTCTTATATTTCCGATCCCAAGGCGGCTTACGGGGGACTGCGGCATTATTCCGAAATCGAGCCTCAAAAAACTTGGCAAAGCAGTTTCAGCTGTCCTGCGGAATCCGTGGAATTTGGAACAACTGCCAATGGGAAATACCGTTATACCCATTATATCGTGAACAGATACTGTGCCGGGCATTTCAGCACCAATTTTCCCGCCAAGCAATTGAGAGCCATCACCGGGCCGAGCCGGGCGGTATATCTGGGGGATTCATTGCAGAAAGGCTCAATAAGCAATACTTCGACCTATGAATTTTCCTACCGGCATAATTCGCCGGATAAAAGGCAAGTGACAGACAGTCCCGCACTCACATCGGGAGTCGGCAATTTTCTGTTTATGGACGGCCATGTGGACAGCAAGAAAGGGGCGGACGTGTTAACTGTCTATAAAGACGAAAACGCATACATTTACGGTACTACCAATTTCCTGACTCGCGGGATGACCGCATTTGTGAGTACACCATATTTCTGAAAAGGCGTTGAAAAATGAAATTGTTCTATGCCGTTTTATTGGGTTCCGCAACGGTCTTCGGAGGAGAATTCACACTTTCATTGCCGGGGGATTTGGACCATGCGGTCCATGCGAAATTCTATGAGGGGAAAGTCCGTGCGGCGACCCTTTCCCGCAACGAGCAATGGCTGGAAAAAGGCCGGTTCAATGCCAAAGACATTACCGTGCAGAAGGCCTCGTTTTCCGGGAACACCATAGATATTTTCCAGAATGCCCGCGGGGCACTGATCCGATATGAACTGGATGGGAAACCGGAAAAAGTCCGGGCAGCCAATTTTCGACTCGGTGTCACCCGGATCCGGGTCGCGAACGGACAGCATACGTTCCGTTTGCTGGATGAAAACCCAAGAGTTGTTTCGGTCTGTCTGAAGGAAGTAGTCCAGCAGACGGCGAAACTGACCAGCCGCAGGATAAAACTGCCGTCCGGCGCGAAAAATCCGCGAGCTGTTTTTGACGGCGGGACGGTAAAACTGATTCGAGACGGAAAATATGTGGTGCTGAATGCGGAGACAACGGGAACGGCGTCCGGACTGAAACTGCTCTGGGACGGCGGCGGGCAGGCCGAACCTGTCCCCCGTCCGCAAGGAACGACAGCCGTAAAAGCCTGGCTGGTCGACAATATGACCAAAATACTGCCGGCGGGGAAAGTTCCGGAACATCCTGCGGAAACCCTTGAACTGACCGGAGCGCCGGGGGAAGTGATATCGTTTCAAGTGGCCCTCAGCGGGAACGGGAATGGAGAATACGTTTCGGTTTCCGGAGTCAGCGGCTGCGGAAAAATCAAGGCGGCGGTTCAGGAAAGTGTGCTGGTTCGGGCCACAGCCAACCGCCAAGGTGTCAAACAGGCGGTGGCATTTCTTCCTGCGGAAATCCCCGACCTGCTGGATACGGACAGTCATGAACAGTTTCTGAAAAAAGGGAAAATTTCCGCTTTCTGGCTGGCATTGGATGTGCCGGAAGGGACCGCGAAAGGGAGTTATACCGGAAAATTACGGGTGCAAACCGCAACCGGGATCAAAGACCTCAATTTGAAGATTCGGATTTGCGGTTTCCGGATGCCGACCGCGGCGGAACTGGCGGCAAACACCGGCGATTCCACTTACCGGCCCGGTATGTATGCCAGTGTTTTCGGCATCCGGGACGGGTCGCCGGAATATTTTAAAATGTTTGACCAGTCGCTGGGAATCATCAAAAGATCCCGCCAGAATGTCGTGGAATTTTCCTGGGATTACAGTCTCTTTTCTATGATACCCGGAAAAAAAGGCAAGGATGGCAAATGGGAATTTGATTTCACCAAGTTCGACCGTTATCACGGGCGGCTGCTGAATGCGTTCCGGGATTATCCGGGTTTTCAAATGGTCATTCCATTTGATATCGCGATCCGTTCCCCGAACTGGAAATTCACCCCGAGTCCCGGCATGTCCGCAATTTCGTTCTGGCAGGATTATGACAAGGGAATCATAACGCCCGGAGCAGTGGAATACTACCATGCTTTCCTGCCGGCTCTTTTCAATCATCTGGACAAATACAATGCCCGGCATAAAATCTATTTCCGGATCGGCGACGAGGCCAGCCGGGATTTGCTGACCCGCTACAGAAGCGGATTGAAATTGATCCGGGAAGCGGCCCCGGATGCGCATATTCAGGACGCGGTCAATCATTCGGATTCCTTCCGGATTCTGTGCGGACTGATAGACCGTCCGATTCCCAACTGCTATATTCTCCATGAGCTGGTCAAGGATATCGAACAGCGGACAAAAAAAGGAAAAATCTGCGGCATGTATATGGCCAGTTCCGGCCCGATCGGAGCCTGGATGGATATGAAACTGGCGGCAATCCGCCTGGAACCGTTCCTGGCTTACCGGTACGGTATCACCTATATCGCCCATTTCGGCTGGAATGAATGTTTCAATATTGATATGCGCGAATATCCGTCCAAAAACATCGGAGCTTTCACTACGCCGGGCGATTACGGCAAGGTATATCTGATTCCGGAACGGAAAAAAATCCTGCCCTCTCTCCGGCTGGCCGCCATGCGGGATTCCCGGCAGGATTTCGCAATGCTTTACCTGCTGGAAAAACTCAACCGGGAGGCTATGAAAAAACTCGGGGTCAAGGGTGATCCTTCCGTGGAAAGCCGGGAGCTCTGCCGTATGCTCCGGGATGTGCCGGATATATTTCAAGCCGACAGCCGCCAGATCGCCAAGGTGCGTTCCCTGCTTTACACCATGATCGAAGAACGGTCGGGGAAAATCCCGGCAGTCATTACTGCGGATATGAAGGAAAATTCTTCCGCCGTCGATATCACGGTTAAGACACTGCCGGGACAGCCGGTCAGGATCAATGGCAAAGACGCTCCGTCCGGTAAGGCGAAAGTATTCCTTTCCCCCACGAAAAACCGGGTGATCGTCGAAGTCGGGGGACAGAAATTCACCCGGTGTTTCCAAGTGGATAACGACAAATCCAAATACTTGGAATCCCTGCTGCATAAACTGCGTCAGTTCTCGCGGAAGATCCCCGCGGAACTGCTGCAGTTCTCGGAAAAATTCCGGCTGGCGTCGGAACATGATTTCGATGAACTGTCCGCCAAACTGCCGGAAATGGAAAAACAGGCGGAATCGCTTTATATTGACGAACATCTGCGCTGCTTCCTGAATAAACCCGGATCGCCGGAACTGCAGGGTGTCGTTAAGCAGATCGGCAAGCTGAAGGCTGAAGGGAAAGCCGCGGCGGCGATCCGGCTGATCGATATGGTGATGCTCGTGGAACCGCCGAAACTCCGGGAGAAAAAACCCCGTGTGCTGATCTACCCCACGGAAAAAAGCGGAAACTTCTTCTGGAACCTGCGCAATGCCAAAGTTCACGCCGTTTTCCAAGCCGACACCATGCGCCTGGTTTCCCTGAAGCGGAGCGGCAGGGAATTCATGGGTAAAGGCATGGTCGAAATGTTCAGTTTCGATTCGCTTTCCGACAACCCGAAAGATTGGAAAACGTCCATCGGGGAAGACAGCGGGGAGAAAGTCGTCCTTCTGGCACGTCGCCAATTCAATGATGAGAACATCCTGCGGAGAGTGATTCTAACCGCGCAATCCGACCGGATCTATTTTCGAACCCGGATCCAGGCGGAAAATCTGCCTAATTGGAATTTCAAATGGCGGACCCATGCCTGGTACCGCGGCTCTGCGGTCGGCGGGATAAAAATCTCCGACATCAAACATTACTCTAAACATTATTCGCCTGACCCGCTGGAAATAGCTGATAACGCGGCGGAGACGGTACTTCGAGTGATCCCGGTCAGCGGGATCCAGAAAATCACCTTCTGGCATGAGTATGAAAGACACACGCTGGATCTGTTTGCGCAAAACCAATATCAGAATGCCATCGGACAGGTCATTGAAATCGGATATGACCTGCTGCCCGGGAAAAAAGGGGAAAAATTACACGATGTCTCCGGATTCCCCGGAGAAAAGACCACGTTCATCGATTTGCGCAAGAAGCCAGAATTGCCGTTCCGCATTCATGGTGAAGTGGAATTCACCTCCAAAGGACTGAAACTGGACGGGAATGGCTGTATTGAATTCAAACCGAATCCGGCTTTTGAATGGCAGCTGCCGTTCCGGGTGAAGATTGATTTCACCACCAGCCGGGGCGGTGTTCTTTTCAAACGTTCCTGCCGGCAGGGTGAATTGTATATCAGTATGCAGCCGAAGAATTACATCTGGGCATTGATAGCCCCCTCCCGGATCACTTCGGAAACCAAATATATTTCGCTTAAGACGGAAGCACCGCCGCCGGGACGGCATGAGTTCGAAATGCGCTGCGACGGAGAACGGGTGCAGCTGCTGATGGACGGTAAAGTGCGCAAGGAAATCTTCCGGCCCGGTCCTTTCGATTCCATCGGCGGCAGAAACGGTCTGTTTTTAGGCGCCTACGGGGTCGAAGGGAAAAAACCGAGATTGTTCTTCAAGGGCATCATCCATTCGGTCACCATCACGCAGGGAATACCGGATCCGGTTGTCCGGGGGAAATAATCAATCTGCAACTTCAATTTGACAATAAACAACATCCCGATTGATCGGGAGGGAAGCAGACAATGCACCAAACATGCTGACGGAATTCGAGGTATAAAGTGGACAGGTCCGTTGCGGCACATGGAGGAGTATTACTATGCAGACAATCATCTGGATTTTGAATTCCGAACGGCAAATCGGTGAGGTTTCCCGTGATGTCTATGGCGGATTCGTCGAACATCTGGGACGCAATGTCTACGGCGGAGTCTACGATCCGGCTTCGGCGACCGCCGATGAAGACGGCTTCCGCCGTGACGTTCTGGATCTGATCCGCCGGCTCGATATGCCGATCACCCGATATCCGGGCGGATGTTACGTGGACACCTGCTGCTGGGAGGACGGTGTCGGACCGGTGCGCAAGGCAAAACTGGACCCGGCATGGCATCAGCTCGAACCGAACACCTTCGGGCTGGATGAATTCATGCGCTGGGCGGACAAGGCCAATACCCGGCCGCTCATCACCATCAACATCGGTAACCGCAGTGTCATCGACACCCAGAACCTTTACGAGTACTGCAACTTCCCCCGCGGCACTTACTGGAGCGATATGCGCCGCGCCAACGGGCATGAAGAACCATACCACATCCGGGAATGGTGCCTGGGCAACGAACTTTACGGCAGTTGGGAGGTCGGCCAGATGAGCGCCGCAGATTACGGACGTCTTGCCCGGGAACACGCAAAACTGCTGAAGAAACTGGATCCCGAATGCCGATTGATCGTCTGCGGCACGCCAGACGATCAGGAGTGGAACCGCACCGTGCTGGATTTCTGCGGCGAGTACATCGACAAACTGTCGCTTCATGACGTGTTTTTCCACGCACCGGAACAGGACGAACGAGGCTATCTCAACAGTGTGGATCGCTTCGAAAAGAAACTGACCGAATCGATCGGGAGCTGCCACGCGTTCGAGGCGGTGCACGGACGGCGCATCGCCGTCAGCGTCGACGAGTGGATCATCTGGGACTTCGACCGGCGGATGCGGCCGGAGGAGGAGTGGACCAGCGGGATGCATCTGCTGGAACAGGACTACACGATCCTTGAGGCTTTGATCGCGGGTTCGCTGTTCTCCTGCTTCCACCGCCATGCGGACACCGTCGATCTGGCCTGCCTCGCGCAGAGCGTCAATGTGATCGCACCGATCCGCACCGAACCGGACGGGACTTCATGGCGGCAGAGCATCTATTTCCCGTTCGAACTCACCTCACGTTACGGCCGGGGGCTCTCGCTGGAGCCGGAGGAAACGGGCAATGAAGACGGCTCGCTGTACGGCAGCGCTGTGCTAAACCGCGAGGCGGGCGAACTGACGCTCTTTCTGACCAACCGGGGAAGCGAACCGCTGGATTTCCAGATGGAATTCGGCGGCAGCCGTCGACTGCTGGAAAGCCTGACCATGAATCATGCGGATCACTCGGCCGTCAATTCTCCCCGAGGTGAAATTCTCCAGCCGGAACCTCTGGCGGCGGCACTCGACGACGCTGGAAACTTACGAACGCAGCTGCCCGGCATATCGTGGAATATGCTTCGGATCAAAACGGATGTTCCGGAGGCACGTTAAGTCCAGGCACTTTTCAATCCGGAGAAATTCGATATTTTATCAGGAGGTGTCCAATGAAAGAAATCAGGAAAAAACCGGTCTTTGCATTATTTGTTTCGAACCGGACGACATTTCCGCAGGAGATCGTGAACACGGCGATGGATGAAGTTTCCACAGCCATGAAACGGAACGGGATCAACTGCCTCAAGTCATTCCCAGTGGCAGACGAAACCGAAGGCTGCCGTTATGCGGAATTTCTGGAGAAAAACCGCGGGAAATACGACGGGATCGTCGCAGTGTTCCCGAATTTCGGAGATGAAGGAAGCACTTTCACGGCTCTGCGCGATGCCGGGGTCCCGATCCTGTTTCAGGCCTATCCCGATCAACTGGATCAGATGGATATCAGCCGGAGACGGGATGCTTTCTGCGGCAAGATCAGTGCGGTCAATCTGTTCCGGCAGACGGGCATTCCGTGCACGGTTTTTCCGCCGCACACGGTGCATCCGGATTCCCCGGCATTCGACCGCAATCTGAAGGATTTTGCCGCCGTCTGCCGAATCGTCAAAGGCATGAAACGGGTGCGCTGCGGTTCCATCGGGGCCCGCTGCACGCCGTTCAAAACGGTCCGGTTCGATGAAACTGCGCTGGAACAATACGGAATCAGCAATGAAGCCTTCGATCTGACCGAAGTTTTCCAGCGGTTCCGGGAACTGAAACCCGAATCGAAAGAGGTCCGGGAACTGTGTGAGGAATACCACAATTATGCAGTCTGGCCGAAGGGTTCGGAAGAAGCGCTGAAGCGGACCGCCTGTCTGACCAGAGTGGTACTGGATATGATCGAAAGTTACCATCTGGACCTGATCACGCTCCGCTGCTGGACCGAACTGGAAAAGGAATTCCGGATTTCCCCCTGTGCGGTGCTTTCGTTCCTGAACAACCGCGGCATCGCGGCGAATTGCGAGGTCGATACCGTCAACGCGCTGGCCATGCGGATGCTTTCGCTGGCGGCCGATGCCCCCGCGGCATGTCTGGACTGGAACAACAATTACGGCGACAATGAAAACACCTGTGTGCTGTTCCATTGCGGACCGACTGCGGCGTGTCTGATGCAGAAAAAAGGCAAAATCGTCGACCATCCCATGTTTGCCCGGGTTCTGGGGGCTGGGAACGGATTCGGCTGCAATGAAGGACGCATGAAACCGGGCGTTTTCACCTGTGCCGGCGGCTATACGCGGCAGGGAAAACTGACCTTCTTCCTGGATCGGGGACGTTTCCTGAAAGAACAGCCTCCCCCGGAATTTTTCGGCTGCGGCGGAATTGCCGAATTCGAGCATTTGCAGGACAAAATGGTGAGTCTGCTGCGGCACGGTTTTCCGCATCATGTGAGCCTGAGTTATGGCGACCATTCCGCCGTGATCCGGGAAGCGGTGGAAAGTTATCTGAAATACGATCTGGTCCGGCTGGGAAGGGAAGCGGACGGGCTTTGAAATAGTATTGGGGTCAATGCCCTTTTTCCCGGTGATCAGACCCGGAATCCGCCGGGGTTTTTCCGCAGTAACGGCGGAATATTTCGGGGAAATAGCGGATGGGCACTGGAGCAGATGTGAATCCGGACGGAGCGCGATCTCTGCGGTTTTCTTCGGCGGCGGGGATCATAGGCGGCTTTGCCGAAGCTTTTGAGAAATCGGTCCGCCGGGCTCTGGATTATTTGCAAGTATAATGGATATCTGAAAAATCCGCGTTTTTTGCATCATTTTCGATGATCTGCAAGAGAAATTTCCGTTACTGTGCACTATATTACCATCCGTAATGCAAATCCGAATGGAAGGTGTTGTATGATCAAGAAAAAGGATATTGTCTTTTCTCCGGTCCGGCGGGCCGGAGTTCCCGGAAACTGGTTTTTCGATTTCGGGAAACACTGGTTTGCCGTGCTGGAGATCGAAGTGGAAACTTCGCAGGAACAGGAGATCACGCTCGCCGTCGGAGAAGTCTTGACTCCGGACGGTCAAATCAATCGTGAACCCGGCGGCAGTCGGATCTATCAGGAACAGAAAGTTTGGCTGAAACCGGGACACAATCACGTTGCCATGGAAATGTTCCATCCCGGCTACAACGGCGGCACGCTCCCGATCGCGCCCAACGCGGTGCCGTTCCGTTATGCCGAAGTGCGCGGTTTTTCCGGCCCGGTCAAAGCGTTCCAGCATGCTTACTATTGCAATTTCGACGATTCCGCCTCGGATTTCGAATGCAGTTCGGACAACCTCAATCGGATCTGGGATTTCTGCAAACATTCGATGAAAGCGACCACGCCGTTCGGAAAATTCATCGACGGCAACCGGGAGCGTCAGGCTTACGAAGGCGACACCTACATCAACCAGCTCGGTTATTTCGTCTGCATGTCTGATCCCGTGATCGCCCGCGACACGATCGACCGCCTGTTCGAGTTCCCGACCTGGCCGACGGAATGGTGGCTCGCCATGATCCCGATCATCCATGATTATGTCCTCTATACCGGCGATCTGGAAAATGCCCGCCGCTGGTTCGAGCCCATGAAAAAGAAGACTCTGCTCGACGGCGTCTGCGAAAACGGACTGCTGAATGTCGGCATTCTCCCGGCAGATTTCAAATGTCCGGGCTTCGGTCCGGCGATGAAACTGCGCGATATCGTTGACTGGCCGGAACCCGAACGCGACGGTTATGAATTCGGCACGTATAATCTGGTGCCGAACTGCTGGCAGTATATGGCGCTGACCCGGACGGCGGAACTGGCGGTCCTGCTCGGCAAAGCATCCGAGGCGGCGCAATTCCGTCAGGCCGCGGACCGTTCCCGCCGTGCCATCCGTGAAACCATGCTCAAAAACGGCTTGTTTGTCGATAATCCGGACTCGAAGCACACCGCGCTGCACAGCTGTATTTTCCCAGCCCTGTGGGGTGTGGCGGAAGAGTCCGAAAAACCGGCGATCCTGAAACTGATGCAGTCCAAAGGCATGGCGTGCAGCGTCTTCGGCGCGCAGTTCCTGCTGGAATGCTGCTACGAAAACCGCATGGCCGATTACGGGCTTGAACTCATGACTGCGAAAGGGATCCGGTCCTGGAACAATATGCTGGAAAAAGGCGCCACGATCACCATGGAAGCCTGGGACGACTGTTTCAAGCCGAATCAGGACTGGAACCATCCATGGGGCGCGGCTCCGGGCAATATCATCGTGCGGTATCTCTGCGGCATTCGTCCGCTGGAACCTGCGTTCCGGAAATTCCTGGTCGATCCGCAGCCGGGCAGCTTGAAGCATTTCAAGGTCAAGACGCCGACTTCGCGCGGTGCCATTCTGTTAGCGATGCCGGAACCCGGCCGTTATCAGCTGACCGTGCCCGAAGGAACGGCTGCGGTTTTCCAAGGCAGGGAATACCCCGCCGGCAAACACGAGCTGAAGTAAGCCGAACTCCCGGAGACTTCCCTGTTCAGGTTTTCAGGATCAGTTGCTGCCGGCAGTGCAGGAGGCCCAATAACGATTCAGTCGGCTCGCCGTTCCGGAAGAAGAACCCAGGAAGCAAATATTGTATCTTGCCTGCCTGACCGGACTGGCGTGACCGTCCGTCCAGCAGATGTTGCTGCTTTCCAGATGCCTGTCATGCGGCGAAGAGTTAGATGAACTGCCAGCTGCACCCCACAAATTGCTGACGGTGTCTGCAGTCAGATTGACAACAAAGGGGGAGCCCGTATTTTTGACGCAATCTCCGAAAATGACCTTTTCACTGGCATTTTTGACCATGGGCAGCTTGACACCATATGCATCTTGTGCCGATGTTTCTCCATTAAGTGCCCTCACGGTAGTGAATCCAGAATAGTTATAGCCGTAAACATTTCTATACAGCAGTGCATTTTTGACATCATTCTCCGTGTCGGGACAGGTCAGGATATTGCTGCCTTGGAATTTGATAATATCCGCGGCAAGACACCAATACAGCTTTCTGGATTTGGAGTAGAGAGTATAAAATTGATTATATACGGCCCGCGAGTTGGAAAAAAATTCATTGTAGTCGTTCAGATACATTGCATTGAGCTGACCATGCTGCTTCAGGTTGCTCAAACAGTCGATCGTGCGGGACTTGGCACGGGCTTTGTTCAGCGCCGGCAGCAGCATTCCCGCCAGAATCGCAATGATGGCGATCACCACGAGAAGCTCTATGAGAGTGAAATTCCGCTTGCGTTCCGTTGTCGATGGATGATGGATGAAAGATGATCCGTTGTTCATTTTCTGCCTCCCTTAAAAAACATTGATGGAAAGATCTTTTATTTTCCCGGTGAAAGAACCCTTCAGGCTTTCGCCGCCGCCAAGAATCCCGGCTTTGGGACGCATCTGATTGCCGCTCACCTTCAGCGGGACACCGGATGTGCCGTTGAGGTCTACCCTGAAATTTGTCTGGTCGTAAACGACAGCCACATCGTTCCACTTCCCCGGAATGAGTTTGCCTTTGGATTTAGCGTAGACCCTGCCGGAACCTGTCTTCCAGAAACGGTTGTCCAGAAACATCTGCGCAATAAGGATACCATCGACGACTGCAATCATGAATCCGTGACTGCCTGAACCGAAAATAAATTGCTTCTGTTTGAAGTGTTTCGGGACCCATATTTTCATGCCGATCTTATATCCGGTGTGCATCGGCACGACCTGCATCGGGAGCGAAAGATAAGAATGATTGGCGAACTCGATACTCCAGGCGCCGTTGTCTTCCCTGATCCGGTGGGGCAGTTCGGGATAAGTCTTTCCTCTGACCAGAGCATAGTACATCAGGGACCCACACCCGAATTCGCTGGCCCCGATCCCGGACACCAGCGGGGTACAGCCGTTCATGATCCCATAATATTTCCGCCCTGCCGGATTGGGGACCGCCGTTCCGCGGCCAGGCGCAAAATCGAATGTCATCGGGGTCAGCAGATTTTCATCGGCGGAAACCTTGACCACGCGTTTGGCAGTCTTGTCATAAACATGGAAATCCCGTTCTTTTCCGCAGGGGACGTAAAGCGATTTCTCGCCGCCGCGCCAGGTATTGCCCTGTTTGTCGATGACCCGCAGGGAAAATACGCTCTTCTTCAGGTCGCCGGGAATCACGAAGCAATCGAACCCGACCTCTTTCCGGTCGACATGTTCCGGGATCCGATACTGGCTGTTGTAACGCGACAGGACCATGTGGAGACCGTGTTTCGCGGAATAAAATCCCGTTACGTTTTTCTCCATGATCTCTTTCACGGGTATGCATTCATCAAAAATTCCGGGGGTCTTGACGCAGAGAACCGCTTTATCGACCTCCTTTTTCGGCAGACGCACAAAGAAAGAAAGCGAGTAATTGGAAGGGTATCTCTTCAGTTGGAACGTCCAGGGTAATTTTTCCCCTTTGCCGGTCCGGGCGCCGGGCGCATTCCTGACGCCGATGGTCGTTTGAAAATCAAACTGGTCAAGGCCCTCGAATTCGATCCGGACGACGGCTTCGTCATCATTTTCCCGCAAGGAGGGGCGGTTGTCTGCCATCCAGACCGTGTCGCTGCCGTCGAGGATTTCCGCCTGCGCCATCGGCACCGGGCTGGTGATCTTCCCTTTCAGGCGCAGCAGGCCGTTTTCATACGGGGTAATGGTGTAATCTGCTTTGACCCCGGTGATCTGTTCACGGAGCGGCTGTTTTGCCCATTGCCAGTCCCCATTCCAGTCGGCGCGCAGTTCCTGTGCCCAGAAACTATCCGGCGCAATGTATTGGCCGCCGTCCCAGCTGATTTCCAGATGCGGCTTGACCAGCTGATGACGGAGCAGTTCCGCCGCTGGCACGGTAAAGGTCGCCTCGGCGCACTCGGACGATTTCAAGGTTTTCGGTTCGAAACGTTTGATGACGCTGCCCTTGACATCGATAAGGGTGAGGGAAATCCGGTAATTCCGCGCAGGAGTCTGGTCGGGGATGTTGGCAACCTGATATTCTGCCATTTCACCCGCCAGCAGACGGCGGCGGTAGGACAGGATCATATTGGGAACGGCGATGTCGTCGCCGGGAAAAGCGGTGATTTTTTCGCCCCGGATCTTCTCGGCAAAATAGCGGATCAGCCGCAGCGAACTCCAGCCGGTATTGACCATGGGCCGGTAGCTGGTATTTTCGTTGACTTCATCCCATTCCTCGAGCAGGCAGATGTCCGGACGAAGGGCGGCAACGAAATCCAGTTCCTTCCGCAGAGTGGCAATCCCCTCGGAGTCGCGGGTATAGGTCCAGCGATAGTGATTCTCATGCCCCTGGATCAGCCCGTATGCAAGGAATTTCCCCTTGAATTCCGGTTCGGAAAAAATCTTATGCAGGATTGGGATCATCACTTTGAAGCCGAACGAGGCGTCCGTTCTGCCGTCTTGAATGAAGTGTCCCAGGTCGGAAATAAGGATTCCGTCGCCGATCCGGAGCTGGGCGCGCAGGTCTTCTGCCATGGCTTCGATGTCGGCTGCGGTCAACGGTCCCTTGTATGGGCTGAATTTATGCTTATCGTAGAACAGCACATACGGGACCAGGACGAATTTATCCCCGAATTTTGCCTGAAATGCCTGCCGGATATTTTTGATGTACCCGACATCGGTCCGGGCGTAGTAAAAAGTGATGACCGGCTTGCCGTTGAAACGGAAGACATTGGGGGCCGCTAGCATCCTCTCGGCAATCGGAAGATATTTCTCTTTGATGACCGCCATGGACCCCGGGATAAACAGTTCGCCGTGAAGTCTCAAATCATTGTCCGAACTGGTCTTGATAAAAGTAGTGCGCCCGGAATTTGAAAGCAGTGTGGCTACGCCCGAAACCTTGCCGCGTTCCAAGGCTCTTTTCATGGCCAGGGCTTCCGCGTGGCTCACCATTGCGTCTTTCCGGTTGAAACGTGCCAGACTGCTGTCCTGATAAAGCGGACGGTCATACCAGCGGTGGAGGTAACCGGCTTGGCTCAAAGTGTATTTCAGCTGGGCGCGGGTGACGAATTCGGTCGGGTTGTTTTTCAACCGGCAGCCGTCTGTAGCGGCGGTAAATTCGGCCAGTTTTGCTTCTGCGTCCGGAGCAAGCCGCCATCCGGTATAACTCGGCTCGGCGGACAAACTGCCGGAAAGGGCAATCAAAACGGACAGGAAGAAACAAAATTTCATATTTTTTTCTCCATAATTTTTCATTGTTGTTCTACTTTACTTCGTTCCGGCGTTTTTACAACTAATGAAATGACATAAGAATCTAACGAAATGACAAAAAAAGCGGAATGCCCATTTGACAAATCCGGTTTGGGATATAGATTAAACGTCAGGAGGTTTTATGAGGTCATTCAGTGAAATCTGTTCAGCCCTGCCGGACAGCAGCAATACCAACGGCACCGGCGTTTCATCCGTGCCGCCGCTGATGCCGGAACGGCTCAACTTGTATTACCATGACGGCGGGAAGTACAAACTGGGGGGCTGGCTTTTCTGTCATGAATTCTTCAACCTCGTCTATATGATCTCCGGCAAGCGTTCGGTCAATATCAATGACTGCACTTATATCCTTGAACAAGGCGAATGTATCCTCATACCGCCCTACGCCAAACATTCTTTCGGCAATCAGTTCCGCGAATTCGAATCCCTGATGGCGTCCTTTGTCATTTCGGGCGACAACAGCCGTCTGGTCAATATCGCCGCCCAGAACTGGCGTCTGACTGGCCGGGAAGTGAAGACGCTCCGCAGCGTCATTGCCTGTTATCAGGACTGGATTAAAGGTGATTTTGCAGCCGCCGAGGAAACGGTCTGCCGTTTTGCCATCCTGCTGCGGCAGATCCAGACCATTGCCGCGCCGGAACTCAAGGACCGGAAACTTTCCGACGCCGAACTGCCGCTGTTGAACCGGATCACGGCTTACCTCGCCGCCAACCGGAACCGGCATGTCACCGTGGCGGAACTTTCCGCCAAACTGCATGTTTCCGGGAGCACGCTCCGGCAGACTTTCCGCAAAAAAATGAAACTTTCGATCGGACATTATCAGCTGGTACGCCGGCTCATGCAGGGCACCCTCCTGCTGAAATCCACTGACCTGAGTGTTGCGGAGATCGCTGAAAGGATCGGTTTTTCCACCGCCAACGGTTTTCTGCTTGCCATCAAGCGGGAATGTCACGGTGCCACGCCGAAAGATTTCCGCAAAGGCGGGAAAAAGTGATCCGCTGCGTGTTTTTGCTCCGTCCCGAGCAGTAAAAACCGGCGAAAATGAACATTCCGCAGTTGATGTTTTCCGGTTTGAGCAGTATATTAACGGACAAATGAACGAATGGGGCACCTATGACGATCCGTGAAGCAGGTGAAAAATTAGAGCAGTTTTTTCTGGAAGTGATCCGGGAACATCGGCACGATTTGGCCGGCACGATCATGAAAGGCTTTCTGTTTATTGCATCCCGCATCTACCAGCGGGCGGTCCTGTTCCGGCTCTGGATGTATGACAACCGGGTGATCCGCAACCGCGCGATCGGCTGTCTGGTGGTCAGCATCGGCAATGTGACCTGCGGCGGCACCGGCAAAACCCCGGTAGTGGAAGTGTTCGCCCGTTCGCTGAGCCAGAAAGGTCGCCGGGTGGCGATCCTGAGCCGCGGTTACCGCAGCCGTGACAGATCGCTGCTCTCGAAACTGCAGAAGAAATTCTCCTCGAAGAAAATGGAAGTGCCGCCCCGCGTGGTGTCCGACGGCAAGAATCTGCTGCTGGACTCCGTCCGTGCCGGCGACGAGCCGTTCATGCTCGCTTCCAATCTGAAAAATGTTGCAGTGCTGGTTGACAAGGACCGCGTGAAATCGGGCCTCTACGCCATCGAGGAATTCGGGACCGATACCCTGATCCTGGACGACGGTTTCCAGTATCTGAACCTGAAAGCGCATATCAATATTCTGCTGGTGGATTCGACCGCGCCTTTCGACAATCACCATGTCCTGCCGCGTGGACTGCTGCGCGAACCGATCCGGAGCATCCGGCGGGCGGATTATATTTTCCTGACCAAGTCGGACGGCTCGGCCAAGCTCCGGCATCTCAAATCATTCCTCCGCCGTCAGAACCACCATGCCGAGATCATCGAATGCTGCCACAAGCCGCAGTATCTGGAGGATGTTTACCAGAAGGGAGCGCGGCTGCCGCTGGACTATCTGAAAGGGAAAAAAGTGGCGTCGATTTCCGCGATCGCCAATCCGGCAAGTTTCAATGCATTCCTTTCCGAGCTCGGCAGCAACATCGTGGAAGAGATCCATTATGCGGACCATCACCGTTACCGGCAGCAGGAAATGATCGATTTCATCAACGCCGCAAAAGCTGCCGGTGCGGATATGATCATGACCACGGAAAAAGATGCCGTGCGGATGCCGCGGCTGGACCGGCGCGACATTCCGATCCTTTTCCTGCGTGTGCAGATCGATATTCTGAGCGGACAGGAAAACTTCGACCAGTGCATTTCCCGTATCTGCTTTATCTGATGTTCTGTCCCGCATACCGCTTGATGAAAATCCTGGATCCCGAATAAATTTTCACGTTTTCAGCCGAATATCCCTTGATTTATATATTGCTTTGTTCTCCGTATCGGTTGATGAAGCGCCCCGATCCCCAGATCATTTTTGCGAAAAATCATTATCGGCAATCCAGCCGCATCTATCTTCTTCCCGATTCAAAATGCAATTTTATGGAATTATCAGTACTGGTACGTACCAGTATATCTGAGATTTTTTCAGTTCGAAATCGGTTATTTCTTGGCAGGAAATACCTACTGGTATGGACAACCGTACCAGTAGACGATTTTTAACTTCCAGCGCGGTATCATCCCAGCCCCAAAAGCCTTGAGTTTTATATTTTTGAGATTATATTGCCGCAGTGTCAGCAATTGAGCACGAATAACCAGCACTGCGAGAAGAAATCAATCGGACTTGATTTATTGCAAAAAATCTTGTCGGACGATATCCTGAACAGGCTGAAGATGAAGGGCTGAATCAGTTTTTCGACCCGGGTTGGGAACAGGGGCTTATCTGAAGAAACATCCGGGTCCCCGTCCGGTCGGGCAATTCGAAAAGTTCCGTGCTCCGGAAAGAACCCTTTTTCCATTTCTTCAGGAATTCCAGCTCGGATTCATATTGCTCGCGGGTCCGGTAAACGATCAGGGAGCTGCCGGTTTTCAGGAAAGCCAGACCTTCCCGGATCAGGATGTCGGCGGAAGCCACCGCCCGGGCGAAAACCGCATCGTAACGGCCTTTGAACGGTGGTTTCCGGGCCAGTTCATTGCCGCGTCCGTGCACCGCTTTCAGATTGCCCAATGCCAGTTTCTCCGCAGCCGACTGAACGAAATTGATTTTCTTCAGCGTGGAATCGACCGAGGTCAGGGAGACCTCGGGGAAGGCGGCTGCCAGAACCAGCGACGGAAAGCCCGCTCCGCAGCCCAGGTCCAGCAGGGCGGTCCCGCGACGGAACAGGTCCGGGAAATACCGGACCGGCGACAGCGAATCGGCCACATGCAGACTCCAGAATTTTTCCGGCGGGATCGCGGTGAGGTTCACCTGCTCGTTGGTTTCGTAAAGGAATTGGCCGAGCAGCGCCATTTTATCCGTAAAGGCGGCGGCTCCGTCCGGCAGACATTGTTCCAGAAACGTCCGGACGGCCGGAGACGGGGGAATGAAACTCATTTCGCGATTCTCCCCGCCTGCTGCACCAGCAGGATCAAGGCGGAAAGGGCCCAGAGAAATGAAAAGACCGAACCGGTCAGGCGCCATTTCTTCTTCCGGCACATGGCGCGGAAGGAATCCCGCAGGCAATAGGGCTTGGCGGCGATGTAGATGGCATAGGTGCCGCCGGCCAGACTCATCAGGGCAAAGAACGAAGTGCCGGCCAGGTCGGCCGTATATGCTTCGTTCAGAACGCCGTGCACCAGCAGGATCAGGGCGCCGGCCGCCGACCGGGCAAGCAGATGGTCCAGGTACAGATAACACAGCGCCGCCAGGATCAGCGCCGCCGGGATCAGCCAGTACAGGTTCTGTTCCGGTGAAAACAGCGGCTTGACATTCGGGATGAACGCCAGCAGTGCGATCAGCCCCAGGATCCCGCCTGCGGTCCGATTGCGCGGCAGTTTTTCCCAGCGGGGAAGATTGTCTTCATTCATTTTCAGAAAGAAAATTCCCGCAGCCAGGAAAAAAAGCATCATAAACAACAATAACAGGGCCAGCAGCATATTGCAAATACTCTCTTTCTTTTCCGCTGAAACAATTATTCGCTTTCCGGCAGATGTTCGACTTTTTTGACGGACGATTTTTCAACGGTGAATTTCACGCCGGGGGAGGGTTCGAACTCATATTTGGACGGCAGATCCTGAATGATCCTTCCCGTTTCCCTGGCGCCGTTGGTCCGGACCAGCACGGCATTCGGGATCCACAGATTCAAATTGGTAAGACGGACCACCTTGCCTTTCTGAACGGTGAAACTGATATTTTTCTTTTCCGGTCTGGCGCGTTTGTGAGCGAGGGTGATACGATGTTCTCCCATGCTCAGATTACGGATTTTGAGGACCTTGGAAATGTTCTTGTGGTCGGGATCTTTTTCCGTGATGCCGACCTGGCGGCCGTCGAGATAAACGGTGATCCCCGGCGGCTGGGTGACGATATCGACCCCGCCGGTGTTGCTGTCCAGATTGAACATCAGATCAAGATTTTCACCTGCCGGGAGATTCACTTTCCGCACTGCCGGATCAAACCCGGCTTTTTCAAGCCGGACTGAATAGGTGCCCGGCTTCAGATTGGAAATACTGAACGGGGTGTCGCCGTAATTTTTGCCATTGATGAGGATCTTAGCACCGGACGGTGCGGATTTGATCTGGATGGAGCCGGATTTGACTTCCAATACCTGTTTATCCAGCTTCGCGATCCCTTTGCTCCGGACCTGGACGGATTTCTGCAGTGAAACATATCCGTTCCGACGCAGTTCGATTTCGTGTTTTCCTTCCTCGACCTGATCGCGGAACGGGGTGCGGCCGATGCTTTTGCCGTCCATGATCACTTCGGCGTTGGACGGAACCGAACTGATGATCAGCGTGCCCAGATTGGAGTCCAGACTGCCTTCGATCCGCTTCGGCAGAGGGGAATCGATCCGCCAGGTCACCGTCTGCGGATTGAATCCGTGGCGGGACAGTTCGGCTTTGTATTCGCCGTGAGGAAGATCGCGGATGACCACCGGCGTGCTGCCCAGGTTTCTGCCCTGGAATTTCACGGCCGCGGTATCGGGCTTGCAGGTGATCAGGACCGCCGCGGTTTCTTTTTCCAAAGGAAACGTCAGATTCTTCTGTTCCCCCGGTTTCATTTCGATTTTCTGCCAGCTGTTCTTATAGCCGGGCAGACTCAATTTTACCAGATAGACGCCGGGTCTGACCTTGAGCTTGAGGGGTGTTTCCCCGATTTCTCTGCCCCGGATGGTCACGGCGGCCTTTTCGGGTGTGGAATTGACAGTCAGCCGGGTGACGATCTCTTTCGGTTTTTTCCCGCAGGCGGATACCGACAGCAGCATCATGGCCGCGGCGGTGAAAAGCAGGAGATTTCGAGTAGCGGCAATAAATTTATTCATGATCAGCGCTTGCCTTTCTTTTTCCTGGCGGAAAGTTTTTTCTCCAACGTGATTTTAAGGTCCCTGACCTTCGCGTAGGCCCGGTGTTCGGAATCAATGATCTGCATCAGCTTATTGCATTCCGCGACTGCGGCCGCATAATCTTTTTTCTTGTAGAGGACATTGATATTGAACTGGGCGTCCTGGATCGCTTTTTTCATCAGTGCCTCGGCTTCGGAAAGCTTCCGCTTGGCCACGCTCCATTCATCCGGTTTCGGATCGAACTGGTCCAGAAAATCAATGGCGATCTGATAACGCAGGATCGCATTCCGCAGATTTTCCGGTCTCGCCTGATAATTCGCCAGCAGTTCTTCCGCCTTCTGGAACGAACGCACCGCTTCTTCCCGCATCTCCTTCTGCGAGAGCGAGATCGTCTTCAGCCCGAAATCATCGGCAAAACGGCTCAGCGCATATTCGATCGTTTCGAATGACCGTTTCGGGAAATTGTTCTGTACCGTGACCGTATTCAGATTGGTGTCATAGCCGATCGTCAGGGTCCGTATTTCATCGATCCCGTTGGCGGGACTGCCCGGCGGATCCGAACTGATTTTCATGAAATCCGTTCCTTTGATCTCATTGACCAGCGATTTCAGCTGGTCCTTGTCCACTTCCGCTATGCCCTTGGAAAACCGGCGCTGATATTTCAGGTCGTTCAATTTGAACATGGCGGAATTGTTTTCGATCTGAACGCTGAAACGGAACACATTGTCTTTCGTGTAGATGACTTTTTCATATTCCAGGAAGAACGGATTGCGGGCGACCTGCACCGGACGTTTCTGCTGATTCCCTTTCGGCGCTCCCCACAGCATCACAAACACCATCAGTGCGACGCAGGCCATGACGGTCACCAGCAGTCCGAACAGCAGATTGACCAGCCGTTTTTTCGGATTGGCCGCATCTTTTTCCGTTGTCGTTTTTTCTTTTTTGTCTTTTTTCTGGAAGAGGTCCAGAACGATTTTTTCCGTCTCGTTATTGGCACTGACCGGTTTTTCCGGTTTCGTTTCAGGCTTCGCTTCAGGCTTGACAGTCGGCACGGGTTCGGTCCGTTCCGTTTTTTCCGTTTTGGACGGCGTATAGTCCCGGTCATAACGCAGCATCTGTTCCCCGATCTGGAGTTCATCACCTGGCTTGAGCAGGACGGGAGTGTCTATTTTTTTGCCGTTGACCCGGGTGCCGTTGGTACTGCCCAGATCCTGGATCTTCCAGTTGTCTCCGTCGACAAATTCGATCTTGGCATGATAACGCGAAATGCCGCCGGTCAGGATCTGAATATCATTATCGACTTCCCGGCCGATGCAGATTCCCGGCGGGACCAGTTCCCACTGCTCCCCCTTCCTCTGTCCGTTTAAAAAATACAGATTCATGACAATCTCACACTTTATATTATCTTCACCGCATATTTCGGATAATATAACTCCCTGCATGGCAAAGGTCAAGAATCCAATTGAAAAAATTATCACTATTGTTTGACGGTCCCGCTTCCGGCAGCATTATTGTAATTCTCATCGGAACCTTAGCCGGCATCGGCAAAAAGTTTTTCCGGTGCAATGTCGTTTGCCGCCAGTTGCACCTGGATTTCCTTTAAGGAATCCATATCCGAAGCGCTTGCGCCTTGCGGTATTGCTGCAGTGACCAGTTGGACTTTATTTTCATCCGAACAAGTCTCGGTAACCTGGACCTGATACCCTCCTTTATGTCCGATTTCCGCATTCGGATCGGATGGATTGTCCAGCATTTTCCCGCCGGTGTGAGGATTCAGCTCCGCTTTGCCGTCTTGATCCAAAAACTGCTCGCTGAATACCCGGACCATATCCTTTCAACTGTTCATATTCGAGGCTTTTTTATCCTTGGCAAAAAGCTCAGAGCTTTTCCATATCGCAGCCGAGCTGTTCTTCTGCGGTATAGTTTTTTCCACGTCGTTTCAGCTTCATAGGTGAAGTTTCACCAAAGATTCAACCGCTGTGCTTCTCGAATCTGTCACGTAAACCGGCATCCGGTTTGCCGTATTCCTCTCTCATATGCCGTTTCACTTGCATCAGAAAGCGGTATATGACCTGATGCAGCAATTTTTTTACGTGACCAGACCGCCATGTTGCTGAACACATGGCTTGAATTGTTCCGCTGCTCATTTGTCTTGATATTGTATTACTTGATCTATAATTGGAATAGAGAGTTGTCGTATAATCAAATGCCCATCACAGGCTCGGTTTTCTCTTACATCTTTCCTTGATACAGGAAAGCTGAATCCCGCGGAGCCAGTTTCAGGCGGACGGTTTTCTCCTGCACCGGAAAATTTTTCCCGTTGAAAATATCTTTCATGGAAGAAATACCGCCCCATGGAACGGCAGCGGTCAGCTCTTTTTCCGCATCGGTATCGTTCAATACGATCAGAATTTTACTGCCGTTCCCGGCATAGATGCATCCGAAGACCCGGTCCGTTCCCGGAACCAGATTTTCCAATCTCCGGAAGGTGCGTTCCGCTCCCAGCGTTTCAAAATACCGGTGCCAGATGTCGATGTGCCCTTTGTCTTTCGGCGGAAGCTTTTCACCGGCGGTCCAGAGATCGTAACACTCCTCAAGTCCGAAGCACGCCGTATAGGCGATGAAATGGCGGATCGGACGGTCGAATTCCTTTTTGAGTGGCCCCCAGGTCCGCACGCGGTCCGGGGCAAAACATTGGAGCGAACGCAGGAATTGCGGGATCAGGGCGACGCCCGCCTCTTTCGTGCGGCTGCCGTATGCGATCCGCATCACGTCCGGAGTAAGGACATCATAATAGCTGACTTTCCTGAACACCTTGGAGTCATACATCTCGCCGGCTAAAATATAATCGAAGAAATTGTCCGAGGGGGTGCGAGACAGGTAGATATGCCCGAACATCCACCCCTGGGGAGACTTTTTCCGCAGCATCCGCAAGGTCCGGATATAGTAATCGCGCAGCGGCAGGAGATCGTTGTCGCGGACCGTGTCTCCGAACTCGTCTTTCCACATGCAGCCGTGCAGTGCATTCCCGCAGGTTCTGGGCCAGCCGAGGTCGAAATAGAGGTTTTTTAGATCGAGCTGGCCCCATTTTTCCGCATGCAGGGCATTGTGGACACACTGCAGCTGATGATCGTAGAAACTCTTGCAGTTGAGGCAGCCGTAAGTGAAAGAGCTGCGGTTGCGGGAAGTGCGCATTTTCATATTGGCCTGGTCTCCGGAATATTCCCCGAGTCCCGGCGGCGGATTTACCCATTCCGTGCAGTAATAGTTCCATGCCGGAGACATCGGGGACGCTCCTTTCGGAGCAAAATATCCGATATACATCATCCGGTCAACCGGCGTGCGTTTGTCCTGTTTGACGCGGGCAAGGATCCATTTCCAGAACGAAGTGTAATAACCGGGATGCATGTAACAGTAGAAACGGGAAGATATTTCCGCCAAAATGACATTTCCCCGATCCCGGAAAGCCGGAAACGCCGAACGGAGCGGTTTTACCGGAGTCGGGTTCAGATAGAAAGAGAATTTCCGTTCCGCCGCGCCCGTTTTCAGGGGGGTATCAACGACCGGCAGGGAAATAAGCACCGCTTCGTCGTCCGCAGTGACCTGCATGGAATGCGCCTTGTTTTTCACATGCCAGCCGCGGCGTGTCGCCGTACCGCCCATCATGCCGACCTCATCGCCGCCGCACCAGAAAAAAGGCTGGGTATAAGCATTCACATGAAATGAGGTGTTTCGGTGCAGCGAGGTTTTGTAATGCGGCGAAGCACAATCGTCGAAGGCGTCCGTATATTTCCGGTTCATCGGGATTTCCAGTAACAGCGACCGGATCTCCGAATTCGGCGCGATCTTTCCGGTAAAATAGCAGAAACCGTCGAATTCCGCCGTGACTTCCATGGTCAGCGGGATTGCAGGATCCTGCGGCTGCAGACGGAAAACCGCTTTTACCGGGGTTGCAGATATTTTTTCCGCCTTGAATGCCACCGGTTTCCCGTTCAGTTTCAGCGTCACCGGACGGCTCAGCAATTCTTTGCCCTGGGAAAGAACAGACGACACGATCCCGTTTCCTCCGAACACGGCTTTCCTGCCCCAGCAGCTGAACTCATTGCCATTTGCGGAACCGGCTGTCCAGGGGGTCGGAACGGTCTCTTCCATGCCGCCGGAAAAATTGTCCCAGTACGCACCGCTTTTGAAGTATTCATATTCTTCGCGGTCGGAATAATATTTCTTTCCGGAGGCGTCGGCTAAAGAATAATCCAGAAAATACCGTCCGGCATTCAAACCTCTCAGCGGGAAGCGCGCCTCCACGATGGGATCCTTGTCCGAAAGGGAAACTGTCATGCTTCGAGCGACTTTCCCGTCCGGAGTAACGAAATCAAGTTTCATCTGTGTCTTTCCGTTATTGAGCGCAGCCGCACGCATCACGAAGACCAGTTCCGCTTTTTTCAAATCCGTATAGATATACCATTTCCGCATGGCTTCCGGTTCACTGTAATCCAGATTGGCGCGGTAAAGAGTGATCTTCCTTTCCGGAATTTCAAGCTGACAGAAAAGCGTATTGTTGTCGGGAATATTCCGCTTGATCCTGAAAGACAGTGTTTTGCCGGGCTCCGGCGTAAGACTGCGATCGATATCCACTGGGAACATGGAAGAATCCACCATCATCCGCAGATGATAATTTTCTTTCTTTTCAGAGGATATTTTCAGGTTCGCGTTCAATTTTCCATGCGGAAGGTCGCCGAGTTCGGAAACATCGAAAGAGATTCCTTTTTCCAGACAGACCAGTTCGGTAAAAGCGGCGGTTTCTCCATACCCGATCCCGCGGCGGCATGGCGCCAATTGTGTATTTTCTTTGGAATCGGCGTAATTCCTGGCCAGATTCAGATGGATACGGGTTCCCGTCTCCGCGGTCATGCCGATATCTTTCCATGGAACAACCGCTTCCAAATGCCACATTTCGTCCGAAAAAGAACTTTTGCTTTCGAAACCGGCGGCATTCCAGGAAAGATTGCCATTTTTACTGTCCAGCAGTGCCCCTGCCGGATTGATGATAAACTGATAGAGTCCCGATCCGGTTTTCAGGTAGATTTCCACGGAATCATCGGTATATACGGCGGAATCGCGTCCGGTAAGTTTCGCAATGCGCTTGCGCTCCGGCGAGGAGACCGCGACGTAAAGGTTTTCCTTATCCCACGCGAAACGGCAGATCGCCTGAGACGAAGCAATTACGTTTTTTTTTTGAAATCGCGCATTCCGCCGACCACTGCGGAATATTCATTGGTGCCGATGGTTCCATCAACCTTGACAGAATCTTTTTCCGGGACCCCGATCTTCATCGGGGCACCGCTGGCGGAGGAAAGTTTCTCCGCAAACCGGCTGAATTCTGCGGACATTTCCTTATCCGTGAGATATTGGTCGAAGATGCGGACTTCATCCAGCAGAGTCTGTCCGGGATCGCCGTTCCAGTATTCTCCGAAAAGGAGAATGCCGAGATCCTCCTGGAGCAGCTGCTTCATCTTCGCCAATCCTTTCTGACGTCCGTCCACATACAGGACCAGCGCATTTTCGTTCCATGTAACACCGATGTGATGCCATTCTCCTTTTTTCCAATTGCGGATGCTGCATCGTGCGATGGTAATGCTCTCCCGTTTTTTCCAGTTTCCGTAATATGCCAGAAGGTCCGTGGAATCGCTGTTTTTGTAGATAATGAACCAGTTATCGCCTTGCCGGGCGGAAACGAAATGACGGAAATTCCTCTTTTCATCGCCATTCCAGTTTTCCGGGCGAACCCAGAAACTGATGCTGCCTTTGGCAGATTTGATGCGGGGCTCCGGTTGGTATTTCAACGACAAAACAGCACCGCTTTCCTGCTTGCCGATGGGAAATGCTTTACCGGATATACCGTCGCGCAGAAGATCATCGGCACGATATTTCGTCTTGCTCTTCTGGATCAACAAAACGGATTTTACTCCGGAGGGTTCCTGCAAACCTGCAACGGCCGCCTTGATCCCCACTCCGCCATAATCGGCACGGGTCGTCTTGTCCAGGGAAAAATAGATGGACGGTTCCACTGCGGAAAGAGTGGATACGGTTGCAGCAAGGCACCATAATGCGTTTTTGATCATAGTAGAAATCCTCCGGGTCAGTTATTGTAAAGAAACACGTTTTTGGCGAGTGAATTAGCGGTATAGAGGTCGGCTGGCTTTACTGCCGAAACATGACCGTCCAGCCATGCGGCATTAAAACATCCGCTGTGAATTCTGTATCTGACGGCAGGAAATCTGTAGACCTCCCCGGAGGGGTTTTCATAATCCGGATTGTTGCTGCCGTCCCAGGTTATCAAGTCTTTCCCGCGGGTACTGCCATTCCCGTCTACAATATAAAAGTCAGTCAGCATGAGCTTCGCGGATGCTTTTTTGATGAGGCTGAGCTTTGCCGCTTTTTTGACATATACTGACGAAATGGCCGGGCCGCTGCCCAAACTTGCCGAAGTTTTATACCCGGTGAGAACTCCGCTGATGGCGTAGGTCTGTTTATTTTTCCAGGAATTAGAATCATCATCGAACGGTCCACGGTAGTCGTTTGCAGCTGGCCGGCTGAATTTCTGGAAAATCGTTGCGCAACGGACAATGCCTCCGCTTTTTCCAGGGACCAGATATTTACCGCTGCTCAAAAGCTGTCCCCAGGTTTTCCCGCTGTCTTTTCCGACCGGAGCCCCTTCCTGATAAAACTGGAAATATTCGGTATTGTCACCGGCATACATAAGTTCCGCCGAGGCAATCTGTTTCAGATTCCCCGAGCAGGTGATCCCGCGGGCTTTTTCCCGTGCCTTGCTCAGTGCCGGCAGCAGCATTCCGGCCAGGATGGCGATGATCGCTATGACGACCAGGAGCTCGATCAGCGTAAAATTCATTGCCCCATGGTAATTCCCATTCTTCATTTCGTTCTGAATTTTCATGATATTTTCCACTTTCGGTTTGAGCAAATTTCAAAACGTTTTGGCTCTTCCTGTTAAAAAGTTGTTTTATCAGCGTCAAACCATTTTTGACGCATCGGACAGTGATTTTTTCTTAAAAAAAACACAAAAAATCATGTTTCATAACATAGACCTCCTCGTCAATCGCAAATGTTTTTTGTTTTATAAGTCTGATCATGTAAAAACTCAAGCATCTTTCTTTCCTTTTACCGTCTATACAGGTTCAGCGAGTTTCCGTGTTCATCGGAACCGCAGGATCCGTTCCGCCCGGACGGAGGTTTCCATTTCACAGCGGGAAGCTCCGCGGCAGACGATTTCCAGTTTGCCCGCCTGCTCCGCAAATTCACTCAGCCCGATCTCCCACGGGAAAAATTTCCCGTAGGCGTGATCGCTGACAAGTTTCCCGTTGAAATGTGCGGTCCCGATCTTTCCATCGTGGTGCAGAGTCAGGACTACATCCCGGAGACCGTTCAGAATCTCCGGTTCGATTTCAGCAGACAGGAGGATATCGTCCCCGGAACAGGTCCTTTTCCAGCGGATTTCCGGAACTTTCAACGCAAAGGATCCGGAAATCCGGTAAACGGACCGCTCCGGATCCCAGGACTCCTGCGGATCGAGCAGTCCGTCTTCCAGCTGCGGCGGAGTTTCCCGCATCCATTCCATGCAGAAATCATGGTTCTCCGCGAGGCATGAAATTTCCTTCTCCGAACCGGAGAGCGGCGTTTCCGACCAGGCAAGACCGGCTCCGATGTCCCACAAATGTTCCGCATAACGCTTTTCCACGAAAACGAGCCGCAAATCGTCGGTTTCCGCGATGATCGGCAGCCGTTCCATTCTCGCAACCAGTGTCACGGTATTCGGGGATTCGCGGAGCACCAGCAGATTGCCGACGGTCCGGATATTCTCCACGGACGGCAAAACCAGACGGGTCTCGGTCATCACTTCATCCGATTCGTAAAGAACGATCTGCGTCTTGCCGCCGAACTCCCGCCGGTCCAGCAGCTCCGCGGTGGAATATTCCAGAAAGTTCCCTTTCGCAAGCCGGATGAAGAACGGCATGATCTTTGAGGTCTGCGGGGGAAGTTCCAGCTGCGTTTTCTTCGGATATTCCTGCCAGACTTCACAGGCCAGGCGGGACGGTGAAACCAGAACCCGGACGTCCCGTTTCCAGAAGGAACCGGAATTGGAAACATTCCGCAGAAACAGGAAATTGCTCTCGCTGAGGTTCAACCCTTTGGTGGTGCGTGCAAAAGACTGAATCTGCTCAGCTGACATTTTTTCCTGCGCATCTCCGCGGACAGTGCCGTAATTTTCAAACAGATCGCCGCTGTTTCCGGCTCCGGGATGGGAAATGCCGAAACAGCGGACTTTCGCCCAGTCCGGATCCGGAGCACTCTTCAGAAGTTCCTGTCCGAAGGAACGCAGGAACCAGCCGATGCGTTTCATCGAAAAATAGGAATCGCGGAAACGTCCGGTCACGGAAATCGGCGCCTGGTAATTCATATTTTTGGCGGGAAGCATGCTTTCGCCGCAGCCGTCCGGATTCTGTCCGTCGCAGAAGATATAGAGATTCACACCGGAACAGCCTTCCGCCAGATGAAGTCCGACCGAACCCTCGATGATCCACGGAGCAACCAGCGGCCCCTGAAAACTGTTGGTATTCCGGTAGGGCGGAGTATCGTAATACCGGACGAACATTCCCCCTCCCGTTTCGATTGTGATCTTCGGGCGGACATGCCCTTCCCACCAGGCTGCGGAAAAATCCGGAAGATCCCCGTCGCAGCAGAAGCAGCTCACCGGATACAGCCCGGACGTATCCACCAGGGGACTGATATATTTTTCCTTGTCCGGAATATGGTTGATATCCAGAACCGGCAGATCGATCCCGTTTTTCCTGACCAGATCGTAATAGAAAAGCAGATGTTTTGCATTCTCTTCCGCGGATTCCGATCCTCTGGGGAGATCATCGCCCTTGCAGCCGGCGGAACCGAGTTCGTTTTCCAGCTGGATGATAATGACTGGCCCCCCAGCGGATATCTGGCGGGTGCGCACGATCTCAATCAATTTCATATAGTAGGCTTCCGCATACTTGAGATATTCCGGATCGTTGGTTCTCGCCGTCGTTCCGAGTTCGTCCACGATCCACTGGGGCAGGCCGCCATTCCGGAACTCGCCGTGAACGAACGGTCCCATGCGGAAAATACAGTACATCCCGCATTCCGCAATGGTATCCACGAAAGCGGCAAGATCACGCTCGCCCTTGAAATCAAAAACTTCACGCTTTTCCTGATGATATGCCCAGACGGAATATACGGTCACCGTATTCAAGCCGGCGGCCTTCATCTGGAGCATCCGTTCTTTCCAGCAGCGCCGAGGAACCCGGCAATACGAGAGGTCCCCGCCGTAAATAAAGACAGGCTTTCCTTCGATTTCAAGATAATCCCTGCAGACTGTTATGTTCATGCGATCCGGCTCCCGGCAGTTGGTCTAAATCTGCCGGAATATAAGGCATTTCAGCTGGACATTCAAGACAAATTTTCCGGAAAAAATACAATAAGTCTTTGAAATTGTTTGTTTCCGTGCTAGGTTATGAGAAACAAACAGAAAGGCCCTCATGGACAGCAAACTGAAAAAGGACATCTGCGATTTTATCGCCAGACAGCACCTGAAACCGGGAGACCGGCTGCCGAGCATAGAGCAGATCCGGAGAAAGATCGGAGCAACGCAATACCGGATCTATCAGGCGCTGAAGGAGATCGCGGCGGAACGGAAATACGAAGTGGTCCACGGTTCTGGAATCTATCTTCCGGGACGGAAAAAAGTGTATAAACCTTTCGAATACAGCATCGCACTGGTCTCCCCGGGCGCCCTGCTGGAACAGGAGCTGATCAATTCCCTCCATTCCAGGTTCATGAAGCATCGTCTGAATCTTCTGCCCCTGAGCATACCGCACCACGATCCGAGTTATGAGGAGGAAACGCTGAAATATCTGCTGAGCAGAAGGATCTGGGGGCTCATCATAGAACCGCATCCGAACAGTTCGGAAAACCTCCGGATCATCAGCCGCATGCAGGCGCAGGGATGCCGGTGCATCCTTCTTTCGCGCGCCCCGGAACTGAAGAAAAAATATCATTTCTTCACGCTGGATTATTATTCGCTGGGGCTGCACGCCGCGGAATTCGCCAAAGAAAACCGGTTCCGGAAAATCGTCTTTATCAACCACTCCTCCGTGAACTGGCACATGCAGAATCTGGAACGGGGGATCACGGAACGTTCGAAAGAACTCTCCATCGGTTGTCACGTGATCCGGGATCCCCTGCGGCAGGACAAGTTTTCCGAAACCTGGGAATGGGAAACCAACGGAATCATTCCGCTTCTCGAAAATACATTGTATGTGGTCGAAAACGTGGACAACCGGGCTTCCCATCTCTATAATTGTCTGATCCGGGAGCATTTGAATTCAACTCAGGTGCTCCACTTCTGCCGGAGGAAATCCGATATCGATCCAAGGATACCCTGCTTCTATATGAACGATGAGAACCGGTTCCACCAAATCGCGGATAAACTGCTCGGAGCGGGGATATGGACAAAAACCGGGACGGAAATCACCTTCAGACCGGAACGGATCCTCCCGGAAACGGAAACTCAAAAATGAAACGGCCGGGCTGTCA
>SUWI01000231.1 GCA_015061565.1 Lentisphaerota bacterium
ACATTTTTTGCTCTTGTGCACCAATTCCACCGGGTCCTCAATGGTGATGAGGTGGTCGGTGCGGGTCCGGTTGATATAGTCCACCATGGCGGCCAGGGTGGTCGACTTGCCCGATCCGGTCGGTCCGGTCACCAGCACCAGACCTTTGTTCAGCGTGCAAAGATTCGCCACCACCGGCGGCAGGTTCAGCTGTTCGAAAGTCAGGATCTTGGCGGGGATCAGACGGGCGACGATGCCGACGCCGTTCAAGTCGCGGAACACGTTGATACGGAAACGGTCGCCCGTATCCAGAGAATAAGCCAGGTCGGTATCGTTGGTCTTTTCGAACTGGTCCTTGTTGCGCTGGGACATGATCTCATCCGCCATGGCCATGATATCGTCGCTGGTCAGAGGATCGGATTCGGTAAAAACCATTTCTCCGTCAATTCGGTAAATTGCCGGCTGTCCGCTGCACAAATGCGCGTCCGAAGCCCGCTGTTCCAGCATGAATTCCAGAAATACATCTATTTCCGCCATAACCTTTTCTCCTTCTCGTCAGTTTGATTCGGTTCCTATGTCCGTTTGATTTTTAAGATAGCACAGCATTGCCGCATTTCAAATTCATAAACGCGGATTTTTGAGAAAACCTCACCGGCTCAGATAATTCCACAGCGTGATCCCACCGGCGATGCCCGCGGCTGCCACGGCGATGAACCAGAGCACGATATTCAGGAATTTCCGCAGACCGGACATCGACTGTCCGAGCCGTTCCTGCTCTTTCTGGAAAATCCCGCGGATCACATCGGACGTATCCAGCAGGCTGCCCCGCGGGATTTCCGGCCGTTCGGTGAAGATCTTGCTCATGAAACGGTTCAGACGCATGCGTTTATTCAGGGCCAGACCGCTGGCTTCCAGATAAACGGCGATATCGCGCCGGTAAAGTTTCACCAGCGAAACAATGATCATCGGTCCGCCGAAGATCAGCAGAATGATCAGGAACACCGCCAGCACATTCCAGAACGAGACATTTTTCAGCGCCTGGGCGATAAACGCCACCGCGCTGCCGATAGCGGCCAAACCGATGCCGCCGCCCATCAGCATCATGGAACCGCTGACGGCCGGCGTCTGCTGCTGCGGTGCTTTCGGGGCGGCCGTCCCCGGCTTGAACGTCTGCGCCTGGGCCATGGTCTTGTCAAAACCGGTCTCGAATTCTTTCGCCCGTGCGGAGAAGAACTTGTCCATCTGCTTGCCCAGGAATGAGCCGAACCGGTAAAACGGCATTTTGATCGCTTCCGAAATCGACACCGGCTGCTGGACGAAATCGGTCACTTTGGCATCCCAGACCGTGCCGTCCGCAGTGAAAAAAACCCCGCTCTTGCCGGCAAAAAGATTGTTCATGTCGCCATGGGTCACGGCCACCGCCAGCTGCATTTTCCTGAGCGCATTCGCCTGACCGGTCTGCGCATCGATATACATGATGCAGATATTGCTCCGTTCAGCGATCTTCTTATGTTCCGCCACATTCGTCACCCGGATCGCCAGCTTGAAACAGCGTCCGTCCATCACCAGAATGCCCGCCTGCAGGATCGAATCGACCGACGGATTGAACAGAACCCGCAAATTGACATAGTTATTCAACAGTTTGACCAGATTCGCCTGATACAGGATCAGTTTTTCCACATTGTCGAAGCCGCTGATCTCTTTCGAATACGCCAGATCCCGGTCGATGATCGACTGCAGTTTCTTCGGGACATCGTCTTTCAGCGCAGCCCGGATCACTTTCAGGTCTTCTCCGTCAAAAACATCCGACGGTTTGGTCTTTTGCCAGGCTTCATATTCGCCGAACAGTTTTTTCAAATCGTTCCATTCGGCTTCGGAAAGCGTATCCTTGCCCGGCAGGACCTGATCGAAGAACGCGATAATGCGGTCATGCCAGATCGGATTCAAATCCATTTTGCGGCTGAACACCCGGTCCGCGGTCGGCGGCGCCGGCGGCGCTTTCTTCAGGGCATTTTCCACTCCTTCGGTATCCATCAGATTCTCTGGAGCCGCAGGAGTGAGATTCTTTTCACCGAACAACCGCACCGCGCCGCAGAGTTCGAAATAATGATCCAGGGCTTCGCGGACAGCGGAAAGCGCGCCGTATGCTTTTCCGGTCTTGTCCTTGAAGGGCAGCACACCCGGGTTGTTTTCCGAGAAATCCACCCATTCCACATAAGCGGCGGCAGAGGTTTTGAATTTATCCAGCCCCTGCTGATTGAAACCCTCCAGGCCCGAGGCATCCGGCACGGTCCCGAACAGCTTGGCGATCATTGCTGCACAGGGGATCACTGTTTCGTCCGGAAGCAAAGAAACCGGGATCACGCCGTCCCCGTTGGAAAGTCCGGCCGCGATGATCTTCTTGCGGTCCCGGATTCCGGCCAATCCGATTTCCTTCAGGTCCGTCACTCCCGTGTTCTTCAGCGCCAGTTCGGCCGCCGCGCGGATATCATTCGCTTCCGTATTGTCGGGATTCAGATCCGAAAGCACCAGATTTTCGGAGCCTTTCTCCAGATTCTCATAATTTTTCAGTTTGTCCAGGACCCAGCGGACCGCGGTCTTGATCTCGTCCACCCGGATCTTCCCGTTACAATCGTAATCCATGAACTTCAGGAACACCGGATCCATGGCGATGGCATCCAGACTGATGCTCGTAATGGACCAGAAAGCCGGCGAGAGTTCCAGCAGATTCTTCATGTCCTCCGCAGTTTTGATGATCGGCTGCAGCGAGCCTCCGACCTTTTCGAATTGAATTGATTTGGCTTTTGTCATGCCTTTATCCTTTATTTTGTTGTATTTGGATCAGTTTGATCAGTTTTCGGTTCCATCCCGCTGGAGTATTGCAGGATCGTCAGCAGCAGGAAGATGGTAAGTCCCTGCACCAGCAGGAGCGCGCAGACCCGTTCATCGCCCCACAGCAGCGGCAGCGCGCCCAGTCCCGAAATCAGGCACAGCAGATGCACCAGAAGCACCGCCCGTTTCCGCGTCATCCCCATGTGATAAAAACGATGTGAGATATGATTGTGGTCGCCCACATAGATCGGCTTGTGGTTCAGCAGACGGATCACCACCACTGCAAAGGTATCGAAGATCGGCACCGCCAGGATGAACAGCGGGATCAGGACGGAAAGCCTGGAGGCCGATATTTCCGGATTGTAATAAGTCACCCGGGCACTCACTACCGCCAGGATATACGCCAGAAAATGACTTCCGCCGTCACCCATGAAAATGGACGCCGGCGAATGGTTGTAGAACCAGAACCCGATCGCCGCACCGGCCGAACACGCACCCAAACATGCCACGAAATATTGTCCGTTGATGATCGCCGCCGTGGTGAAAAAGAGGAAGGCGATGGCCGCGGTCCCGCAGGCCAGCCCGTCCATGTTGTCGAAGAAATTGATCGCATTGAAGAGGAACACGATCCAGAAAATCGAGATCAGCATGCTCAGCCAGGGAATATTCATGAACAGCGTGATATGCACGCCCCCGAACAGCACCGTCACGACCGCGATCACGATCTGCCCGATCAGTTTGGTCCGCGCGGAAAGCGAGATCTTGTCGTCCAGCGTCCCCATCAGCATGCTGGCCGCGGCGCAGGCCAGGACCACGATCAGTTCCTTACGCACCAGCGGGATCCCCGCAACTTCCCGCACCAGATTGCCGGAACAGTCCGCCGGCAGGAAATAGCCCGCCGCGATCAGCGCGCCGAAACAGGTGACCGTCCAGGCTCCGAACATGGCCAGTCCGCCCAGCAGCGGCGTCGATTTTCCGTGCAGTTTATGCCGTTCATGCTTCGGGATATCCAGAAATCCGGTCTTCCCCGCCAGGATCTGACACAGCGGAGTGAATATCAGCGACAGTCCCAGCGCCATGATGAAGATCGCCGCATATACTTGTGGCCATTCCAAGACTTTTTCTCCTTTTTCAGGTTTTCCGGTGGATTATTCTCCTTCCCGGCAATATATTACCGTAATATAATTCATCTTTTTTTCACTTTCAAAGGATTTTTCGAGAAACATGCCACAAAATAAGACAAAATGTGTGTTCGGACCCGTGCCGTCCCGACGGCTCGGCCTTTCTCTCGGGATCGATCTGCTCCCCTTCAAGACCTGCTCCATGGATTGTGTCTACTGCGAATGCGGCGCCACTACCAACCTCACCTGTGTCCGGAAGGAATACTTCCCCACCGATGCCGTCATCGCCGAACTCGATGCCGTCCTGGCCAAAAAGCCGAAAATCGATTTCGTCACGTTTTCCGGCGTCGGCGAACCCACGCTCCATTCCGGCATCGGACGCATCATCAGCCATCTTCATGACCATCATTCCGGACTGCCGGTCTGTCTGCTGACCAATGCTTCGCTGCTCGGCGACCCCGGCCTGCGCAAAGAGCTCCGGTATATCTCGGTGATCGTCCCGTCCCTGGACGGCTCCAACGAGGAGGAACTTTTCAAGATCAACCGGCAGGAAAAGTCCGTCACGCTGGATTCCGTGATGAAGGGTCTGCTCGCTTTCCGGACCGAATATCCGCAGATCGCCATGTGGCTGGAAATCTTCATCGTCCCGGGGGTCAATGATTCCCCCGGATCCGCCGAACGTTTCCGTCAGCTGGTGTCGCAGATCAGGCCCGACAAGGTCCAGCTCAATTCGCTGGACCGTCCCGGCGTGGTGGACTGGATCCATCCGGCCGATCCGGAAAAACTGGACCGGATCGCCGCCGTCATCGGCCGGGCCGCACCCGTGGAAATCGTCGCCAGACATAAGAAGCAGGTCGAGATCAAAAACGGACAGCCCGATGTGGAGCAGTATAATGAACTGATCCTGAAAACCCTGCGTTCGCGTCCCTGCACGGCGGAAGATCTGGTTTCCACGCTGGGCATTCCGGCGGACCGGATCGAGCCGCATCTGCGCCGCATGGAACGGGCCGGCCTGGTGATCCCGGAACCAGGGACTCGGGGCACCTTCTACCGTCCCGCCTGACCGCGTTCAGATCAGATTTTCGATCGATTCCCTGATCATCGTTTCAGCGGCTTCCGGAGCCACCGAATCCAGACGCGGCTGGACTTCATATCCGCCGTATTGAAAACATTCCCGCATCGGCACATAACGCGAAAACGACTGGGCCAACTCGATAATGAAGGTATATCTGCACGGACTGGCCCGGCGGATCGCCGCGCCGATCCCGTTGAAGGGCTCGCCCGGCAGGGAGACAAAAGCGATCTCCCTTCCCAGCTTGATCGAAGTGATCCTTGCGGTATGGAACGGAGCGCTTTTCTCCCTGCAGTCGATCACGCATTTTGCAAAAAACCGCAGCGCAGCCGGAACCTTATTGGCCAGATCCTGACTTTCCAGATCGCCGTTCTTGGGAATATCGGGCACGGTCGCCAGCGTATGTTTGGCTTCGGCATATTCTTCATCGGAGATTTTCCGGTGCGGAATTCTGATTTCCCGGTTCCGGATTTCCACCGCCGCTTCCGCAACCGGTTCCAGCCGGTCCAGCTGTTCCAGCACAATAGCGGCATACCCGCGTCCGATCCGCACCGCTTCCTCCGGCGAAGTCTGGCAGATATCCTGGCGGAAATCGAAATGATTGATATTGCCGGATGCATCATCCACCACCATTACCGGCAGTCCGGATTTCAAGGCATGCTGGATCTCCTGTGCGAACCGGCCATACCAGTCGGCCGAAACCAGATTGCCGCCCGTGGTGTCGCCGTGGTTGGCGATATTGCAGATCAAAGCCGCGGTCCGGCCGTTCTGTTTGAACGCCAGAATGGAAATCGTCCGGTCGAAATCGCTTTCCGGTTTGTCGATCTCCGGGTTCCGCCAGCCCGGATTGGTGACGATCATGCCGTTCTTCATCCAGTAACGGCGCACAAAACCGTACGGATTGTTATAGACCGAACCGACTTCCAGTTCACCCGGCAGCAGATTCATCCGCGCGCGTTCCAATGCCCGCACTGCCGCATCGACCGTCTGGCGGAAAGCATACCGCGTGCGGTCATCGGCCCGGGCCAGTTCTTCCTCCGTGATCGGAAATTCCGAAGCCGTATGCGTATGGGTCGCGGAAATGATCAGCCGGTCGTGGAAGTCCTGACCGAATTTTTCGACAATGGCCTCCTTCAGCGCGGCAAACAACGGCCTTACCAGTTTCAGCAGATCGAAGGTCACAAAGCCGAAACAGGTTCCCTTCGATTCCAGCAGAATGACCTTCACCATGAGATCGTCGTACATCCCGGCATTGGGCCGTACATTGATATATCCGGACAGTTTCACGCCGGTCGGCGGCGTAATGATTTCCTGGGCATAACCGAATTTCAGCATGATGATTCCTCCTTTTGCACCGTCATGGTTCATAATAATTGTCATGTTTCCGGATGACCGCGGGGACCAGCGGCAGCAGCAGGACGAAGAACAGGACCGCCGCCGCATACAGCCCGAACAGCAGCTGGAATTTGGTCAGCCTGATGCCGTTCAGATACCATTCCGGCGCCAGTGCGCCGCTGCCCAGCAGCAGGGAGGTCAGCAGCGTGCCCGCCGCCGTTCCCACCGAGATCGAAGTCGAACAGAACGCGATCGCCATGATCTTATTGCCCGGCGTGGCCAGCGCCAGCATTTCCACCGAACTGATGCACAGCAGCAGGGCGGCGGTCAGGCCGATCAGGAAAAAGGACAGTCCGAAAAGATAAACCGATCCTTTCATCCCCGGCACCGGGATCAGCAGCAGCAAAACCGTCAGTCCCGCCAGAAAATGGGTCCCGATCACCTGGATGCGCATGGAGACGTTCTTGGAGATTTTTCCCGCCAGCCAGAAGCCGGCCAGTTTCCCGATCAGATGGATCGAGGTCAGTATCACAATGGTCCCGTCCGCCAGTTTCAGGCAGGTCTTCATATAGATCAGCGCCAGCGGAAGCGCCCCGGAAAACGCCAGATACATGAAACACAGATACACGGAAAATCCCACCAGCGACTGATTGTGCAGACAGATCCCCAGCGTCTTTTTCAGGTTTGGCGATTCGCGCTGCATGGCGGGATCCAGCGGCAGACGGTCCATGCAGAATTTCCGTCCCCACAGACCCGTTCCCGCCACCAGGAAGACCCCCTGCAGCAGCCACAGCGGCGGATCGGAACCGAGAAATTTGCCCAGCAGGAACAGCAATCCCGCATTGAACAGGATGTAAATGAACCGCATCCGGCTGAAAAACGGCCCGCGCTCCTCCGGTTTCAGGAAATTATCCAGCAGCGGATACCAGGTCGAGGCGTAAAAGGTCAGCGTCAAGGCATAAATAAAACATCCCGTGATGACTGCGTATTTTGCCTGCGCCCCGAAATACGGCGCCGCGGCGATGAGGCCGAATGCCAGGAAACCGACCGCACTGGAAACCGTGTAGGTGCGCCGCAGTCCCCACCCCGCCGCCAGCGCCGCGCAGGGGATCAGCAGCAGAATATTCGAAAGGCTGGTCAGCGACGACGAAAACATCGAGAAGGAATCGCTGCCGCCCAGCATGGTCAGATACAATACGATCAGCGCATTGCTTTCGATCAGCTGGGTCGAGATGCAGCCGAACATCGTGGAACAAACGGCCGTCCGGCGGCAAATCAGCCGCTGCCGGTCGGACAAGGTATCTGCATAGTGCATGGGATCGATCCGCTCCTGCTGTTATTTTTTCAGTTACTTGAGGTAATTTCAAAATAAAAAATTAAAATTACTTGAAAAAAGTCAGCTGAAAGTTCATTTTACGCCAATCACAAAAAAGGAGTAACATGAACAATCAACTGAATCATTACATTAGCATCGAACCG
>SUWI01000232.1 GCA_015061565.1 Lentisphaerota bacterium
ATTTTTACGCGCTTGGCAAAGTGATCTATTGCGCCCTGACCGGTCTTCCCGTGGGCGAATATCCTTCCATTCCGCAAAATATGACGATCAGCATGGATGCTTCCCTTGGACGGGCTTTCCGGGAATCCTGCAAAAAGCCGGTCCGTTCCTCAGCGGAGTTCCGGAAACTTCTGGAGAAAAAAAACACACCGGATATGCCAACAGAAAATGATGTCCGCATGACCGTGCAGCCGGGATCTTCTGGTCGGCTGGGAAGAATACTGCTGGTCCTGTTCCTGCTGGTTCTGCTGTCGGGAGGTCTTCTTTCCCTCTATATAAAGTCGATCAGGGGAACGACGGAGAGCCCCAGACAGGTTCCGGCCGTTTCCAAATCCCAAGAAGATGCCGAACTGGATGCGAAATTGAATGAGACCCGTGCACAAGTGGCAAAAGCGCAGGCAAAATTCCGGGCAGAGCTCAAACAATTCAATACCAGCATCCATGGGGCAGCCGGAGCCGATTATCTGGCAGAGATGCAGGACCGCACGGTCAAACTTTTTCGGGAAAACGGACTTCTGCCCGGTAACGGCAATATGGCAACGGTCCTGGTAAATTATCAGGTCATGGGCGGAAAAGAGATCCAAAGTCTGATCATGACCAGTAACCGGACGCCGAGATTGGTTCCGACTGCAGGCGTTCATCCGAGAAGATCGCCCCATTATGGAATCTCCAAAACCGAGCAAAGACTGCAGTTCCTGTTCAATGTCGCCTATCCGGATTTCAATTTGCAGAACGTGAAGTCGCATCAGAAATTCTGGCGCGAACATCCGGGGACAGCAGACCGTATCCAGCAGCAGATGCTGGAAAGCGATCCGGTGATGCAGGCGCTGGCATTGGATGCCATGATCCGGGCAAAAGCGAATGCCATTCTGAAAAACGGTTTTTTCCAGCCCGGGGAAAAGTCGCAGCTGGGCACATTGTTCGAGCTGCGCCAAGGGCTTCTCCACCCGGAAAAAGGCAAACCCTCGTTCCTGCGCTGGTTTGCTGAATGATAAAATTTATGAAAATCAAAACTTTGACTTGCGATTTTCATAAAACGTGCTATATTGACCTCATAGAAACCGGAGGGAAATTGACATGATCAAACGAAAAATACAAGCCGAACTGGAACTGCTGGCACGGGAATACAAAGTTGTTACCATTACCGGCCCGCGGCAGTCGGGGAAAACCACGCTGGCGAAAATGCAGTTTCCCGATTATGATTATGTCAATCTGGAAGATCCGGAAACCCGGACGCTGGCGGAACAGGATGCCAGGGAATTTCTGCACCGGCATCCTGCGCCGCTCATCATCGACGAGATCCAGCGTCTGCCGCTGCTGCTGAGCTATATTCAGGTAGAATGCGATAGAAGCGAAAAAAAAGGACGGTACATCCTGACCGGCAGTCATCAGCCTGCGCTCAAGGCTGGTATTTCGCAATCGCTGGCAGGACGGACCGCGATCCTTCAGCTGCTGCCGCTTTCGATTGCCGAACTCCAGGATGCCGGGATCGTGCTCGACCGGGACGAGTATCTGTTCAAAGGGTTCATGCCGCAGCTTTATGAAGAAAAAATCGAGGTGACGCGGTTCTACCGGAATTATTACATGACCTATGTGGAACGGGATGCCCGTCAGCTGATCAATCTCCGGAATTTTTCCGCTTTCGAGACTTTCCTGAAACTGCTGGCGGGACGGGTCGGACAGCTGGTGAACCTGCAAAGCCTTTCCAATGACGTCGGGGTTTCGACGACCACGATTTCCGAATGGCTTTCCGTGCTGGAAGCCAGTTACATCATCTTCCGTCTTCCGCCTTACTACGAGAATTTCGGCAAGCGGCTGACCAAATCCGCGAAACTCTATTTCACCGAAGTAGGGTTGGCCGCTTACCTGCTGTCGCTCGAAAGCCCGGAGATGACTGCCCGCGATCCGCTGATGGGCAATCTCTTCGAAAACATGGTGGTCATGGAAGCGTTGAAAGCCCGGTGGAATGCAGGCAAAGACGCATCATTGTATTTCTTCCGGGATTCCAACGGAATGGAAATCGACCTGCTCCAAGCAGCGGGACGGAAACTGTATCCTTTCGAGATCAAAGCAGCCCGGACTTACAACAAGGATTTTGCCCGCAGCATCGGAAAATTCCGAGCCCTCAACAACAAGACGGCGGACGGCTGTATCATCTATGCCGGGAAAACCGAACAGACAGTAGATCGTATCGCACTGGCGAACTTCATTTCCACGGCGGAACATATTCGCTGAAAAAAATTCGAGATTTTTTCGGAAAGCGCGACAAAGATTCAAATCTCCTGCGAATAATAGGCTAAGAAAACACAAGTTTCCGGTGCTGATTGATGAAAAATATTCCATGCAAACAGAGCTGCGGCTTGATTTTCCCCGTATTCGGTGCTATGTTGATTGCCGAACAGCAATGAAAGGTAAAAAGCAGACAACTGAAATACAGATGAAATAACAATTCGCATTATTCAAGCGGATCAGACTCAGGAAAACGCCAAAGTACAGAGGTTAGATCAGTAGCTTGGAGTATACCGGTTATACGGCGTACTCTGTTTGCATGGTCTTTCCGGGTATTGGCGTACCTCCTGAGTCTTGGAAACGGGGTACGCCCTTTTTTTGTGCATGAAACTTGAATTTGCGGAGGATCGGATGAAATGGATCAAACACGGGAAATGAATGATCGGGAGTGTGAAAAAGTGAATGAGGCATACGCCAGAGGTTGCGAGAATTTTACGGAATCGCAGCTGGATGAAGTCTTGTCGGAAGACCAGCTTGCCCATGAGAAAGCAGCGAAGCTGGGGGGATTCTTCGAAGAATTCGAACTGCTCTGGCAAATGCTGAAGGACTATCATTCGGGTGCGTACCGTGATGTTCCGTGGAAATTCATTGCTGCGGCAGGTTTTGCGGTCTTTTATCTGCTGAATCCATTTGACGTGATTCCTGATGTCCTGCCGGTGATCGGCTATGTAGATGACGTTGCAGTATTCGGTTTGGTACTGTCCTCGTTCAAAAGCGAGATCGAGAAATATAAGAAGCAAAAGATTTCATGTGACAACCAAAAGAAGGGGGTATGAACTTTATGAATAAGCAGAACAATCCAGTTGAACCGACTTCAGAACAGGAACAAAAGATTACTGAGAATACATCATCTCCACTCATCGCTTTTCTGAAATACATAGAATCATTCTTGGGAAATGTAATTTGGGGAATTCTGATAAAATGTCTGTTTATAAGAATTCCCAAATTCATCTTCGAAATGTGCAAGAAATTCCTCACCTTTATCTTTAATATCCTGAAAGATTTTGTTACTTGGTTCTTCCGGAATTTCAGAAAAATCATTGAGGTTATTTATAGGATAATAAAAATTTCCCTTCTGCTCATTGTTTTGGCTGCAATTATAATGTGGCCTGTGCTTTTCCATCCTCTTCTTCTTGCTGCATGGATTTTCTTGGTTGTCTTGCCTGGTACCATATGGGGAATCATTCGTTGGCGACGGCAACAAAAAAACCAACAAGATAAGAACGAATCTCCCGATCAGGTTGAAGACTCAAAACTTGATGACACTATGAAGGAACTGCCGTCTCCTTCAGAACAAGATCAAAAGAATTAACAGTCCTGATAACAAATTTCATTGAAAGGATGTGACTATGGATATTGATTTGACAAAAATGTCGAAAGAACAGGAATTGCTCCTGGCAGAATTCCAGCGTTCCGGTTTAAGTGCCGATGAGTTTATCCAAAAGTATCTTGCTGAAAAAGGTATTGCCAATCCGGATGAAGCGGTGAAGGAAATTGATTTGACCTTATCCGAGATAGACCGGCATTACGCAGGAATCAAAAAAGCCAAAGAGCAAGGAAAAGACCGTAAATCGTATCTTCGTGACGTCTGCAATTCTGTGTTGGGTAATGCTGATTCAAAAAAAGCAGGTCTGGCGGTCGCGACCGTGACCAATGCGTTGGAAGGAAAAGATTCGCCCGAATCCGCGCTTGAATATGACGGCATTGAAGCCGCCAGTTTGATTTCCGATTTGGATAAAGCAATAGAAAACAGCACACTGGCCATGCTGAGCGGGGAGGATGCACAGAATGAGTAATGATAATCTGCAAACCAGGGCGATTGAAGGAAACGATTCCGGAGCATTTACCGATCTCCGGAAAATTTTGGCTGCACAACTGATCGGCGGTGCAGGTTTTTCGGCATCTGTGGCTGCAACGATGTCTGATCGAGGGGTATTCCAAGCACAAAAAGCCTATGAAGCCGGACAGGATGGGACATCAACGCCGGATATGGTGGAGGATTTGATAGACCGCAATGCGTCCCATGTTTCGGTTTGGGTATCGCAGCATGGTGCGGAACTTTGCGAAAAAGGCGGATTGGCAGTTGGAACCGCTGTTGGAACTTACTTGGCGGCATGGTGCCCGGCTGCCTTGCCCGTATGTCAGAAGATAGGACAGGTTTGCGGCAGGGCTCTGGGGAAAGTCGGAACGGTTTTGATTGATAAAGGCATTAAAAAGATTACGCAATGTGCGAAATCCCTTTGGCAGAAGGCTAAGGAGACGGCAGGCAAAATAAAAGAAAAAATCTTCAGCTTTTTCTCATAAGGAGGCTTGAACATGGGAATTGTAAGAACCCCCGATCAGACTTTGCGGCAGTACATTACCGCGAAAAGACCAATTATCTACATCAACCATTTCGATTTTGAAGCGGTGGACCGGATTATAAAAAATGCGGCCGGAGCTTTTGCCAAACGAGGTTTCAAGATCATTGAGTTCACTGAATCGGACGGCTGGATCGACTTCGATACCAAGAACCCGAAATCATCCTCGGAAAATGATCTGGCAAATTTTCTCCAGAAAATCAATACCGACCAGTTGAAGGGTGAAAAAAAAGAATTGATCGTTGTCCTCAAGGAAGTGCATGACAGCCTTCAGGATAAACGGGTATATTCCGCTTTACAGGCGATTGCCAGACGCAAGGGAATGGCAAAAGACGTTCCCGGAGATTATTACCGGGTCACTGTGATTATCGTTGACAGCCGACTGATCATTCCCAGAGAAATCGAAAAACTGATCACCATTGTGGATGTTCGTCCGCCCGAACCGGACGAGATCGAAAAAATTCTGAGAAATGTTGCGGAAGCAGAAGATGGAGAAATCGACGAGTCATCCATGAAAGAACTCGTCATGGCGCTCAATGGCTTGTCTGAATTCGAAATCATCCAGATATCCCGATTGGCTCTGGCCAATGACGGGATTATCAATAAAGACGATTTGGATCTTATCTTTGATGAAAAACGGCAGGCGATCCAGAAATCAGGATTGTTGGAATTGTATTATGTCCCCGCAGGAAACGACGATCAGAAAAAAGATATCGGAGATTTTGACAACTTGCTGAAATATCTGGACGGGAAAGCCAGAATCTTCAAAAATCTTGCCGATGCCAGGGAACACGGCGTGGACAGCCCGTCCGGGATCATGCTGGTCGGCATGCCGGGATGCGGCAAAAGTCTAAGCGTAAAAGCCGTTGCCGACAAGTTCGGTTGTCCCGCACTGAAAATGGATATCGGGCGTCTGCTCGGGAAATATGTCGGAGAAAGTGAAGAAAACCTTCGTCGTTCTATTCAGGTTGCAGAAGCGGCTTCTCCGTGCATCCTTTGGATCGATGAAATCGAAAAAGCCTTTGCCGGAGCAAGCGGGGGAGAAGTCATGACCCGGATGTTCGGATATTTCCTGACCTGGATGCAGGAAAAGAAAGCCCCTGTCTATGTTCTGGCGACAGCCAACAACATTTCCAATCTTCCGCCCGAATTCACCCGTCGCGGCCGTTTTGATGAGATTTTCAAAGTCGATCTGCCGAAAGGCGATGGCATTGCCGACATCTTTAAAATCCACGTAACCAAAAGAAGCGGAAGAGACCTCTCCGATGACATCGACTTCGATTATCTGGCGCGGAAATGCAATGGAAAACTTTATTCCGGTGCCGACATCGCCAGTATGGTCAAATCAGCGGCAGAAATCGCCTATCTGGATTCCGACGGTCCCCGCCAGATCGAACAGGAAGACTTGGAAGACTTGATCCGGAGCACAACTTCCAGCTGCAAGGCCCAGGAAAATAACGAAAGTTACAAGCGGATGGTCGATGCATTGGAAAAACTGGATTCCAGACCGGTTTCTAAAAATCAGTAACAAGGATATTTTTTTATATAATACAGGAGCGAAAAATGGCGCAATTCCCCTTGAAAATGAACGGTGCAGAAGTCTGCACACTCGAAGATTTGAAGAAAAACTTTAATCCGGCAGATTTGGTTTCATACCGAAATCGTTTTGCCGCCTGGCTCAAAGGCTGGGATTATGACGAGGAAGCAGTGGCAGTAAAAGCTCTTGATCCTGAACTGGTTGACGAAGAGTGGCTGTTTTCCGTTTGCGAGATAATCGGTATTTCCGACGAGGAACTTAAAGCGAGCTGGAAGAAAATGGAAGAAGCAGCTAAGCAGGAAGAGGAAAAAGTCTCTGCAAAATTGGAAGAACGCAGTCAGGAAAAAAGATTAAGAAGTGTGGACAGATTAAAAATTTCCCCATTTACAGAGCAGGTCGCTCCTTGGGAAAATGAAGATCCTGAGGATCTGATGTCAGTTTCAATTTGTGATGAAAAAATATTTATTCTTTTTGGCAGCGCTGATAAAAATTCAATGTATGTCAGTGATAATGGGAAAGACTATAAATATATAAATCGAACCGATGGCAATCTGGAAGATGTCGGGTTACATCAGGATATGATACTCTCCCCGGTTTATAGTATGAATAATCTGTATATCTATCTCGGTGCGTATAACATTTACTATTCAAGCGACGGCTACCATTGGGAACAAAGAGAAACTCCAATAGTACCTTATGATTCTCAGACAGGATCATCCCTCGTATATACCGGGACAAAATATGTTTTATTCGGTGGAGACAATGAAATCGCCATATCTGACAGCCTCGATGATGATTGGGAGGTCCATTCTTTGGGATTTGACTTAAATGGATTTTCAAGTCTTGTTTTTCATAAAGGGCGACTTTACATAAAAACATGGGATGATGATTGTAATGATGTGGTATATAGTTCTGAAAATGCGATTGACTGGCGCAAAATGAAATCATCTGCGGATACCGGATTTATTGATGAGGCGGAACTCAGAGCCAGGAGAGCCTGCGGACGAAAAGTCTTTTTTGACTTGGAAAACGATACGGAAATCATCGCATCAACTGAAATTGACGATTCATATGAAAAGGTTGCGGATTGCCCGTTTGAAACGGCTAAAATTCTGGCTTATGAAAATAAATTGTTGTTATTCGGTAAAAATCTCGAATACGCAACAGCAACATATAAGTTTGAATGATTCCAACTGGAGAAAAGAACCATGGCGCAATTCCCCTTGAAAATGAACGGTGCAGAAGTCTGCACACTCGAAGATTTGAAGAAAAACTTTAACCCGGCTGAGCTGGTTTCATACCGGAATCGTTTTGCCGCCTGGCTCAAAGGCTGGGATTATGACGAGGAAGCAGTGGCTGTAAAAGCTCTTGATCCTGAACTGGTTGACGAAGAGTGGCTGTTTTCCGTTTGCGAGATAATCGGTATTTCCGACGAGGAACTTAAAGCGAGCTGGAAGAAAATGGAAGAAGCAGCTAAGCAGGAAG
>SUWI01000233.1 GCA_015061565.1 Lentisphaerota bacterium
CTGCTTTATTGCGAAATGGACGACGCCCAGCGCGAACTTTACAACCGTTTCCTGCAGGAAAGCCGGCAGAAATTCAGCTGGATCAAATCCGGTTCGGCAGGCCGCTTCGAACTCCTTTCCTCGCTGCTCCGGATGCGCCAGGTCTGCTGCGATCCCGCGCTCGTGGAAGGCTCCGGCAATATCCGTTCCGCCAAAATGGACCTGCTGAAAGAACTCCTGCTGGAGACTATCGACAGCGGACACAAGGTCCTGCTTTTCAGTCAGTTCACCAGCCTGCTGGCGATCGTGCGCTCCTGGCTGGATTCCGAAGGGATCCTCTATGAATATCTCGACGGTTCCACCAAGGACCGGATGGAGCGGGTCGATTCCTTCAACCAGCATCCGGAGATCCCGCTGTTCCTGCTCAGCCTCAAGGCGGGCGGACTCGGATTGAACCTGACTTCCGCCGATACGGTCATCCTGTATGATCCCTGGTGGAATCCCGCCGCGGAAGCCCAGGCCGCCGACCGCACCCACCGCATCGGACAGACACGGAACGTCAACATCATCAAACTGCTGGTGAAAGACTCCGTCGAGGAAAAAGTGCTCGAACTGCAGCGCCGCAAAGCGGACCTCTTCAACGATCTGGTGGAAGCCTCCGCGGAAAGTGCCGCAAGCATGTCGCTGGAAGACTTCGAATTCCTCCTCCGCGATTGACCGGAAAAACAATCTGATCACTTGTTCTTCTTAATTCCCCTGTATTCGAGCGGGGAAACGCCGTAACACACCTTGAACGCCTTGAAGAAATACGGCATCCGTGAGAATCCGGACTGGTCGGCGATCTCTTTCAGGCTCAGGTCGGTTTTGAGCAGGAGTTCCGCCGCGTGGCGCAGCCTCAGATTCCGCAGATAGATCATCGGCGTCACCCCGAGCGCGGCCCGGAAATGCCGCAGCAAGGTGGCGCGGGACATGCCCGAACGTTTCGCCAGGTCGTCCAGGTAGATCTCCTGCTGAAAATTCGATTCCAGATAGGCAGTCAGTTTCGGGATGTCCAGCGGGATCGCGTTTTCATCGGATTTCACTTTCCAGACCTCGCACAATCGGCTGAGCACAGCCATGAACAGACCCAGTTTGTAACAATGGTTGCCGGCGGTCGCGCTGGTGCGCGCCAGATATCCCAGCATGGTTTCAAGTTCGCAGAAGATCGGTTCATCAAGCCTCGTCATGGGAAAATCCTGTTCGCCGAAACTCCGATGGTCCCGCAGAAAGATCTGCTTGTAATTCGGCCGGGAATAGAGTTCCATCAGGATCGGCGGCAGATGCGAAGTATCGAACATCAGATTGACGATATCGAGGTCATCCGAGGCTTCGGTGTAGGCATGGTGGCCGCCGGGGGGAATCACGATTACATTGCCGCGCCGGATCGGCACGGACGCATGATTTCCCGACTGATGCATCCCCTGTCCTCGGGCAACGAAAATACATTCGCAGAATTCGTGCTGATGCGACACCGTCGTTATCTGCGGCTGTTCCAGTTTCACCCGCAGCGGAAAGTTCGGATCTGAATGGAAGACCCGTTCGCCAGATTTGTAATAGTCATAGTTTTTATATGGCATGCCGTTTATTGATCCCCCCGTTGATTTATATACAATTTAGTAATTACATTATCACCGTTTTCTAATTCGTCAAGTCTGGAAGCCTTTATTTTGCGATTTTAATTTATTTATTGAGAAAATAATCGATTGAAAAAAACTTGTGAGGCACTAAATTGGCTGTAGAAGATGAAAGGAGATTGCAAAGTGAAAAATTTGTTATTACTCGGCGATTCCATCCGCTTAGGGTATGATTCCTTTGTGCAGGAGAAACTCGCGGGAAGAATGAACGTTTACTTTTCCGGGGACAACGGCCGCTTTGCGCAATACACACTGCGTGCTCTTTCCGACTGGAAGGAAACTCTTTCCCTGCCGGAAATTGATGTGGTGCATTGGAATAACGGTTTATGGGATGTCCTGCACCTGAGTGCAAAATCCTCCCGCTGTGACGGGGAAGCCTCCGGTGAAACCATTTCACAGGGAAATGTCCCTCAAGAATGTGGTTTTGACAAAGACCCGCTGACACCGCCGGAAATGTACCGCTATATGCTGGGACGAATACTGACTCGGATCAACCAGCTGTTCCCGAAGGCAGCAGTCATTTTTGCTACTACGACCCCGGTGATTGAAGAACAAGCCATTTGGGGATACCGTTCCAACATGGAGATCGCTGCCTACAATCAGGTCGCCCGCGAGGTCCTAATCCCGCGCGGAGTCAAAATCAATGAACTCGGCGATTTTGCTGCCTGGAAATGCTCCGCGTTTCACCGCGACTGGGTCCACTACAATGACGAAGGAAGTAACCTGCTCGCCGATGAAATTATTGGATTCATGGAGAAGGAAAAAATATTGTGATTAGACGGAAAATGAATTTTGGAGCCATCACCACGGAAATAAGAAACCAATCAACCGATACGGGGAACAATGCCTTTTGAATGGAGGTGATTTTAAATGAGTTTTGACATTAACTATTCATAAAAAACAATTGCGATTGGTAAGGAGATTTTTACTATGAAACAAGATTTTCGTATTTTTTCAAGAAAGAATCACCACCATTGAGTCAAAAGTGGCTTAACGCAAAAAAACAATTTACAAGAAGAGCCAAAACGTTTTAAATGGATTCAACATATCAACTAACCACATGAAAGGACAGAGTTATGAGACATTTGACTAATGACAAATCAAGACGGTTGACTTGGAATTTTACATTGATCGAACTCCTGATCGTGATCGCGATCATAGCGATCTTGGCGGGGATGCTGTTGCCGGCATTGAATGCGGCGCGGGAGAAAGCACGATCGATCTCTTGTTTGAGCAACCTTAAAAACATGGGACATGGCGTTGCCATGTATGTCAGCGACTATCAGTATCTGCCGGGCCGCGGCGACGGCAGCAACTCGAACGGCTACCTGACCACGCGGATCGGGGAATATCTGGGATATGCGAAAATGATGTATTCCACGCCGGCGATTTATTCCAAAAGTGCGGTGATGCCGCTGTTTGTCTGTCCATCCGACAATGCCCCTGGGTTCAAAGGGACGAATTGCGGTGGATTACTTGGATTTTCGTATATCGTGCAAAATGACCTGTCGCAAGGCGGTGAGGCTACTCATAACTTCCGATACGGAAAAAAGATCACGTTGGTCATGCGGCCATCGGAAAAATTTTTCATTCTGGAAGCCGGTGATAGGAGTGGCGACAATTATGCGGCTGCGATAGGCAGCCATCCAAGAGTAGTGTACCGGCATCCTGCCGGGCGGGCCGGCAGGATCTTTACACTCGACACCATGGTCGGAAACTCCGGGATGAACATTTCGTATGTCGACGGCCATGCTGCCCAGTGGCTGGGGCCGGTCACTTCTTCTGCAGGGACAGCTTCAACTCTTTACCAGAAACACTGGACAGTGGACTGAGGAGGGATCGTGATGGTTCGCTTGGAATGGACTTTCTCCGCAGCGATCATGCTGCTGGCTCTGGGGCTTTTCGGCAGTGATCCTTCCGGGATCCAATGGGATAAAAAAGACGGGAAATACGTCGCGGAGGCGGCGGATATCCTGATCCGCTGTCTCCAGCGGGGGCAGGACGGTCCGCAAATCCTGCTGCGGGTCCAGCCGGATCCGAAAATCGATCCGGAATCATTCCGGATCGAATTCCCCGAGCAGGGAAAGGTGACGATCAGCGGTACGACTCCGCTGGCGGTAAGACATGGCGTCTGTGAATTTCTGGAACGGTTTTACGGCGTCCGGTGGCTGATGCCGGGAGACGAGGGCGAATACATCCCGAAAAATGTCCGTCCGGTTTTTCCCGATAAGCCGGTCGTCATGTCTCCCCGATACCGGATCCGGACTTTTGCCTTGACGCACAAAAAGAAACCGCATTATGAATGGGCCGGGCGCAACCGCGGGACTTTCAACTACGATTTCGGCACCCTGCCGGACCGTCCCTGGTTCCAGCACAATTTATGGCTGCTGCTGCCGCAGGAACAATATACCCGGACCAATCCGGAATTTTTTCCCGTGCGGGAAAAGGGCGGCACCCGGTTCCTTCCCGAAAAGGGGAATAATATCTACTGGCAGTACTGCTTTACCGCACCGGGGATCCGGGAGGCATTTGCAAAGGCGGTTCAGGAAAAGTTCCAGCGGCATCCCGGCATTTATTCGGTGTCGCTCGGAGTCAATGACGGCGGACGTTACTGCCAGTGCGCGGTCTGTTTGAAGACCGATTCCGCGCTCGGGCGGGATACGATGAATTATGAGATCCGTTCGCTGTCCTATCTGGAATGTATGGACGAGGTGGCACAGCGTTGTTTCGCGCCGGGGCGGACTTTCGGGTTTTTGGCTTATCATAATCTGAGAACGCCTCCGCTGGACCGGAAATTTCATCCGTCGCTGGTTCCATTCCTGACGTATGAGAAGACCTATTGGGCCGATCCGAAATTCAGGCAGGAGGATCAGTCGCTGACCTCCGCCTGGGTCCGTACTTGCGGTTCGGCGGGTTGGTATGATTATCTCGAATACCGCCATTTCCTGATCCCGAAGATCAGCTTGAATGTATTGCCGGAAGCCTTGAAATGGGGTGCGGCCAACGGCGTGAAATATTACTATGCCGAGGCTTATCCCGCGGACGACTGGCACACCGGTCCGATGCTATGGATTATCTTGAAATTGACCTGGGATCCGTCATTGTCCGCGGACGCTTTGCTGAAAGACTGGTGCGCGGCAGCGGTCGGAAAAGAGGCCGCCGTTCCGCTGGAAAAATATTATCGTGCCTGCTCGAATTACTGGGAGAATGAATTGCCCCGGACCGGGTATTTTCAGGAACATCGGCAGTATCTGCCGTTCGGATCGAGCGGGTATTTGGAACCAGTCACAACGGAATGGCTGGATGCCCGCCGGAGCGAATTGAAAAAAACGGTTGAACTAGCTTCGCTGGAAGGGAAAAAACGGGCGGAAATGATTTTGCAGAGCTTTTTGAAACGGGAGCCGGCGATCAGACTTTATATCCGAAACAGTCAGTTGCGGAAGCAGTATCAGAAACTGAATTTCAAAAAGAAAGCACAGTTCGACTTCGACCGGAAGACCGGCTTTTCGGTCTGGCAGCGTAAAACCAGCAAGGGCACTTTTTTCCACGACCCGCAGGAGGGAATCGGCCGATCCGGCGCCGCCGCCATGGACCTGAAAGGTTCTTTCAAAGAAATGGATTACCTGCGCGAACTCAAGGTAAAACCCGGGTTCGTCTATCGCGTTACCGTTTCCGTCCGGACGGTCGGGACCGATCCTTCCTGTAACGTTGGACTGCGTGTTGCCTGGTCCGCACCGGGAAAAGCCTGGCTCAATTCCGCTTATGAGGCGCAGGACAAATTGACCGAAGATTCCTCTTTCAACTGGCGTAAGCTCTCAGTCATCGTATCTGCGCCGAAAGTCGAGGATTGCCGGATGAAACTGCTGCTGAGCGCCGGCAATTCCACGAAAGGCAAAGTCTTTTTCGACAATCTGACCGTGGAAGAAGCCACGACTACAAACACCGAACGGGATTGATGTGGTTGAAACTGATTACCGGCTCAATCATCTGCTGCTTTTTTTGGGGGGGGCGCAGGTGTCCGGCTACTACCGGACTGTGGCATGTCGCGCAAACCAGCTATTATATATTAACTCAAAAAAACAATTTTGATAGGAAACTATTATGACGAATAGAATTGATCTGTCAGGAACTTGGACTTTATCCTGCGATAAACCCGGTTTTCAGGCGATCCCCGCCCGGATCCCCGGAGAAAACTGTTCCGCTCTCATTGATGCCGGTCTGGCGTCCGACCCGTATGTTGGATTCAACGAGAACGAGATCCAATGGGTGCGCAATTACGACTGGACTTGGTCGCGCCGGTTCGAAGTGAGTTCCCAATTCCTGAAACAGCCGCGGATCTGGCTGAATATCGATTCACTCGACACGGTCGGCGAAATCCGGATCAACAGAAAGACCGTGGTATCAAGCCGGAATATGTTCTGCCGGATACGGACTGAAGTAAAAGATTTTCTTTCAGAGGGTGAAAACACCATCGAAGTGGTCGTTACCTCGGTTGAAAAATTTGGCGCGGCTGAAGCTAATAAGCTCTCGCTCAAAATAGGAAATGGGATCAGTTACCGCCGGATGCCGAATCTGAATCTGGTAAGGAAGATCCAATGTCAGGGTGGCTGGGACTGGGGACCGTGCATCCCGGTCAGCGGCATCTACGGCGAAATCTGTTTGGAAGGCTCCAACGGCATCCGGATTGAACATGTCTATACGAGACAGATTCATCAAAGCGGCGAATGCACGCTGGAAGTAACCGCCGAGATTGATTCGGCATTTGACAGAGTTCAGAATATCGGTTTTATTTTTGATGGGGCGAAGCAGGCGATATCTGCACAGTTGCACACAGGTATAAATCTGGTCAAGACTGTTTTTAAGTTGAAAAATCCAAAACTTTGGTATCCAGTCGGATACGGTGAACAGCCGTTGTATGAACTATCTGTCCAAGCGGATTCCAGTTCGGTGAAAAAGAAAATCGGTCTGCGGGATCTGAAAACGATCAGTCATCAAGATAAACACGGGGTCTGTCTTTATTTCGAGGTGAACGGGATCCCGGTTTTCGCCAAGGGCGCGGACTGGATTCCTATCGATGGGCGGCCGCAGACTTATACCCGCGAGCGGTATGACAAACTGCTTTCGGATGTGGTCGAAGCGAACATGAATGTGCTGCGTGTCTGGGGCGGAGGTCTGTATGAGAACGAAGATTTCTACAATTTGTGCGACGAAAAAGGGATCCTGCTGTGGCACGACTGCATGTTTGCCTGTGCGCAGTATCCCTCCACGGAAGATTTTCTGAGTTTGGTCCGTGCAGAGATCAATTATCAGGTCAAGCGTCTGCGCGACCATGCCTGCATCGCGCTCTGGTGCGGCGACAATGAATGTGGTCACTTTCTCCGTTGTGTAGGACAGAAGGAACTCTCCCTGGTCTTGAATTACGACCGGTTCAATCAGGCAGTGGGCAAGGCTGTGAGAGCTGCGGACGATACGCGGATCTTTTGGCCGACCAGCCCTTGCAATAGCCAAAGCGACATCAGCGGGTGGGACGATGATTCGCAAGGCGACATGCATTACTGGAAAGTGTGGCATAGCGGAGCGAATTTCGAGGCGTATTACGACGTGATGCCGCGGTTTTGTTCCGAGTTCGGATTCCAGGCGTTTCCGGCACAGAACACGGTCGATTTCTATACGCAGGGGAAACAACGCAACGTGACCTCGCCGCTGATGGAATATCATCAACGCAACAACGCAGGCAATTCCAAGATCGTGGAAATGTTCACCCGGTATTTCCGTCTGCCGGCGACCTTCGAGGATTTCATTTACCTCAGCCAGGTGCAGCAGGCGGTCGCAATCAAAACCGGGGTGGAATACTGGCGCACCCTGAAACCCGTCTGCATGGGCACTATCTATTGGCAATTGAACGACAACTCGCCGGTGGCCTCGTGGTCCAGTTTGGATTATTTCGGCAACTGGAAGCAACTCCATTACCATGCAAAACGCTTTTACGCACCGGTTATCGCGACGGCGATCCGCAAAACGCCTGAATTGGTGGAACT
>SUWI01000234.1 GCA_015061565.1 Lentisphaerota bacterium
GCGCCACGGCCATCGGCCCGCTCGTGCAGGGCTTGCGCAAACCGTTCAACGATGTCTCCCGCGGCTGCAGCCCCGACGATATCGTCGATTGCGCCTGCGTTGCCTCCATCACCGAATGGGTGTGATACAGCATTTTTCTTAACGCTTTCCAAAGCGCAGCCGCAGCTTCAGCGGCTGCGCTTTTTTTTCGTAAACGCGCTGTTCCCCATACATGCAGCATCGGGTATTCTGGGTATCCTGAGTCTTCTGGGTATCCTGGGGCGAACTTGGAAACCGGACTCGGGGCCTTTCGGAAAAAGTCTGATTTTCGTAAAAAAACATTTTCTCCGTCCGTATTCATCCTTGGAACCCATCAACGAAAGGATGTAATCATGAACAAAACGATCAAATCTCAACTGATCCCGATGGTAGTGGAAAATTCCGGCTCCGGAGAACGCGGGTATGACATTTTCTCCCGTCTGCTCAAAGACCGGATCGTCATGCTCGGGACACCGATCGATGACGACACCGCCAACCTGATCATCGCCCAGCTGCTGTTCCTGCAGGCGGAATCTCCGAACAAGGACATCAGCCTCTACATCAACAGTCCCGGCGGCTCGGTCACGGCCGGACTGGCCATCTACGACACCATCCAGACCATTTCCTGCAATGTCAAGACCTACTGTCTCGGCCAATGCGCCAGCATGGGCGCGGTCCTGCTGGCGGCCGGCACACCGGGCAAACGGTTCGCGCTGCCTCATTCGCGGATCATGATCCACCAGCCCTGGGGCGGCGCGCAGGGGACGGCGGCCGATATCGAGATCCAGAGCCGCGAGATCCTGCGTCTGCGCAGCATGCTCAACGACATTCTGGTCAAGCACACCGGCAAGCCGCTGAAGACGATCGAACGCGACACCAACCGCGACTTCTTCATGTCGGCGGCCGAAGCGGTCGAATACGGTCTGGTCGACAAAGTCATGACCGCCGAAGCTTAAACGACGTGATCTGCCGGACCCGTTGTCCGGCAGATCATTATAAAAAAACACCCAAACCAAGAAAGGGAAAGCATCATACACGAGTACGAAGTCCGCATCCTCGACCACGGTCACAGTTTCACCGTCACCATCAAGGCCAACACCCCGACCCAGGCCCGTCAGATTGCCGAAGCACAATATTCGACGGCAACCATGATCAATGTCCATCGGCAGATCAACTGATCTGCAGTATCGGCATCAGCTGTCAGCCCGTTACGGCAGCTGATGCTTTTTGTTCGGTCCGTAGAGACAGACTCCGATCCGCACCGAGGTCGGAGAGGAAAAACGTTCGCCGCAGAAACGGCAGAAAAGATTGCCGGTCGATGTGCAGGTGGACAGAAAATGACGCCGGTTTTGGGCATAAAGGCAGGTTCCGATCCGGACGCTGCTCGGCGAGGAAAAGCTCTCTCCGCAGAACGCGCAAAAATACCTGCGCGACGGCGTGCACTCACCGCCCAGCAGATGTTTGCGGCTGGGAGAATACAGACAATGACCGATCCGCAGGCTGCTGGGGGACGAGAAGACATCTCCGCAGTAACAGCAGAGATATCTGCCCGAACCGCTGCCCCCGCCGGATAAAGTATGTTTCCGGTTCTCGGAATACAGACAATAACCGATCCTCACCGATGTGGCATTGGAAAATTTTTCCCCGCACCGTTCGCAATAAAATTGGTTGTCCCGGCAGGCTACGGCTATATGTTTCCGGTTGGAAGAATAAAGACAGTATCCGATACGGGCACTGTCCGCACGGGAAAAACTTTCCCCGCAGAATTTACAGTAAAATTTCTCCGCTGCGCAGAGGAATCCGGAATGGAACACGACCACGGCCAGCAGCGGCATGAACAGTTTATCAGGCATTTTTCATTTTCTCCGTAATAATATTGCTTTAACTTGTATAATAGCATCTTCCCGGTCGTTTGTCAAATCAGGCTGCGGTCGGCAAAAAAAGAAACCATCGATAATAATAAACGAATAATCCGGCAGCATCGTTGCAATTCAGAAAAAAACGGATATATTAATCGAAAGACAGAGTCAAAATAATGGAAATAGAATCATGAATGCAGAAGAAATGCTTTCGGTGATATGGCGGGTGTTCGTTCAGATCGCTGCCGCCTTTGTATTGCTCACGGCCTGGGGATTTGCCTGTCTCATTATCTCCATGACGATGCCGACAGCACTATTTCTGATCCCCGCTGCAACGGGATTCTTCATCGGCATCTTTCTGTTGGTTCATTCTGCGTTGTGGAAACAGAAAATCATTCTGTGGATCGGCTGCTGCCTGATGGCGCTCGCCCTGCTTTTCGGCGGCGCTGTCCAGTTCCACCGCTGGTGGACCATTGACCGGTTTGCCCAGTTGAGCAGTGAGGTGAGATGGTGGGAATATGCTCCGTTCAAGGGGAAAAAGACCGTTCAGGTAACGCCGGAAGCACAGTACCGTCTTTCCGGGAAGATCCCGACCATGGATGGAGCCTACGCGCTGTATCCCGTTTACGCGGCGGTCGTGCAGTCCATCTGTCCCCGGAATGATTACAGCCGGACGGTCCGCACGAACGGATCGGATGTCACCTTCGCCAGACTGCTGGGAAACCAATACAAAGAACCGCCGGTTGACCTGATTTTCAGCGCGCCGCCTTCCCAAGAACAGCTGAAAGATGCCGCCGAACTGAAATTGACCTACGAGATCACGCCGTTTGCGCGGGAGGCATTTGTCTTTTTCGTGCCGTCGGGCAATCCGGTGTCCAACCTGACGCAGGAGCAGATCCAGGGCATCTATTCCGGCAGGATCACCAACTGGAAAGAAGTCGGCGGGCCGGATCTGGCGATCAAACCGTTCCAGCGCAACAAGGGCAGCGGCAGCCAGACCATGCTGCAGAAGATCATGGGCAAAACGCCGATCATTCCGCCGATCAGGGAGGACCGGGTCGGCGGCATGGGCGGCATCATCCGCGATGTGGCAGCCTACCGGAATTCCGGCGACGCCATCGGATTCACGTTCCGCTTTTTCTCCACGGAAATGTTCAGAAACGGCTCCATCAAACTGCTGTCCGTGGACGGGATCACCCCTACCCTGGAAAACATTCAGAACGGGAGTTATCCGTTCCTGACGGACTGCTGTGTCATCACCTGCCGTCCCCGTTCGGAAAACACCAAAAAACTGGTTGAATTCCTCTTTTCCCCGGCCGGACAGGAACTGATCCGGAAGGTAGGCTATATCCCGTTCAACCCGGCAGAGTCACGGAAGAAAGTTCAGTGAAAAAAGAATCTTACTGTATCACCGCTTCGCGCGATTGACGGACAAGACGGACTGGACCGACTTGACGGACAAAAGTCCGCGAAACCATAGGAGTTCAGTGCAAATGAAAGATTTTCTGAAGAAATTGTTTTTCGTCGATGCCCCGGCGCAGGGGGCATTTGCCGGATTCACTCTATTGCTTGCCGCATTCTGGATCGTTCCCGCGCTGATTCTCCTCTCCGGCGATTTTTCGCTGAACACGATGACGTTCCTCGCTACTGTGGTCAACAGTATCAGTCTATTGGGACTGCTGTTTGCTATACTCTATGCGCTGATCGTCTGGTTCCGGTTTTATTTCTGCTGTCCGCAGACAAATGAGATCCTATGGAATGCTCCGGGCAGCTGGGCGCTTTATGCTGCCGGTCTGTTCTCGGTGCTGCTTTCCGGTTATTTTTTCCTGCAATCATACCTTACCGGTCATAAGATGCTTATTATTGTCGGCATGGCAGTATTTGCGTCACTGGTCGTGATTTTATGGATGCCGCTGATCAAATCTCCCCGGAACTGGAAGATCATTCTGGTTCGCGGCGTATTTCTGGCGGCAGCAATCGGCAGTTCCGTTCTTGCAGCAGCCGTTCTGGCATATTGGTTCATGGATACCTTTTTCGGCGGACTGCCGCTGGTCTTCTTTGACTGCCTCAAGCCAGGCTGGCTCTATCCGGCAGTTTATGCCAGCCTGGTGCTGTGGATTCCCGCCTATATGCTGACGGCATTGATGTATGCAAAAATGTCGCAGATTCCATTCCGGAAAATATTTGGCGGTGTAAACGTGATCATTCTCGTTATCTGGGCCGGGTTTTACCTGATTTCGCTGGCAGCGGCATGCAGAGCCCGGTCCCGCACGGAACAGACTATCGTAAAACTGGAAAAACATTTCGGACGGCCGCTAACCATAGAAACACTTCTTTCGTTCTGCCGCGGGAACCGTCCGGTCGACGAATCATTCTGGAAGCAGGTGGACGCCTGTATGGAGGAAATCGCCAAACCGGGAAATGAAGATAATACTTTTGCTCTGATTCCTGGAATCCCCATGGGCATTTATCCGGAAAAGACACTCCGGCGATACCGGAAAGTCATTGAACAGTCGGAAGCGCGACAAAAGCTCAAACGAATGATGTCGCAGCCGCTGCCGGCACGCCGATACAAGACCACAAGCGATCTTCACGGATTGGATTTTTCTGAACATTTCCTGTGTCCGCCTCTCTGCGGTTATGAATTGTGGAGCCTGCGTCTTGCGCTGGATGACAACCGCTTGACGGACGCTTATGCAGCGATGGACCGGATGAAACGGATCGTGGATTATTTAGGACATCGTCCGAGCAGTCTCCGCTTTACGGAGGCGCTTATCAGATGTGAATACGCCAGAATGAATGGTTTTGAACTTCTGTTGTCCTCCGGAAAAGTTTCGGACGGGATCTTGAAACAATGGAGCTCCGAGCTTGTCCAGTCGGAAAAAAACGTTCCCGATATCCATTTTGACACTTTATATGCCGAGGCGGTTTTCTGCAACGACTATATCAGCCGTGCAGCGAAAGGCAGATTCAACTTCGGTAAAGAATATCTTCCCGGTCTTTATGGACTGCGGTATTTTTATCCTCCCCTGTGGTATTTCAGCACCGTCGAACGAAATCGGCTGATGAGTCAGTTCCAGGTCCGGAACTTCGATCAGGTTTCCGATCCGGAAAAAATACCCGGTATCTTCGTACGGAAAATTCTGCCGTTATGCCGCCCGCCGAAAAAATACATCTCCACTTTGACCGCTCAATATCGCGCCATGCGGGCCTTGATCGGAATTGAACTGGAAAAAAGGCGCACAGGTCTATATCCGGCCGTTCTCAAAAATCCTCCGGTCGATCCGTTCAACGGCAAACCGATGACTTATCAGATGGGGAATCTGGAGGTCTCGAGATTGGTTTGGGATACTTATCATAAAAATTTTGCCAACAAATTTCCCCCTTCCGTTTCAGGTGTGGCAATTACCAGCGTCGGCCCCTGGGAAATGAACGACCTCCGGGTGATGATCATTCTCAAGCACACAGCCACCAGAACAGACAGACCAGGATCCCGCAGCCGGCAAGAATAAGCAGGGAACGTCCGATCGAACGGGGCAGACCGGAATCTTTCCCGATCAGAATGCTGTATTGATATTCTCCCCAGATATACAGCAGAAGCGTTGCGGTCAAACAGTAAACGATCCAATCCAGTCGAAGAGAGTGAAACTGGAGAAATGAAAAAAAGATCAGAGCAAGCAGAACGGCAAACGGTAATGCGACCAGAATATTGGCTGCAAAAGTGATCCATGCTGTAATTGTCCGTTTATTCATTCTTTTGACTGCGAATAAAATACCTGAATATATTGCGTTGATTGGCCTGGTGATACTATACTCCCTCCCGTGTTCCATTGCAAGTTTTGATTGCATGGCCGACTGAAGTTTTCTTTGATGTTTGCCGAAAACAATTTGCAAACCCGGATCCGACCGGTTATATTACAGTTGTTTCTCAACCGGCAGATAAAAATCGGAGAACAGCGGATGCCCGAACCGGAAAAACAGCCTCATCGGATGAAAGCGGCGGTCATTCTTGCCGCGGGTGTTATTCTGTTTTTTCTCTGGCTCGGTTTCTGGAGTTATGGAGCGCAATACTGGCTGGCATTCCGGTCGCTCCTGCCGCCGTCCGTATATTTTCCCATTGAAGAATTCCTCGCGTTGAACGATCATAATTCCCCGTGGTGTCTGGTGGGCGGCGGGCTGATCGCAGGCGGCTTTGTTGTCTGGGCGATCCGGGCCAACGGCAGAAAACTGCGCATCTGGGAAAGTGCGCTGCTGGGTCTGATCGTGATAATGCTGCTGATGTTTCTGCTGCCGTGTCTCTGCGCGCCGCGGGAAAAAGTCCGGCGCACAATATGTATTTCGAAGATGAAAATCGCCTGGTTTGAACTGCTTGAGAAATATCCCGATAAACTGCCGGACCATTTTGAGTTCCCGTCCCCGCGCAGTCATACAGTCCGGTATCGCGGCGCAGGCAAGAGCTGGAAAGAATCCCGGTTCATCCTGTTTGAAGACGGAAGCAGCCACGCCGGAGACCTGCGGCATCGGTTCTGGTCCGACGGGAAAATTGAGTTTTTTTATCCTTGGAAAAATGAATAAAAAAAGATCGGAGCCGGACTGAAATGAAAAGAAATATCCTCTATGTCATTCTGAATTCCGCCGCGCTCGGCATTGCCGTGCTCGTCATCAGCGGATTTGCCGCTTTGATGGTCGGTTCCGTATTGATCCTCGGCCTGGTGATGCTGAAGCTGGAGAAATATATACCGGACTATCTTGCATGGAGTTTCCTGTTCATCCTGTTCGCGGTCATGCTTGCCGGGGGGATTTTCCTGGCCTGGAAACATGGACGGCATAAGCTCGTTCTGGAAGAAAAGAAGTCGCGGGGACAAAGTATCCTTTTGTGGGAGACTCCGGCCTTTCTGCTTTTCTTCCTGCTGTTTTACATCGCCTGGGAAACGGATCATGACTGGCCGCTCCTGATCGGATTGGGCCTGCCTCCTCTTGCGCTGATCATAGCGCTGATTTTCCCGTTCCGGCAGTGCCGGAACGGATTCTGGGTTGCGGTCCGGATACTGGGATTCTTATCCGCTTTTTCAGTGTTTGCCTGGGGATGTATGATTCTTGGCCGCTGCGGAAAGGAAGTCTCGTATCAGGGGAACGATCCTGCCGGGTTTCCGCGGTCCATGCTGTGGATAGGAAAAACATACATTCCGGATGGAGCATCGGATATCAGATTGAATGGACGCAGCACCGCCTGTGATTGGACATGCCGGGTTTCGGAAAAGGATTTTCTGAAATTCAAGAATAAATCAGGCGGAATCGAATTCAAAAAGTATGAAAAGCCCAGGGATATTTTCGATAAAGGGCCGTTCCCGTATTATATTTACGTAAACCGCCAGCGCAACGGCGGCGGAATCACGCTGCGTTACGAGGTCAAAACCGGAAAAATGACCGGATCATACAGCCACCATTGAGGAGAAAAACCATGAAAAATCTGTTGAGTTTCGCTTTGCTGTTTGCAACGGTAACATTGTTTGCCAATGCCGGAGTTTTCCGGGGAAGCGGACAGACCGTCGTGTTGGATTCCACCGCGCAGATCCAGATGGCGGAGGAGGTCGTCACCATGACCCCGATGCGGGGCAATTATCCCATCGACAGTTCCTGCCGCAACCTCGACCCGATGAAATTCCACTGCGTTTTCAAACTGCGCAATCTGACCGATC
>SUWI01000235.1 GCA_015061565.1 Lentisphaerota bacterium
AGACGCCTCCATCCTGAAGCGGCTGGCCGCCCGCGAATTCGGCTCCGCCAATGTGTCCGCTTTGATGCGCGCCTGGCGCGATTTCGACCGTGCGATGGACCATCATCCGTTTTCCGGTCCCAGCGCCGGTTATTTCAAAGGACCTTTCTTCATCGGACCCGCGCAGCCGCTGTTCCTGCGGATCCCGGAAACCATGCCGGAATGTCTGTGGTACAACGGCAATCCGAAGCGTTTTACGGCGATGGCCGACCTGACTTTTGCCGAACCTTTCGGCGTGCGTGCCATGCTGGTCACGCTGGAGAAGATGCTCAAGTTGTGGAAACACGGCATTTCCCTGCTGGAACCCCTGCAGGGTCGCGACCGGTATCAGACCGACGCGCTGAAGGCGCACCGGACTCTCTGCCGCATGTTCCTGTGTTTTCTGGAAACTGCCCGGAATATGACGGAATTCTACGCCGTCCGGGATTCGTTCCATACCGAATCCTATACGCCGGAGACTGCCCGGAAAAAAATAACGAAACTGAAACAGATCGCCGAACGCGAACTGGAAAATTCCCTGCTGGCCATGGATCTGCTGCGTTCGGACCGTTCGCTGGGTTTTTCCGCCATTTATCCGCCGGGAATCACGGAGAAAATGCTCGAATTCAAGATTGCGCACACCCGGAAACTGTTGGAGACGGAACTGCCGTTCCGATGGTACAGTCTGCTGTTCTCGTTCAACGAACATCCCCGCTGGACCGGCAGGAATTTCTGAGGCTGGGCTGAGAAAACGATATAGACAAGGAGAAATTGAAAATGAATAACGCTCTGGAAATCTTTCAAAGAGTCCCGCGGACTCATAACTGCTCGCAATCCGTTGCTGCGGGCTGCGGACATCCCGAACTGACTGCCGAGCTCGCGTCCTGCGGCGGGGGCAGGGCTCCGGAAGGCCGCTGCGGCGCTCTGCATGCCGCGATGCTCATGGCCGGACCCGAAAAACAGGAAGCGGTCCGGCAGAAATTCATCGCTGAAAACGGTTCGGAATTCTGCCGCGAACTGAAGACCGTTTACCATGTTCCCTGCGAAAAATCTGTGGAAAGCGCCGCCCGGATTTTCGAGGAATCCGGCAAATAATACTTCCGCTTGACTTTTGCCGGAAAAACAGCTATATTGCAGAAACTCGAAACAGGGAGGTATTGCAATGAAATTCCGGATGGTCCACAACAATTTCAACGTACTCGATCTCGAAAAGAGCCTCAAATTCTATGCCGATGCGTTCGATATGAAAGAGGTCCGGCGGATCAATGCTCCGGACGGCAGCTTCATCATCGTCTATCTCGAAGACGGCACCAGCGCCCACCGGCTCGAACTGACCTGGCTGCGCGACCGCAAGGAACCGTATAACCTCGGCGACAATGAATTCCATCTGGCGTTCGAGGTCGATGATTACGCGGCGGCCCATGCCCGCCATGAAAAGATGGGCTGCATCTGCTTCGAGAATCCGTCGATGGGGATCTATTTCGTGACCGATCCGGACGAATACTGGCTCGAAGTCCTGCCGGCAAAACGGTGAATACGGATAAGTACGGATGATTACGGATAAATACGGAGAACTGCTCCTGCCGTCCGGCGGATACCTGAGACTTAAATCGTTTCAGCTTGCCAGACTGATTTATGACATCACCGTGCCGTTTACCGAACTTTATATCCCGGCTTCTTCCCGGACGCGCGATCAGATGGTTCAGGCGGCACGTTCCGGAGTTCAGAATATCGCTGAAGGGTCGGTCGATGCGGCGACGTCGGCCAAGCTGGAACTGAACCTGTATAATGTCGCCCGGGCTTCGCTGGAGGAACTCCGGCTGGATTACGAGGATTATCTGCGCCAGCACAACGAACCGATGTGGGCAAAGGATTCACCGCTGTATTTGGAATTTGTCACTCTTCATATTGCCGAAAGGGCCGGATTCAGGGCTTTCATCCGCCGGGCGGAAACATCCTTTCTCTCCGTAAATATCCGTACTATTCCGTACAAATCCGTACTGGTCGCCAATGCTACCCTGCTTCTGATCGACACGGCGGTCTATTTTCTCAAACGCCAGATTGCCGGCAAGTCAAAAACTTTTCTGAACACCGGCGGTTTTTCCGAGCGCATGCATAAAATGCGCAGAGAAAGCAGGAAGAATTAAGTGCCGCCGGTGTCCCGTTTCAGTTACCCCCGGCCGGCGAGGATGCCGCAGATCCCTTTGAGGTAATGCCCTTCGGGGAAATTGGCGGAAACTGCGTGATCAGGACCCTGCATCAGCTTGCGGACCACGCGGAAATCCGCTTGGGCATCCTGTGCCGCCGATGCGATCACTTTGGCGAACAGTTCATCATCCATCGCGCCGGAACAGGAAAACGTGAAGAGTTTGCCGCCCGGCTTCAGCAGTTTCAGCGCCAGCAGGTTCAGGTCCTTATATCCGCGGGCGGCTTTTTCCCGCTGGGAGATCGTGTCGGCGAATTTCGGCGGATCGAGGATGATGACATCGAAACTCCGCGCGGCATCCCGGCAGCGGCGCAGATATTGGAACACATCGGCACAGACCGTCTGGAAACGGTCCCCGGAAAAGCCGTTCAGGCCCGCATGGAGCCGCGCCTGTTCGAGCGCGGGCTCGGAGGAATCCACATTGATCACCTTTCCGGCTCCGCCCTGCAGCGCGGCCAGCCCGAAACCTCCGGTGTAGCAGAAACAGTTCAGCACCTCGGCTCCGGCAGTCATTTCCGAGCTCACGACCGCGCGGTTGATCCGCTGATCGAGGTAAAAGCCGGTCTTGTGTCCGGACACCGCATCGCATTGAAACCGAAGGCCGTTTTCGGTAAAATCGATTTTTTCCGGCAGGGGCCCGCCGCGCAGCAGACCTTTGACCGGTTCCAGCCCCTCGCGCTTGCGTCCGTCCACATCCGAACGCTCATAGATCCCGCCGGGGGCATAAGGCAGGAGCGCCCCGGCGATCTCATCCCGGAAATGATCCGCTCCGGCCGTGGAAAGCTGGACCACCGCGTAATCGCGATAGAGATCTGCGATCACGCCGGGCAGTCCGTCCGATTCGGCGTAAACGAGGCGGAACGCTTCCGGCAGGGCACGGTTGAAAATGGTTTTCCGCAACTCATAAGCGGCCGCGATTTTCCGCTGAAAAAAAGCCGCATCAATGGTTTCATCGGGATCGAACGACCAGATCCGGACCGCGATGGACGAAACCCCGGACCAGGTGCCGAGGCCGAGACTATTTTTCTTCGAGTCCAGAATGCGGACGGTTTCGCCGTTGGCCGGATCGCCCTCGACTTTGCCGACCGCACCCGTAAAAATCCATGGATGACGGCGCAGCACCGAATGTTCCTTGCCGGATTTCAAGATCACAGTGTTCATGATTCAGCTCCTTTCCTGTCGCGGGTCACACGCCTTCGCGGAAGGGTCCCCAGATGTATTTGTGGATCTGCAGATTCAGCCGGGCGGGGACATGATCGCGGAGCATCCATTGAACCAGATCGCCGCAGGACATTACGCCGTAAACCGGACTGAACAGGATGTTCGGAGTCTGTTCCGCCAGATGATACTGCCTGATGATTTCGAGCGCGAAATTATAATCGTTGATGTCCATGAGCACGAATTTGACCTCGTCGACGGGGCGAAGCGAACTGAAATTCGGCAGGAACATCTTCTCGTTTTCGCCGCTGGACGGGGTTTTCCAGTCCACGATGCGGATCACTTCAGGAGGCAGGGGCGCAAGGTCGAGCGAGCCATTGGTCTCGATCATGACCGTATGGCCGTGCGCGATCAGCTGTTTCGCCAGCTCGCAGACGCCTTCTGCCTGCACCATGGGTTCACCGCCGGTGATCTCGACCAGATCGATCCCTGACAAGTCGGCCTGTTCCACCAGCTGTTCGACGCTCATTGTCCGGCTGTTCTGGAGCGTCTGGGCCCGTTTGGTGTCGCAGTAGGAACAGCGGAGATTGCATTGCGCCAGGCGGATGAAAAAACAGAGGACGCCCGCCCGGGTGGATTCCCCCTGAATGCTGGCGAATGTTTCATAAATATTGAGCGTCATAATGCTTCCTTTTCCCGGACTGCTCTGGAGGGCGCGTCGAATTCGGTATTGGTGACGACTTCCCAGGAGATCAGGCCTTTTTTGAGTTTATAGCAAAAACCGCGGCGCTGGCCGCCGTCATAACGGATGGCTGTATCGAACACCCAGACTTCGTCCTGAGTGACCGGAAGGACGATCCCGGCGTAATAATAGAAAACGCCGTGCTTGCAGGACCGGTAGCGGCCCTTTTCGAATTTGATGGGGAAGTCAGGATATTCCTCGGTCGGATCGAGTTCGGGGATCCGGGCGCGGGGCCGGAGCCGGTCATGAAATTTTTCATCCGCGCCATTGAGCGGGAAACAGAAACGGTAACGCTCGGAGACCCTGATTTTTTTGGGGAGCAGTTCCCCGAACAGGGTTTTCAGCACTGCGGAGGAAATGGCGTTGCAGTCCGAAGAGGACAGGCGGAGCAGAAGCGGCTGGGTGAGGGGGATCCGTTCGGAAGTGAGGCGAATGTCCGCGACCTCGTTTTCTTCGTCGATCTCGAATACCGCGCGGGTGTCCCAGGCGGTTTTTCCGTCGTAAGCCACGCGCAGCGGCAGGAAGGAATAGACGAACCGGCGGTGTCCGTGCGGCAGAGCGGTGATTTTTTTCAGGCTGAAATCGGTCTTCCGCAGCGTGTTTTTGGAACGGAGCAGACGGAAACGGTCTTCCCGCCAGGCCTGTTCGGGTGCGGGATAGCGGCTGATGTCCTCCCAGCGGATCTCGCCGCGATCGATCCGGTCCATGATCCTGCCGTGCAGCTGCCGGTCTTTTTTCGAGGCCGGGATCAGGGCTTTTTCCCGCATCGGAACGGGCATGTCCTCCTGGGCCGGCTCCTGGTTCCGCCGCTCGATCCTGATGCATCCGGCCAGCAGTCCGGCCAGCAGGACAGCGGCCAATATGGTTTTTCGTATCATGCTCCAACTCCGATTTGGCGGGTATAAAATACCATGAAAACGGAAAAAATCAAATAATCCGGCGGGAACGGTGTTTTTTTTAGGGAAAAAATGCTTTCGGGGATTGCATTTTTCCGGATTGCAATTACATTGTCCATGCGTAATTTCAACCATGAAGTCAACAGGAAAGATCGAAGAGTTACGATGGATCTCAACGCGTTTTATCGGGTCCCCGCCGTTTACGAAGCGGAAAGTTTTGAAAGCTGCGTCCCGGGAATCAAATCCGTGTTTATGGCCGGGCCGGAATATCAGGGAAAGGAAACCCGCGTGTTTGCGTGGTACGCCGTGCCGGAGACTGGCCGGACCGATGAAAAACTGCCGGGGATCGTGCTTGTGCATGGCGGTTTGGGGACGGCGTTTGCCGAATGGGTGAAACGCTGGAACGACCGGGGCTTTGCCGCGATCGCCATCGACATGTTTTCCGGACTGCCGGCCAAAGACGGTTCTTACTGCGGTAAAAATCCGCCCGAACGTCATGAATTTTCCGGACCCGATCCGGCGGATAAATACAAGAATGTCGATCTCGCACTGGAGGAACAGTGGCCGTATCATGCGGCTGCTGCGATCATTTCCGCGGGGAGCTTTCTGGCTTCCCTGCCGAATGTGGACGCCGATAAGATCGGCCTGACCGGGATCTCCTGGGGCGGTTATGCGGTCGCGCTGGCGGCCGGATACGATGACCGGTTCCGTTTCGTCATGCCGGTTTACGGCTGCGGCGGTTTCGATACCGGGCTCAAACTGGTCCCGGAAGACGCTTCCGCGAAGAAAATCAGAAAGTTCGCCGAACTGTGGGATCCAAACCGCACGCTTGTCAATGCGAAAATGCCGATCCTCTGGGTCAATGGAGCCAATGATCCCTGGTTCGATGTGTTCAACTGGAACCGGTCTTCCGGCCTGTCCGCGCATTCTTACCGGGCGCTGCGTCCGACGATGGTCCACGGCCAGCATGAGGGCGAAATCCCGCCGGAACTGGAAGCGTTTGCCGGAACCGTGCTTGCAGGCGGGGAATTCCCCGGGTTCGACAAAGTGCTTTACAACCGGGATACCAATCAGCTCGGCGGGAAATGGCATTCCGAGGTGAAGATCGCAAAAGCGGAAATCGCGTGGACGCGGGCTTCCGGCTGCTGGAACGATTGCCTTTTCCGGACGGCTCCGGCCCGGCTGAACCGCGAGAACGATTCCGTGGTCGGCGATCTGCCGTCCGACTGGACCGCTGCCTATCTCATCCTGACCGACGAGGCGGGTCTGGTCTATACCTCGAAAGTCGTTTTCAGTGAATAAAAGGAAGTGCGATCATGGATTTCCTGCTTCTGACCAGTGCGAAAAATCCGAAGATCAAACATGCCTGTTCCCTGCGTGAACGCCGGGAACGGGACCGCGAAGGTGTGACCCTGCTGGAGGGCTACCGGGAACTTTCACGCGCCCATCTGCTGGGTATCCCGATCCGCGAATGTTTCTTTGCTCCGGAACTGTTCCTGGGCGAAAATGAATATCCGCTGCTGGAAGAATTGAAAAAATCCGGTGCGGAGGTATGGCAGACCACGCCCGAGATCCTGACCAAGCTTGCCTACCGCGACCGTCCGGAAGGACTGATCGCGATCGCCGCCATGCAGAAGAAGGGGCTCGAATCCATCCCGGTGAAACCCAACGGGCTGTACCTGGTGGCGGAGACCATCGAAAAGCCGGGCAATCTGGGGTCGATCCTGCGCAGCGCCGATGCGGTCAACGCCACCGGCGTAATCGTCTGCAACCGGCAGACCGATATTTTCAATCCGAACGTGATCCGGGCGAGCACGGGGGCGATCTTTTCGGTGCCGCTGGCGGAGACCAGTTCGGAGGAAGCGGTGGCCTGGCTGCGCGCCAACGGCATCAAATCGCTGGCCGCCACGCCGCATACCGACAAGATCTACACCGAAACCGACATGACCGGTCCGATCGCGATCGTGGTGGGCGCGGAGCAGTACGGCCTGTCGGATTACTGGATGAACGAAGCCGATCTGCAGGTGGTGATCCCGATGCTGGGAAAAATGGACTCGCTCAATGTGGCGACTGCCGCCACGCTGCTGCTCTACGAAGCAGCGCGTCAGCGCAACTGGAAATCCTGAAGAACGATGGTATATTCTTCGCGGATCATGTAATTATTATTTACCCTTCACGGTTTTCAATTCTTCCGCAATTTTTTGCGTAACGGCGGCGATGTCCACTCCTTCCGGATATTGGCTGTCATCGGTATAGACATGTACCGCATACGGGGCGAAAGTCTTCACGATTTTGCCGTTTTTCAGAGCCACACTGCGTTTTTCCCCGAGGACACGCAGGGTTTCTGTCCGGCTGTCCGGCCAGACAATCTCGGCATCAACGGCCGAGGTCTGCGGGTTTACCGCGATGACAAAGTTCCGGCCGTTGAGTTTTCTGCCGGCTGCCCATATTTTTCCGGACGAGCAGCGGATCGGGATTTTTCCGGCCAGCAGGACGGGCGAGAGATTTCTGATTTCCGGACCGAGCCCTTCGAGCCAGCCCAGTTTCA
>SUWI01000236.1 GCA_015061565.1 Lentisphaerota bacterium
TTCGTGAAAAAACAGGGGATCATCCCCTAATCCGGAAGGAAGGATCATACAAGATGAATTTCGATTATAAACCCATTCCGGAAGACGCCTTCCGGGAGCCTGATCATCCCGAGTCCGAACAAAGTGCCCTCGGCGCCTTCCGCCAATGGGAAGAGGAATATTTCCGCCGCCAGATCCGCGATGAAAGCAAAGTTCCGCCCGTCACACTGCCGCCGATCCCGGACACACTGGCCGAATGGGAAGCGCAGAAACCCGAAATCCTGGTCACCGCGAAAAAATGGCTTTACGGCGTCATGCCGCCCCCGCCGGACCAGATCGAGATCAAACTGCTCGCGGAACGCAAAGACGCCCTCGGCGGGACTGCGGTCCGCCGCGAATACCGCATTTACTGCATCATGAACAACGGTCGGAAATTCGATTTCGATATGATGCTGTATGTCCCGGTTGATGCCAAGACCCCCCCGCCTGTGTTCGTGATTGAAAATTTCTACGGCAATCAGGCATCGACGCCCGATCCGGATGTCCGTCCGACCCGTGCGTTCAGTCAGGTCCCCGGTTATGGCAGAGCCATCAATGCAACCCTCGTCGGACAGTTGCGGAATTACCGGACGGACCGTCTGAATTATATGGAGTGCATCCGGCGCGGCTATGCCATTGCCACCGCCTGTTACGGCGAGATTTTCCCGGACAACGGGGACGGTGCGCGCAAAAGCCTCTTCACGCTGTTTTACGACGACCTCCGCCCCGATTACGAGATCAGCGTTGCCGAACTGCAGGAGGGACGGCACCGCGAATATGCCGCTTATTCCGGCTGGGCGTGGGGTTACAGCCGCATGGCGGACGCGCTCGAAAAGATACCGCTGGTGGATTCTTCGAAGATGGCATGCGTCGGACAAAGCCGTCTCGGGGCGACTTCCATGTGGGCGGGGATCAACGATCCGCGTTTCAAACTGGTCTGCGTCAACAATTCGGGGCAGGGCGGGGCGCCTCTGCTTCGCCGGAAGTTCGGCGGACGGATCTCCATCCTCTCCATCGGCCGCTGCTCTTTCTGGGCAACCGACCGCGTGATCCGTTTTGCAGACCGCGAAGAGGATCTGCCGTTCGATTCCCATCAGCTGCTGGGGCTGATCGCTCCGCGGGCGCTGTATGTAACCAGTTCTTCGAAAGATCTGAATGCCGATCCCTACGGCACTTTTCTCGCGACGGCCCACGCATCGAAAGTGTGGAATCTATACGGTCAGAAAGGTTTGGAGACCATGGAAATGCCGCCGGTCGACACCCCGGTCGGCAACCGGGTGCGTTACCATGTCAAGACCGGAACCCATTCCATCACGCCGTATGACTGGGAACAATACTACAATTTTGCGGACGAACTGTTCGGCGCGACCGGCGCAGACACCAGCCGCCTTCAGAAAGATGCCGAGTTGTTATGAGCATGAAATTTACCGTTAATGAGACCCTGACGATCGCAATCGAACCATCTGCTCCGGAACCGTTGCGGCAAGCCGCTGCCGATCTGGTCAGGGACCTGCAGACAGTGACCGGGAACACATTCGGCATGGCTGCGGCTCCCGCAACGGAAAATGCCGTCGATATCCGCATCATCCCCGCAAAATTCCCGTCCGGCGCCTGGGAAAATTATCACGTTTATTCCCTGCCGGGTAATGTGCTGCGGATCGACGGCTCCGATCTCCGCGGCGCAATTTACGGGATTTATGAATTCAGCCGGCGGTATCTGGGGATTCAGCCGGATTACCTGTGGAACACGCTGCCCGTCCGGAAACTGACTTCCTCGGAATGGTCCGGGATCGATTTTTCCGCCGGCAATCCGCAGCTGCGGTATCGCGGGATTTTCATCAACGACGAAGATCTGCTGACCGCGTGGGAAACCGGGGAAAAGCGGGAGATCGATTATCCTTTTTACCATACGGTCATCAGCCGTGCGGTCGCGGAAAGGATCGCCGAAACCGTGATCCGGATGGGGTACAACCTGGCAATTCCGGCCAGTTTTCTGGATATCCGCAATCCGGCGGAGGAAATGCTGGCGGAGGTTTTCTCCCGACGCGGACTGATTCTTTCCATGCACCATGTGGAACCGCTGGGCGTCAGCGCGTTCGGTTTTGAAAATTACTGGAAAAAACGGGGACAAAAACGGGATTATTCCTATTTCCGCGACCCGGAAGCCCTGCTGGAAGTCTGGACCGATTCGATCAACCGGTGGAAGAAATATCCGGAAGTGATCTGGCAGCTGGGGCTGCGCGGCCGGGGCGACAGTCCGTTCTGGACCGAAGACGATGCAATCAAAACCGATTCCGAACGCGCGGCGCTGATCGGCAATGCGATCCGGCGTCAGTATGAACTGGTCCGAAGTCTTACCGGCGATCCCGAACCGGTCTGCACCACCACGCTGTGGGGCGAAGGTTCGGTATTCAACCGGCAGGGGATCCTGCCCGTTCCGAAAGAGGTCATCAAAGTCTTTTCCGACAACTGCGCCGGCTGGCGGATCCAGGATGATTTCCACGAATCGCCGGTCATTCCGGGGGAACGTTCCGGCTTGTATTGTCATCATGCGGTCGTGGTCGGGACTCATCTGGCGCAGGCCATCGGGCCGGCGGATTTTTACGCCGTCCTGAAAAATGCCTCGACGGTCCGTCCGCTGGATTATGTGATTTTCAATGTCTCCAATGTGCGGGAATTCGTTCTCGGCATGACGGCAACGGCGGAAATGACGCATGATCTGGAAACTTTTTCCCCGCAGGATTTTCTTGCCGGCTGGGTGCGGGAGCATTTTTCCGCCTGTCATGCGGAGATCGAGCAGTGCTATCGAGCTTATTTTGCGGCCTTCGAGAAAAATGCCCGGGGCGTGGCTTATTACAACGACGGGCTTCTGATTACTGAAATTCAGTCGGCCGTTCTCCATTACCGGGGGACCCAGCATCTTGACCGGACCTTTCTGGCATCTCTCGGCGACATGTTTCCCAATCCTGCCGATCCGGACGAAAAAATAGCAGTCATGGAACGCATGGAACACGCTATGGCCGAGGTCGGGAATCAGGCCCGTGCGATCCGGACTTCGCTTCCGGAAGAGGAGAAGAAATTCCTTTATGCCCAGCTGTTGTATCCGGCCGAACTCTATCGGCATTTCTGTGCGGCCGCCGCGGCATCTATCCGGGCGGAATGTGCATTGTCTGCGAATGACCGCCGCCAGGCTGCGGTATTTTTCCGGTCGGCACTGACTGTGCTCGAGGATACCGTGAATTTGCTGCCGGAATATCTTTCCCACCCCTTCGAACACTGGTATGACGACTGCCGGAAAGTCAATTTCCGGAATGCCGCGCGTCTGCTGGAAACCTGGCTGAAAGATGAAAGGGCGGCGGAGCCGGAGACAAAGGGATGAGCGCCGGCAAAACGGAGATTGCGGAAAATCTGTGATCGTGCATCATCGTCCGGCTTTTCCGCTGCCCCGGTATTCCTTTATTTTTCGGTTTGCCGAATGGAAATTTCCCACGGCTGCGGTTTCGCCTGGTGCGGGACTTGTTTTTTCGTTTTGCCGTGATAGATTACAGCAGTAAATATTCATAGGATAGCACCCGGCGGAGGAAAACGGAGAATCATGGGAAAGAAAATACTGTTCATGACGGCCAGACAGGCTTATGTTCCGATGTTCTGGAACGAAGCATGCGAATCGAAATGCCGCGAATACGGTTTTACTGTGGATCTGCCGAGCAGGGAAGGGGATCTGGACAGTCCGGACTGGACCGCTGTCCTGCCCGGTTATGACGGCTTGATCACCACCTGGGGATCGCCGGTCTGCACGGGGGATTTCCTGAAAGGGGCGCCGAATGTCAAAGTGATCGGTCATTGCGCCGGATCGGCGGCAGCGGTCACCGATGCGACGACCTATGATTCCGGCGTGAAGGTGACTACGGCCAACCCGGTCATGGCGAAGGCCGTGGCGGAATGGTCGCTGTCGGTCTGCGGAAGTGATCCTGCCGGATGTTGACATGTCGCCGAAAGATGCTATTATACAGCTGGTCCGGTTTTTCGCCCCTGCGGAGGCCGGCATCTGCAATTCGAAATATTAATTTTCAACCGGAAATCCGTATATGATGAACAGACTTGAACAATTTCGTCCGCCGGTGTCCGCGGAACTGCTGGAGAGCAATAACTTTTTTGAGCTGTATCCGTTTGACGGCGGCGGCAGTTTCATCCAGCAGGAGATCGTCGGCTCGGCAGATGACCGCAGAATCGCTAAAGCGGTTTCGGAAGACGGCGCCCTGAATGATTTCGGACCGCTGGAAAAAATCGATTTTTTGAAATTCGAACGCTGGAGCACCATCGAAAAAAGCTGCTGGATCAACCGGATGTATTTTCTGGTGCCGCTGGCGCGGACCGCGAAGCTTGCCGGCGACCGCACGCTGGCCGGGAAAATTCGGCATATCCTGCTGGATTTTGCCGCTTCCTATCCGCCCCCGGCGACCTGTGAGGACGCCATCCGTCTGCATGCGGATGTGCTTTATGCGCGGGATCATGACTACAATGCCAAAGGATTCGATTTCGATGCGCCGATCCCGTACCAGTGGTTCGATTTCCAGCCGGCCAGCCGCATCGTCAATATCCTGCATGCCGCCTGGTTCCTGAAAGATATGGGTATTTTCAGCGAAGCGGATCTGGAAACGCTGGACAGTCTGCTTTACCGGCACGGACAGAATATCTTCTGGACCGAATCCCATGTCGAGCTGAAGCCCGGCAACCATCAGGCGCTGCGCAGCATGGCGCTGCTGCTGGCGTCCGCGTATTTCGGAGACCTGCCGGAAAGCCGCGAATGGCAGGCGCTCGCGGTGAAAATGTGCGAATATCATGTCCTCCATGATTTCCTGCCGGACGGGATGCTCATCGACCTGAGTCCGTCCTATCATTTCTTCGAAACCTGGATCATCCGGGATATGATCCGGATCGCGCAGCAGATAAATATCGCGTTTTCACCTGCCGTCTACGCCCGGGCGGATAAGGCGTTCGGCGTCTGCCGCGCCCTCTGCCAGCCCGACGGCTGCTGTCCGGTCATCAACGACGCCTATGCCCTGAAACTTTCCGGTTTCCTGGCCGCATTGCCGCCCGCGAAGAACAGTTTGGAAAAATATCAGCTGCTGTCCGATGCGGGAATGGCGATTTACCACGAAAAAGACGATTTCCTGCTGTTCGACTGTTCGCCGCTGGTCTCGAAGCTGGCGCATTATCATGCGGGCAAGCAGGCGGTCACGCTTTTGGTCCACGGCATTCCGTTCCTGACCGACAGCGGCTGCTGCAGTTACGACGATCCCGATTTTTCCGGCTATTACAAGCAGGCGTCGGCCCATTCCTCCCTGCTGATCGACGGTCATGGTGACGGGACGCTGCAGGGGCGTTATCTGTGGCTGAATGCGGCAGAATGCACGCTTTCGGACTGGAAAGACGGCTGTGTTTCCAGTCAGCTGACCTCGGAGGCCGACGGCTGGTCCGGGATCCGCTGGAAAAGGAACGTTTCGATCCGGGAAGCGGAGCGGACGGTGATCCTGGACGATCTCGTCTCATCCGCGCGGACGGTCGGAATGGCTTTCATCTTCAATCTGCATCCGGATGTCACCGTCCGCCAGGAAGGCACGGCTGCAGTTCTGGAGCATTGCGGACAAACCGTCCGGATCGCTTTCTCCGGAGAATTTGAGGTCAAAGACAGCATGAGTTATCAGAATTTCACCAAAATTCCCGGCCGGCAGCTGATCTTCCGGGTCTCGGGTGCGGGCGGAGAATTCAGAACCCGGATCCAATGGGATTGAGAGGCGGTCATGCTACTGGAACATACCCGGCACTGGAAACGCAATGTGACGATGATGGTATTGTCGCAGATCCTGGTCATGTCCGGGTTCTGCGCCGCGATGCCTTTCATTCCGCTGTTCCTGAAAGAAGGTCTGGGCATCCTCGACACCGGAGAGCGCGGACTGTATCTTTCGATGTTCAATTTTTACGGCATGCCGGCTACTGGCCGCCCCGGCTTGCAAATCGGCCCGATGCTGATTATATTACCGGCGCTGGGGGCGGGGCGACCGTCATCATCTGTCAAATTCAAAGGAGAGACCATTTCATGAAAAATCCATTCAAAGACCATCCGCAGAAAGTAGGCGATTTCACCAGTTCGCCGATCATGCGACGTTATGCGGGAAATCCGATTCTGACCGCGGCGGACCTTCCCCGCGGTTACAACGGTACCCTGGTTTTCAATGCGGGGGTCGCGAAGTTTCGCGGCAGCTATTTCATCGCACCCCGCGTGGATTGGTTCGATGAAAAGTTCTCCCGCCCCGCTCTGAATATCTCGACCGCATTCGGCAGCAGTGAAGACGGCATTCATTTCACCCTCGAAAAAGAGCCTGTCCGCGTTCATTATCACGGTGAGGTCCTGCCGTGGGTGTGCGATGCGAGACTGACGGTGCTGGAAGACGAACTCTATTTGAGTTTCTGCTTCGAAAATCAGCATTCCGAGCGTCCCGGGATCGCCCGCTGGCGCGGCGTCGGGACCGATTTCGATGCGGTCTGCGTCGGTCTGCCCCAGCAGCGGAACATGATCCTCTGGCCGGAAAAGATCAACGGCTATTATATGCGGCTGGAACGCCCCGCGGTGATGTACAACGAACCGTTCCACATCTGGTACAGCAAATCGCCCGATTTGCACTTCTGGGGAGACGGCGATCTGCTGCTCGGAGTGGAAGACGTCCCATATGCCAATCTGAAAATCGGCGGCGGCGCACCGCCGATAAAGACCGACCGCGGCTGGCTGCTGATTTTCCATGCGGTGGACTCCGACCCCGACCGGGCGCAGGACACGCTGGGGGTCAAGGGCTGGTGCCGGCGCTATACCTGCGGTGCGGCGCTTTTCGACCTGGCTGACCCCGCGACACTGATTGCGATCACCAAAAAGCCGCTGCTGACGGCGGAAACGCCTTACGAGACCGACCCGGCGCAATCGTTTGTCTCCAACACCATCTTCCCCTGCGGGGCGGTCCTCCTGGAAGACGGCAACACCTTGCGCATCTACTACGGTTCGGGCGATTATTCGACCAATCTGGCGGAAACCACCCTCGGCGAGTTGTGGAGCGTAATGGAGCCGGCCTCGCGCCTCGCCGAGCGGGCGACCGTGCCTTTCCGGATCGAGGAGTGGAAGCCTTCCCGCAAGATGGAGTGACGTATGGGAGCCGCAGGAGACTGAATCAGTATGATTTCCCCCGCCCGCTGTCGTTTCCGGGCGACCGACCGGGTGCATTTTTTTTTCAAAATGATATCGGCGGATGAAATTGAAAAGATACTGGAAGATACTATAATAAAGTAATGGGATTGAGAGGCGGTCATGCTACTGGAACATACCCGGCACTGGAAACGCAATGTGACGATGATGGTATTGTCGCAGATCCTGGTCATGTCCGGGTTCTGCGCCGCGATGCCTTTCATTCC
>SUWI01000237.1 GCA_015061565.1 Lentisphaerota bacterium
GAAAAAGCCCTGTCCGCCATCCAGTTGCTGCTGGAACAGGTGCGGACCGGCACGGCCCATCCGGAAAAATCCATCGCGAGGCTCACCGACATCGTAAGGGAATACATGGAACAGCGGTTCCATCTGCGCGCCGAGCGACAGACTACGGCGGAATTCATGGCCGACCTGGAACGCGGCAGCGGGAACCTCTCCCGCGAACACCGGGATTTCCTGAAAAACTTCCTGACTGCGGCCGACATGGTGAAATTCGCCAGAGTCTCCGCGGACCGGAGCTTGTTCGAAGATGCCGCAGGCAAGGCCGGCGAACTGATCCGGGCTACCGCACCGCATGAGGATGGAAAGGAGAATTAACCATGATTTTTGCATTTGCTCATCCGTATCTGCTGCTCCTGCTGATCGTGGCGGCGCTGGTGCTGCTCCGGGCCTGGTTCAAGCCCGATCCCGCCGTTGCCATGCCGTCCCTGAGACCTTTCCGCATGGCGGCGGAAAAATCCGGTAAAAAAGTGAATTTCCGCAAGCTCATACCCATGTTCTGCTATTTGCTCGGCGGCATTGCCATCGTCCTGGCGCTGGCGGGTCCGCGCGAAGGCATGGAACAGATCCGCCGCCGCGCCGAAGGGATCGATATCATCATCGCGCTCGACCTGTCCGGTAGTATGCGGGCGATCGACGTGCCGGAAAAGATCCGGACCGAAGCCCAGCTTTCCGCCGCGCTGTCATCCGGACTGGTCAAGGACCGTATCGGCACCGCCAAAGCGGAAATTTCCAAATTCATCCAGGCCCGGCCCAATGACCGGATCGGACTGGTGGCTTTTGCTCCCTTGCCTTACATGGTTTGTCCGCCGACGCTGGACCATCCCTGGCTGCTGGCCAATCTAGACCGGCTGGAAACCGGCGTGATCGGCGACCAGACGGGCATTGCCGGCCCGATCACCACGGCCGTCCGCCGGCTCAAGGATTCCGATTCCAAACGCCGCGTGATCGTGCTGTTCACCGACGGCGTGAACAATGTCAACGCCAAAGTCACGCCGCGGCAGGCCGCCAAGCTGGCCGACACTTTCCAGGTCACGGTCTACACGGTCGGCATCGGCTCCAACAATGCCGTGGTCAAGCAGGACGGTTTCTTCGGTTCCGGTTTCATGCCGGTCCAGGGGGAATTCGACGAACAGCTGCTCAAGGATATCGCCGGTTCCACCGGCGGCGTCTATTACAAAGCGGATGACGGCGATTCCATGCGCAAGGCGATGGAACAGATCGACAAGCTCGAAAAGACTTCGGTCCAGCAGACGATCCTGGTCAACTGGAAAGAATTTTATCCGGTCCTGTGCTGGATCGCGATCGCCCTGCTGCTGTTCGGAATGCTGCTGGAAAAAACCGTGCTGCTCCGTATCCCGTAAGAATCCGGAACCGCACCGTCCGCGCTTTGCCGGAAGGACGGTTCCGTTTCAATTCCCGGCACGGCCGGGGCAGGGATACTCAGGAATTTGCCAAGGTACGGGCCAATTCATTGATGAGTTCTTTGATTTTCAGCGGTTTGGTGATGTGTCCGTTCATTCCGGCCTTCAAAGACTTATCCCGGTCTTCTTCGAAGGCGTTGGCGGAAAATGCGATGATCTTCAGCTTGTCGCCGCCGGGGAGTTTCCGGAGAATACCCGTTGCCTGGTAACCGTCCAGCACCGGCATCTGCACATCCATCAGGATGAAATCGTAAGCGTCGATCCCTTTTTCCTTGATCATATCGACTGCGACTTGTCCGTTCGGAGCGGTATCGATGATCATCCCCTGTTCCTGCAGGAGCAGCACGCCGATCTTGAGATTGAGTTTGCTGTCGTCGACCATCAGGATCTTTTTGTCTTTCAAGGAGACGGCCAGTTCCTCTTTGTTGTCCTGATCGGGATCTGCTTTCCCGCAGAAATGCAGGAGCACTTTTCTCAAATCGGACGGGAAGAGCGTTTTGGGGATAGCCCCGGTAACGCCGGCTTCTTTTGCCTCCTTTTTGATCTCGCTCCAGTCGTATGCGGTCAGGATGAAAATGGACGCGTCTTTCCCGACGGTCTGGCGCAGGCGCCGGGCCGCTTCGATCCCGTTCAGATCCTTCAGCAGCCGGTCCACAACGATGAATTTGAAGGGATCGCCCTGCCGCTGGGACTCCTTCGCGGCATTGACGGCATCCTGGCAGGAAACGCACCATTCGCTGCGCATTCCGACTTCCCGAAGCATGCCGGAGATACCCTGACAGGCATCGGCATCATTGTGGACGACCAGACTGCGCAATCCTTTCAGTTCCGGAATTACCGGATCGGCATCTTTCGGTTCGGACACTCTGAATTCCAGCGAAACCACAAATTCGGACCCTATGTCTTTTTGGGTGGCGACAGTGATCGTGCCGCCCATCATTTCGACGATGTTTTTGGTGATCGCCATCCCGAGCCCGGTTCCCTGGATGCCCGAAACCGTGGAGCTTTCCTCCCGGGTGAACGGATCGAAAATCGTTTTGACAAACTCCTCGCTCATGCCGATGCCGTTGTCCCTGACCCGGAATTCGTATGATGCCCGGCCGGCTTCGGCGGCGGTTTTCTGCACGATCCGGAACGATATCGTGCCGCCGGATCTGGTGTATTTGACTGCGTTGGAAAGCAGATTGAGCAGCGCCTGGTTGAGCCGCAGTTTGTCACAATAAACCATTTCATTCCGGACATCCACCGCTTCGACGTAAAAACGGAGCTGTTTCGCCTGGATGTCCGCATCGACGATCTCCCGCAGCGTATGAACGATATCCGCCAGGGATTCTTCATTTTCGCTCAACGTCATCTTGCCGGATTCGATGCGGCTCATATCCAGAACATCGTTGAGCAGGGAAAGGAGATGTTCCGAGGACCGTTTGATGGTGGACAGATAGTCCTGAACGAGTTCGGTGTCATCGATATGGCGGGAAGCCAGACTGGTGAACCCGATGATCGCGTGCATCGGAGTGCGGATGTCATGGGACATGTTGCTCAGGAACGTCGTTTTGGCCCGGCTGGCGGCCTGGGTCAGCTGCAATGCACCCTCGAGTTCATCCTGCTTCTTTTCGAGCTGTTCCCGCAGTTCGGTCTCCTGCTGCCGCTGTCTTTCGATGGTTATGGTGTGTTCCATAAGCTGACGGTTGGTTCCTTCCAGACGGATGCTGGCAGCCTCCTTTTCCGCCATCTGGTGCCAGGTGCGCCGGGCATCCCGCACCTGGAGGGCGATGATGACAGCTGCCACCGCGAAGATCACCGATCCGAACAGCCACTGATGGTCGAAGAGAACATCCGCCAAACGATAGGAATACAGGGCTTGTGTATACCGGTGCGACTTTTTCTGCACATAGTCTTTTTCGATCACGCTGAGACCGCGGTTCAGCAGCTTCAGGAGGCCTTTGTTGCCGATCCCCACACCGAAGCAGTGTTCATCGTTTTGGGCCAGACGATGCAGGGAAAGGGCTTTGTATTTTCTGTTCCTCAGCAAGTCGTTTGCCCGCAGTCCGTTCAGATTGGTGCCGGTGACCTCGCCGGAAAGCACCGCATCGAGGCAAGCCTCGATGGAGGGATACAGCGTCACCTTGGATTTCGGATAGTTCTTGAGAATAAAGTAATACTGCATCCGGTTGTTTTTGTTGACCGCGATATGTTCCGTCGCGCTTTCCGTAAAGGGCCCTTTGTAAACCAGCTCGGAAGCCATGTCGATCACCGGGGTCGATTGGTACAGACCGCTTTTTTCGGAGAAATACAAGCCGCCGCCCACGGGGAAAGCCACATCGATCCGGTCCGCCGCCATGTCGGCGATCATGGTGTCATAACTCTCATAGCCCGTGTAGGTGACCTTCAGACTGGTGATCCCCAGTTTGGAGAAGATCTCCGGGATGATGTCCTTGACCACGCCCGTCACCTGCCCGTTCTGATCTTTCCCGCTGTAAGGCATATATTTCTCCAGATACCCGACCCGGAGCGTATGATGCGTCTTCAGCCATTCCTTTTCGCTCCGTGACAGCGCACGGGCCAGGATGGTCTGCGGAAAATATTTCATGTTCAGACCGGGGAGGAAATTCGGGGCCTCGACCGCCAAAGCCGACTGTGCTTCATTGAGCTGTGCCAGCAGATCAGGCCGGCGGATATTGACGCAGACGAAAAAGCTGGAACCGCCGAATGGCAAAAGGACCTCCGTATTGCGGCGTCCGAAGGCCCCGCTGCCTTCGGCGGCAAGGACATCGAGTTCGCCCGAGTCGAACGCGGCCAGCAGCGGTACGTAGTCCTTGTAGACCTTGACCTTGGCGGTGATATGATTTTTCGTCAGATAGCTGTTCAGGGCATCCAGCAATGCACTTTCCAGCACGCCGATGGTTTTTCCTGCGAGTGTTTTCGGGTTGGCATTGATGCTGTCGTCATTGCCATGTTTCACGAGGTTGTACGATTCGCTCCCCATGGGCGCTTCCGGATAACCGATCAGACCCAGGCGTTCCTTCTTCTTGGCCAGACCGGCCAGCAGGTCGATCTTGCCTTCGAGGAGCATCTGATACAGTTTGGCGTATTCCCCATAGACATATTCATATTTCCAGCCGGTATACTCCGAAAGTTTCTGATAGTATTCGTAAGCATATCCGGACTTCATGACGTCTTCCCTGGCGCCTTCCTGGAAGACTTCATTCTCATAGTAACCGACCTTTACGGTGACGCGATCGACGGCGGGGAGGGCAAGGGGAAGGACAACTGCCAGAAACAAGCACAGAAAGATCATCAGACGCCGGCGGAAATCACGCGCGGCAGAATGTCCCGGTCTGAAGTGCTTTGTCCTGGCCCGAAGTGAAAAAGCAGCATACCTCATGCTTTCGCATCCACACGAACTTACTTCATACGACTGTTTCTTCATCAATTCATACTCTCTGCTTCCCCGTAAAATTACCGGAATCGATTGTTGAAGTCGGATTCTGCGCTGTGCCGATGGTGTCTGAAACCTTTATTTCGAGCGTAGGATATTCGACAATGCGTTAAAATAGCACCATTCAGCCGCATTTCAAGTAAAATCCCCGGTATCACTCAAAAAAAAACAGATAAAAGATTGGATCGGTCGGAGTCTGCAGTGGGAGCTCTCCGTTTTCTCCGTATCCGTTCGCATGAAACCGATCTCTCGTGCCAGAAAGTGAAACTGTTTCTTTTCAAGAGGTGAATATCGGACAAAATAGTGTTTGGCAAAATACCTGCTTTATTGCCGTTGTCCATTTTTTTTCAAGGTCTGAAAATCAGGAGTGGCGCAGACTGTTGATCTGGTCTACCACGTCAGCGGGATTTGCAATGCCAACGATATTGATCTCAGTTCCCGCCGAAGCAGCGGTACCGATGGCAATATCTCCAACGCCGATAATTCGTTGCCATATACTCTGCACAAGATTCACTGCCCGCATATCTTTGATCCAAATCTCATTCTGGACTTTTGAGATCCAGCCGCGCCGGATAATAATGCGGTGCGAAGTAAGTTCGTAACTGGTGCATTTGATCTCAATCAGGATGAAAAGGAGGATGATAAGTCCGACAACTGCTGGAAGCAAAATTATTCCTAAGATAATGCTCCAGAGATAATTCATCGGACTGGGATGATAAGTCTCGATTTTTCTCTCTGCAGACAAATCGTTCCAGTTGGTCTCTTCGGAGTTCGCATTTTTCACGCCCGTTGACAGCGGTGCCCCGCATTTTGGACAGACAGCTGCCCGTTTGGAAATCAGCGAACAACAATCCGGACATGGGAATAATCTGCTGTTCACTGCCACGAATTCTTTTTGACAATTCGGACAACTGATCTGCTGCCCGCTTATCTGATCATCAACTTCAAACTGCCGGCGGCAATGAGGGCATTCAATAATCATTTGGATTTCCTTTCATAACAAATAAGTTCCAATTTACTATATCCCCCGTTTCGGCATTTTCAAGACCCGATTTACCATTCCGGAGCATTTTTATTTGATCTTCCTCTCCTTTGCAGGTTGACAAACGCCGTATTGGTGCCGGCAGACGGTCTGTCAATCCAAAAAAAATAGGCTGATTATGAGACGATGAACAATGCTGCTGTCGGGATGAGATTTCCGAAGAAACGGCACTGCTCTCCCAAGACGGAATCCTGATTACAGGGTGCTGTCATGCATGCATCATCAATACGCTTCTTTTCTGCCGGGAATGCCATCCGGAGATCAAGATCGGAAAAGTGATCGGCGGTCTGCATCTCCTTCACGCGGATCGGGAACGCCTCTCAAAAACGGCGGATTTTCTGCGAAAAAGCGAAATCAGGGAATTGTATCTGCTTCACTGTACCGGAGAAAGCGCGATTGATTATTTGCGCTGCGCTTTGCCGGACATCTCCGTTTTTGTTCCGATGCCGGGTTCGACCATTGAAATGTAACGTGAAGCGATGAGTGTGTATGGATGCATGAACTTGGAGAAAGGCTCGACCGGAAAGGCCCGGCACGAGCAGATCGGAGGACATCGGAAATGAACATAGAATTACGCCCGTTGAAAGAATCCGAAGAGGAGATTTTTGTCCGGGAAAATCAGATTGCTTTCGACAAGGCGGCGATAGAGAAATTCGGGCCGCAGGAGGAAAGCGTGATCCCGCGCGAGGATATCATCTCTTCCATTCATGCGGAAAACGCTCAGGCGTTCCGGATCATCGTCAATGGCGAACCGGTCGGCGGCGTGGTTGTTGCCATCCACCCGGAGACTCAGGTCAATTCGTTGTATCTTTTGTTTGTCAGCCCAGATTGCCACAGTCGCGGGATCGGGCAGACAGTCTGGCGGATGATCGAGGAGAAATATCCGGAAACGAAAGTCTGGGAGACGCACACACCTTATTTTGAAAAGCGCAATATCCACTTCTATGTGAACAAGTGCGGTTTCCATATCGTGGAGTTTTACAATCCGCACCATCCCGAACCGCGCGAAGAGACCTGCGATACTCCGGGAGGAGAATACTTCTTCCGTTTTGAAAAGGTGATGAAATGACTGCCTACGATGACATCATCCACCTGCCGCATCACGTTTCGCAGAACCATCCGCAGATGTCGCTCCGCGACCGGGCCGCACAGTTTGCGCCGTTTGCCGCGCTGACGGGCTACGAGGCGGCGGTAGGGGAAACAGCCCGGCTGACCGCCGAAAGGCGCGAACTGGACGCGCAGGAGGCCGAAGAACTGAATCGCCGTCTTGCCGCGCTCATCGCCCGTCTGCCGGACCGTCCGGAGGTGACCATCGAATACTTTGTCCCGGACGAGCGGAAGGCTGGCGGCGCGTATGTGACCGTCACGGACCGGGTGCGGCACATCTCCGTTCCGGAGAAGACGCTGGTCATGGAGGACGGGACGGTCATTCCGCCGGGACTGAAATGTGCAGGACGGAGATTTCCTGCATGACTTCACCGCGAGGCCTTCTCAGCAAGTTTTTTCCCCAGTTCGAAGG
>SUWI01000238.1 GCA_015061565.1 Lentisphaerota bacterium
GATGATGGTATTGTCGCAGATCCTGGTCATGTCCGGGTTCTGCGCCGCGATGCCTTTCATTCCGCTGTTCCTGAAAGAAGGTCTGGGCATCCTCGACACTGGAGAGCGCGGACTGTATCTTTCGATGTTCAATTTTTTCGGCATGCTGGCTTACGGCATCTTCAACCCGGTCTGGGGGAGTCTGTCCGACCGTTTCGGGGTCAAGCCGATGCTGCTGCGGGGGACCTTCCTGACCGCGGTCTTCTTTCCGATGATGGCGTATGTGACGCATGCCTGGATGCTGATCGTGCTGCGTTTCGTGACTGCTGCCTGTGCGGGCACCACGGTCGCGGCGCAGACTCTTCTGGTGAAAAACACCCCGGAAGACAAACAGGGATTTGCGCTCGGGATGCTGACTACCGCCTACTGGATCGGGATCATGCTCGGCAATGTGCTCGGCGGTCTGGTGGTTTCATATTACGGTTATGAAAAGACTTTCTGGTTCTGCGGGATCCTTTATTTCGTCGCCGGGATCTTTGTGATTTTCGCTAAAGACGATTACATTCCGGCCAAAGCGGCACCCGCGCCGCAGGCGAAACGTTATCACCGCTACCGTCATTCCGTCCTGCCCGCTTTTACGATCGGCGTCTGGCTGCTGATGCTGCTGACGGTGCTGACCGGGATCGCGTTCAGCTTCGAATACCCGTATAATCCGATGCTGATCGAACAGATCATCGGGATCCGTGATGCGGCGTTCTGGACGGGGATCATCAGCGCATCCGCGGCCGTGGGGTCCGTGGTGTCGGGTCTGATCACCGGCTGGCTGTCCGACCGGGTCCGGCCGCTGCGTCTGCTGATCCCGATCCTGGTGCTGACCGCGGCTTCGCTGTTCGTTCAGGGCTGGACGCCGGTATTGTTCCGGGATCCGGAGATGCACTGCGTCCTGTTCGGTAAAGCATTCACGGTCAATCTGAATCTGGCGGTGTTCGGCCTCAACCGCGTGTTCATGCTGCTGGTTCTGGGCGGCTCCGGCGCGGTGTTCATGAAACTGATGTCGAACACCACCCCCAAACGCAAGCGCGGCGCGGTGTTCGGATACCGCTCCACTGCTTACAATATCGGCAGCATGATCGCCTCGTGCACTGCCGGCTGGGTCGTTTACAGCTGCGGCAATGTGCGTTCCGCCTATTACGGCGGCGGCATCCTTGTCCTGCTGCTGATCCCGGTGACGGTCTGGATCGTGAAACGCGCGATGCAGCAGCCGTTCTATATCGCCCATTCACCGTTTGGAAAGAAAATGAAAGAACGTTCCCGATAGAAAGGATCGATCATGCTGAAAAAAGAATTGGATACCCCGTCCCTGATACTGGATCTGGATGTGTTCGAAAGGAATCTGGTGCTGATGCGGGATTTCGCCGCGGCGGCAGGCAAGAAACTGCGGCCGCATGCCAAAACCCATAAATGCCCGGAAATCGCCAAACGTCAGCTGGCCGCGGGCAACTGCGCCGGCGTCTGCGCCGCGAAACTTTCCGAGGCGGAAGGTCTGGCCGCCGCCGGGATCCATGACATCCTGATCACCTCTCCGGTGACCGCTCCGTGGAAAATCGCCCGGATCGGTGCACTGAACCGGATCGCCAGCGGTCTTCAGGTGACCGTGGACGACCCGGACCAGCTGGCCATACTGGCGGAGCAGGGGAGCACGGAACATCCTGTCCATGTGCTGATCGACATCGACCCCGAAATGGGGCGGACCGGCGTGCCGTTCGCCGATGCTCCTGCGTTTGCCCGCCTGGTCGCGAAATATCCTTCGCTGGCGCTGGACGGCGTGCAGTGCTATGCCGGACATCTTCAGCATATCCCGGGTTTCAGCGAGCGGGCGGCGGAATGCACACGGCTGATGCGGGGCGGCGCGGCGGTTTTCGCCGCCATCCGGAAGGAATTCCCCTCGTGCCGGATCTTCACCGGGGCAGGGACCGGTACTTCGCCGGCGGATGTGCTGATCCCGGAACTGACCGACATCCAGGTGGGTTCCTACTGCATGATGGATGCCGAATATCTGGGCGTCGAACACGGCGGACCGAATTATTTCCCGGCGCTGCGGATGATCTCTTCGGTGATCAGTTCGCATTATCCCGGGGAGACCACGATCGACGCCGGGACCAAAGCTCTGTATGTGACTCCCGGCGCGCCGCCGCGGGTGCTGGAAAACGGTACGGTTTCAGATACTTTCACCTACAGCTGGGATTTCGGCGATGAGCACGGACATCTCAAATATCCCGCGACGCGGACGCTGAAACCCGGCGACCGGATCGAACTGGTCGTTTCCCACTGTGACCCGACGGTCAACTTGTTCGACGAGCTATGGATCATCCGGGGCGAAGAGGTGGTTGACCGCTGGCCGGTCACGCTGCGCGGCTGCTGCAGATGAAAGACACAAGACTCAAGACTCAAGACTCAAGACACAAGACACAAGACACAAGACACAAGACACAAGACACAAGACACAAGACACAAGACACAAGACACAAGACACAAGACACAAGACACAAGACTCAAGACACAAGACTCAAGACTCAAGACTCAAGATGAAAGATGAAAGATGAAAGATGAAAGATGAAAGATGAAAGATGAAAGATGAAAGATGAACTGGCGCGTAAGGCATGCCGGAAACAAATACGAAAACCGACGGCGGATTTTTTCCACTGCCGGTTTTTCTTTTTGTTCGCATAACACAAATTTGCTGCTTTTTTTAAAAACCGGCTTGATTTTTGATTTTTTCAGTTATATATTATATCTGCAAACGATGCAGGTATGTTTTTGAACTTAATTTCTTTATTGATGCCATGAAGACTGCCAAAAAATCGAATAAAGTTTATGCCCGGATCAGACGGGATATCCTGCGGCGGCGTTATCAGCCGGATGAATTGCTGCCGAAGGAGACGGATTTTGCCCGGCTTCTGGGGGTGTCGCGTGATACGCTGCGGCATGCGCTTGCCATGCTCGAAGCGGAATCGCTGGTCCGTCGGGTGCGCGGCTACGGCACCTATGTCTGCGCCTCGGTCCCGCGGCAGAAAATCACCTTCCTGCTTCCCTGTTCCGAGGAGATCATCTCTTCCGAATATGTGATGGGTGTACTGCGCGGAGTCCTGAGCGGTGCAGCCGAGCGGAATTGCGAAGTGGAAACGCTGGCCATTTCTCCGACCAACGATCCCAACGACATCGACTGGTCCAAACTGTTCAACCTCAATTCGGAAAGCCGGGTTGTAGTTACCGGACTGTGGTTCAGTAAAATCTTCCCGTTCCTGCTCGCCAGCAAATGCCGCGTGGCGGTGGTTTACGAAGGCAAAAAACAGGCGGTAAGGCACAAGGCCGACAAAATGATTTCCCGCTGGTTCCGCCTGGTCAAACGCATGGATGAAATCGCCGCCCGGATGGCGGAACATCTGCTCCGGACCGGCTGCCGCAGACCGGTATTCTTCATGAATTATATGGATCATTCGTCCGACACCGACCGGCTGCAGCGGATCACTGAGATCTGCCGCCAGTATTCTCCTGAGGTCCGGCCGTTGTTCATTCCGATCCCCGAACACATTCAGACCGATACGGAAAAACTCGAAGCATTGGCGGAAGAATACCTGAAAGATTATCCATGCGATGGTTTTCTGGTCACTCTTCCGGCGGTTTGCAAAATCATGCGCAGACGTTTTCCGGACTGTCCCGGCGGATTTCTGGACCTGCCCAGGAAGAAACCTCAGGTCACTCCGGACAGGAACCTCTTTTATTCCGATTTTGCCCTGGAAAAAATCGGTGATGAAGCCGTCCGTCTGCTCCTTTCCGAAAAAAGTTCCGAAGAAATCGAGTTTTTTGCCGATATATATTCACCTGAACCGGAGACTGCACCATGAAAACCAAATTCTTTTTATCCTCATTGCTGCTCCTGACCCTGACGACACTTTCAGCCGCGATGCGGGAAATTTCGTTTTACTGTCCCGTTCCGGCGAAAACCCCGCCGGTCATCGATGGGAAACTGGACGATCCCTGCTGGCGGGACGCGGCGGAATATACTGCCTCGTATGAGTATTTCAAATCCAATCCCGGTCCGGGGAAACTCCGGAACAGTTTCCGGATTGTCTACGACAGCCGCGGGCTTTACCTCGCCATCATCCATTATGAACCGAATGTGAAGACGATTCGCAAAAGCATCACCAACCGGGACAATCCCGATTTATGGACCGATGACTGTGCGGAGATCTATATCGACCCGCAAGGACAGGGGATCGGGTTCTGCAAATTCACGGTCAACGCGCAATGAAACTCGAAAACGAATATAACACCGTAACGGAAAAAGAAAGGTAAAGAACATGAACCGGACAAGTGATCAGTCTTCAGTAATCGGTAATCAGTATCGGCTTCGCAGCAAGGACACATCATCATTCATCTCTCATTATTCATCATCGGAGCGGAAGCGGAGATTCACACTCATAGAACTCCTCGTAGTCTATACTTGTTTTTGCTGTGATTTGGCAGAACCGATCAAGGTATGAGGTAGGAGAGAGGAGAGATGAGGTAAAAGACAACAATGGAAAATCCTGATTTCCCAACGTTGAGAATAATCGCAAATTACCGGCATCTTTCCGATAAACTCCATCTCACTGGAAAAATTTAATAAACAAAAATGAAAGGACAATGAACATGCCGAAAGACAAGAAAAATTTAAAAACCTCATCTCTCATACCTCAACTCTCATACCTGAAGCGTAAAACGGCAGGCCGTTTTACACTGATAGAACTCCTCGTGGTCATCGCGATCATTGCGATTCTGGCGGGGATGCTGCTGCCTGCTTTGCACAAGGCCAGGAACATGGCCCGGAAAACGCAGTGTCTGAACAACACGAAGCAGCTTTGTCTCGTGTACAATTTCTATGCCAACGATTTCGGCGGCTTCATGCCCACCGACTGGTACTCCTTTGCAAAATTTACCCCGCCGAGTGATAACCGAAATTACTTGTATTTGGATTCCCTTGCTTCCCGGTACAATATCAAGAAGAGCAAGGCATATGGCGATGCCAAGGCGAACAACGCCTTGAAGAATGGTATTTTCCGCTGTCCTTCGGAAGCGGATTCGAGCTATCTGAACAGGACCCACAAGACGAGCTACGGAGGCAATCCGTATCCTTTTGTAAATTATGACTCCAAAGCGGTAACACCGCTCCACCGTCTGCGGAAACCCGGTCTGGTGATGATGCTGGGCGAAGACTGGGGCCACAGCGAAATTCACCTGAAAGGAAGCCTCACCGCCGATCCCAGGAAATCGACATACCGCAACGAAGCTCAGTCCTATCAGGATCCGGCATTCCGGCATGAAAATACGATCAATATCGGGTATGCGGACGGGCACGCGGGGAACCGCAAGCCCAATGAAATACCCTGCCAGTGGGGATATCCGACTATTATTACCCAGGTGGCTGATTATCTGCACACCTGGTTTTTTTCCGACAACTACGCCAATAAAACAACTACCAAACTGGGCATGTAAGGAGGAAGAATGAAGACCATTTATTCTCTGCTGCTGGCTGCGGTTTTTCTGCCGCTGGTGCTGACGGCGCAGATACGCGAACTCTCCTTCTATGAAGTCCGCCCCAGAACAAAACCAATTGTCATAGACGGAAAGATCGATAAAGACGAATGGAAAGGCGTTCCGGTGCATGATTCCTATTATGAATACTGGAAAGGGAATCCGGGTCCGGGAGCGTTGAAAACCGAGCTGCGCCTGGCCTATGATCAGACCGGGCTTTATATGGCGGTCGCCAATTACGACGACCATATTCCCAAGCTGAAACGAACCATCACGGAGAGTGACAACCCGAACCTGTGGACGGATGACTGCGGGGAATTCTATTTCGACCCGGCGGCGGACGGGATCGGATATACGAAATTCATCATCAATGCCAATGGCGCGAAGTATGACATGCGCCGTCAGGATGCGGCTGTCTACCTCCATGACTGGAGCGGAACCTTCTGGAAGGCCGCCGTTTCCATCGGGAAAGATGCGTGGTATGCCGAAGCCTTCTTTCCATGGGATGACCTGAACGGGATCGGCAAGCCCGGCTCGCTCTGGCAGTTCTGCCATGCCCGCTTCTCCTGGACCAAAGGATTCCGCGGCATGGTGAACAGTCCCGGCGGTAATTACAACAACACCAACAGTTTCGGTTTTATCTACTTTTCGGATGGGAAAACCGTGCTCGACCCCATGAAGGTCGGCCGTATCCTGGCGGGAAAAGCGTCCGCCCCCTGGTGCGTTCCCTGCGGGCAGCTGCTTGTCAGTTACAACGGAACGCGAATCAAAACCGATGACCTCGCCGACCTGCTGAAACAGGAAAAGGAAAAATGCCGTTACCTCTTCATGGAGCTGGAAGCGCTTCAGCCTTCAGGGGGGATGGCCGGAACGATCGGCAAGATCCGCAAAGGCCTGACCGGGGCGGAAAAGAAAAATGGCATGACCGCATATAAAATATACTGCGCAGCGGCGGAACAGCTTTTCCTGCTGAAATGGAATCTGCTGCTCAAAAGAAATTTCAACTGAAGGAGATATGAGCCATGAGAAAAACGATCATGCTTCTGGCCGCATGCCTGGCCGGGTCCATTGCATACGCCAAACACGACGGCTGGTATGTCAACAATTTGACCGAAAATTACCGGACAGAACATCTAATCTGGGATAAGACGAATCCTCCGCTGAAGGTGTTGTTCTACGTCCGGCATTACGGCGCGCGTGACGTGGTGGAATTGGCCCAGCGGATGAATCTGGAATATACGCCGTATCTCTCCGACGGGACCCGCTTTTACATTGACAATGTCTATGCCGCGGCATTGACCGGAAACAGTCAGTTCGAGAAAAGCGAGGAACTCCGCGAAAAAGCCGGGAAAGACCTGGATGTGATCGTTCTGGGCAACGTGCCCTTTGTCAAAGCCCCGGAGGATACCCAGTTCCAGATTCTTCTGAAGGTGAAAAACGGAACCGGTTTGATCGTTCACGGCAGGAAACTGCCTTACAAAAAAATCTATGCGAAACGGCTGGAACGGCCGGCCTTTCTGGATGAAGCGGTCCTTCCTTTTCCGGAAAAACGGATCGAGGTGTATCGGTTCGGCAAGGGGCGCATCCTGCAGATCAATGATCCATCGGCGAATGCGGCGGCGCTGACCGTGACCTTCGGCGAATCCGGGATCCGCGCCCGTGCCAGACAGGAAAACGAGCTGGTTTTTCTGATGCGGGCTTTGCAATGGGCGGCGGGCAAAGATGTCACCACGGGCAAAGTCACCATGGACGGTGACGGCCTGAAAATACCGGCCGGGGCAGTTTATCGGATCCGGGATGAATTCAACCGCATTCTGGCTCAGGGATCCGCCGGGGAAGGAAAGGTTTCCATGGCGGGATATGCCAACGGCACCTATTACTGCGACCTCATCATCCCG
>SUWI01000239.1 GCA_015061565.1 Lentisphaerota bacterium
CCGAGGATGACCGGGACCGTGACGATCAGCATGAGGATCGGCTGGTACAAGTCGTGGAATTCCAGTGCCTTGTTGAAGATTCCGCGGCTGACCAGCAGCATATGGCTGGTCGGGTAGACCGATCCGATCAACCAGGCGGCGCCGCTCTGCGTATCCACGGGGTTGATCAGGCCGCACATCTGCACGGACGGCAGCATGGTCCCCAGCATGGTCAGGAAAATCACCGCGATCTGGCTGCGGGTCACGGACGAGAACAGCAGCCCCATGCCGGTGGCGATCGAGCAATAGACCACGGAACTCAGCAGCAGAGTCGGCAGACTGCCCTTCACCGGGACATCGAACACCGTTACCGCCATTACGATCAGCAGGAAACAGCTCAGGATGGAAAACAGCAGATAGGGGAACTGTTTGCCCAGCAGGAATTCCGTCCGGGTCAGCGGCGTCACGTAAAGGTTGATGATCGATCCCATTTCCTTTTCGCGCACGACGGCGAGCGCGGCAAGGATGGCCGGGATCATCAGCATCAGGACCGGGATCATGGCCGGGACCATCGCCGGCAGGCTCAGCACATCCGGATTGTAACGGTAACGCGTCTCGATGTAGATCTGCGAGTGATCCTCATCCTTAAGACTCCGGTTTTCCAGCCATTTCTGGTGCAGGGCCGTCACATAACCGTTGATCGTCTCGGCCCGGGTCGGCATGGCGCCGTCGATCCAGAACGAAACTTCCGGAGATTCCCCTTTCTGGACCTGCAGACCGAATTTGGGCGGGATCTCCACCACCAGGCTCAATTCGCCGCTGCGCATCCGCCGGTCGAGGTCATTATAATCCCTGACCGGCCGGTGTTCGGAAAAATACCGCGAGCCGGAAATGTTCAAAATGTAATTCTGGCTGGTGATGGTGTTGTCCCGGTCGAGGACCGCAAAGGAGATATTTTCCACGTCCATATTGATCCCGTAGCCGACGACCAGCATCAGGATGATCGCGCCGAACAGGGCCAGCGTCATGCGGATCGGGTCCCGTATCAGTTCCAGATATTCGCGCCAGAAACAGCTGAACCAGCGCTGAAGATCGAAAATGCCGTCGAGTTTTATGCGCCACTCCGGTTTCGGTTTCGGCGGTTCGGCGGCGGACACGGGTTCGTCGCCCATCGACGACGCCTGTTCCGCCACGTTCGCCGGATCGGCGTCTTCGAGGATCCCGATGAAGGCTTCTTCCAGCGTCGCGGCTTTCCGTTTCTCCTTGATCGCCGCCGGGGTGTCGCAGATCAGCGATCTGCCCGCATGCATCAGCGAGATCCGGTCGCAGCGGTCCGCTTCGTTCATGAAGTGCGTGGTGATGAAGATCGTCACCCGGTCGCGGCGGGAAAGTTCGATGATGAGTTCCCAGAACAGGTCGCGCGCGACCGGATCGACACCGGAGGTCGGTTCGTCGAGGATGAGGATTTCGGGCCGGTGGATCACGGCGACGGCCAGCGAGAGCCGCTGTTTCAATCCCAGCGGCAGATCCCTGGGATAAGCGCTCTCGATCTCATTCAGCTGGAAACGTTTGAGCATTTCGTCGACGCGGGCGGGCAGTTCGGGCTCGGGGATCCGGTAAAGCCGGGCGTAAAGTTCCAGATTCTGCCGCACGGTCAGTTCGCCATACAGAGAAAACAACTGGGTCATATATCCCAGATGCTGCCGCACCTCCATGGAACCGCCGTCGATGGGTTTGCCGAACAGACTTGCGGTCCCCTCGGTCGCAGGCAGCAGACCGGTCAGCATCCGCATGGTCGTGGTCTTGCCGCAGCCGTTCGATCCGAGAAAGCCGAAGATCTCCCCTTTCGGGATCTTGAAACTGACATGATCGACCGCGGTGAAGGAGCCGAACCGTTTGGTGAGTCCTTCCGCTTCGATGGCGTATTCGGTCTTTCCGGAAATTTCCAGCGGCGGCACGATCAGGTCCTTGTGACCGGCGCGCTGGTCTTCCGGCAGCAGCTGGATGAATGCCGCATCCAGATTGTCTTTCCCCGTCTTGCTCAGGATCTCCTGCGGGGTGCCGGTATCCAGGATCTTTCCGGCATTCATGGCGATCAGCCAGTCGAAACGCTGCGCCTCGTCCATGTAGGCCGTGGCAACGATCACGCTCATATTGGGCTGATCGCGCCGGATATTGTCGACCAGATCCCAGAACTGCCGCCGCGCCAGCGGGTCGACGCCCGTCGTCGGTTCGTCCAGCACCAGCAGGTCCGGATCGTGGATCAGGGAGCAGCACAGACCGAGTTTCTGCTTCATGCCGCCGGAAAGTTTCCCCGCGGGCCGGTTCAGGAAAGGAAAAAGTCCGGTGCTTTTGGTCAGGCGGTCGATCCGGCGGCGGCGTTCGGCCGCATCGTGTCCGAAAAGCCGTCCGAAAAACTGCAGATTCTCTTCGACCGTCAGCGTGAAATACAGGTTTTTGCCCAGTCCCTGCGGCATGTAGGCGATCCGGGGACAGACCCGGTTGCGGTGTTTGGCATCGCGCATGTCCCCGCCCAGCACTTCCAGCGTGCCGTCCTGCATGGCATGGGCGCCGGTGATCAGCGAAAGCAGCGTGGATTTCCCCACGCCGTCCGGACCGATCAGACCGATCAGTTTCCGTGCGGGAATCTCCAGCGAAACCGAATCCAATCCGACGGTCTTTTTGTAATGCAGGGAAAGATCCCGGAAAACCACCACCGGAACGGGATTTTCAGCCGGGACTGCGGCATGGTCCGGATTCATTTGCCGGAAGCTCCCGGCTTGGGAACGGCGACTCCATTGGACAATTTCAGAAAATCAGGCCAATCCGCCGTATCGTCGATCCTGACCCACGCCACGCCCGGCAGACCGGTCTTGACCAGGTCGATATATTTGCGGAGCAGTGCCGGATCGATTTTCGCCTTGACCCGGAACATCAGTTTCTGACGCTCGATCCTGGTTTCGACCGTTTTCGGCGTGAACTGCGCCACACTCGCCACAAACGAGACCTTTGCCGGGATCGGCACTTTCGGAAGAGCATCGATGAGCAGACGCACGTCCGCGCCGATCCTGACATTGCCCGCCGCACTTTCCGGCAGGAAGAAAGTCAGATAAACATCGGTCAGATCGACCAGATTCAGCACTCTTCCGCCCGCGTTGAGGACTTCGCCGACTTCCGAGATCCGGTATTGGATCCGTCCATCCAGGGGCGCCACCAGCGTGCTGTCGTCAATATCCGCCTGGATCCGCGCGGCATCGGCTTTCGCTGCCAGGATATCGGCTTTCGCCTGCGGGATCACCGCTCTGGCCGCATCCAGTTCGGCTTTGGCCGATTCATACGCGGCCAGGTCGTTTTCATACGTCTGCTGCGAGGCCGCATTTTTTTCGAACAGGATCTTTCCCCGGTTGTAACGGCTTTCGGCATTCTTGCAGGCGCTTTCTTTCTGCATGAGCGTTGCCTGCGCCTGCACCAGCAGCGCTTCCTTCACCTTGATCACCGCTTTGGCCTGGGCCAGCTGCGCCTCCAGGACGTTGGTCTGCATCTGCACCAGTTTCTGTCCCTTCTTCACATAAGCGCCTTCCTCCGCAAGGATCTGTTCGATCTTGCCCGCCAGTTTGGTGGAAATGTTGACTTCCGTGGCTTCCAGCCGCCCGTTGCCCGAGGCGAATGCCGGATTCCGGTAGATCGCATTCTCCCGGTAGGATTTCACCGAGTAAACGACCAGTCCGACGACCGCGATGACGATCAGCGAGATAATGAGTTTTTTCATGTTTGCCTTTCCATTATTTTTAGTCTGCTATGAAAATCCAGCGGGCGATTATAAGAAAATGATGAGGGGGCGATCCTTTTGTCTGTATAAAGTCTCTGCACCTCAAAAAACTCGCGGCTCACCACAGGATGCCGACAGCCCTCTGTTCTTCAAAAACCGTCTCCGAAAGCGGCGAGAAAACCGCCGGAGACTATTTTGAGGGAAAACGAAAGGTCTGATTTTCCCGGATAAGCCGGACATGGTTCATTTTCACATAGTCGCAATTTTACAATACCACATAATCCATAGGAAACAAGTCTTTTTTTGTTTTTTTTGGTAAAATTTACGCTGTTTGACAGCCGGGATGGAAATCTGGCGAAAAAATCAGATGGAAAGTCTTTCCCGGACTTGAAAATTCGCCGAGCTGTGATATATTATCCGGATACTAATTATCCTAATTATCAGGAATGGGAATAATAATTAAAGACAAAATAAGCCCGACAATCAAAACGCGTGATCTGCTGATCCAGACAGCCGGAAAACTGTTCACGAGCCACGGAATCAAGGGGGTTCAGGCGAAGGATATCGCGCAGGCGGCAGGTGCTGTTCCCAATGCCATAACCTATCACTTCGGCGGTCTGGACAAACTGATCGATGCGGTCTGGGAACATGCGCTCAGCAACATCGACTATGCGCAGATCGAAGAATACTACGCAAAGAATCAGCATCTGCTGAAGACCCCGGACGGGAAACGGCAGCTGGTTTCGGAGATGATCGATATTTTCTACAAGATGATCTGGAACGGCGATGAATCCCACTGGGAGATCGCCTTTCTGCTGAATGCCAGTATCACCGAGGAAGGTCAGAAACGGCTTATGAAAAACGAATGCGACCGGTTCCCCGCGCTGTTCGCAAAAGTGTATATCGACATTACCGGAAACGACGATATCGAAAGCGCCCTGGGCTGGGTCTATTCCGTTTTCGGAGGCGCCGTGGTATATACCTCCAATATCGGCATGTTCACAAACATCCTGAAAACCGATAACATTCCGGAAAGCTGCTATCGCCGCCTTCAGTACATCGCCACGCGGAATGCCCTGTTTTCGCTGAATCTACTTTCCCTGTGAGGTCCGTCATGAAAAAATTAATCAGATATTCGTTTGTATTATTGACCCTGCTTTCCGGCTGCGGCAAGCAGCAACAGCAAAAAGTCGAGGCAAGGACGGTAAAAGTTCAGACCGGCACCTTGCAGAAACAGGAATTCCGCGAAATCTTCCGGGCGCAGGGCATGGTGGAAGCCGCGCGGAAAGGGACGATCTCTTCGTTCGTCCCCGGGAGGATCGACAAGATCTATTTCGAGGAAGGCGCCATCGCGGAAGCCGGCAAAAGCCTGTTCCAGGTCGATTTGAAAAACCTTACGACCCGCGTCGAACTGGCCCGGAAGGATCTGGAGGTTGCGAAGGATACGCGGCTGTCGACTGAGCAGGGGGTGAAGCTTGCCAGAATCAGGCTGAAGAAAGCCGAACGCGATTACCAGCGGAATCAGACGCTCTACCGCTCGAAGGCCGTTTCCGCCGACACCTATGAACAGGCGGAACTGGCCTATCACAGCGCGCTGGTCATGCTGGACGTGGCCGTTGCACTTGACCGGGCCGCTGCTTCCAAAGTGCAGCAGGCGGAAACCGCTTTGAAACTGGCCGGACAGATGCTGGATGATTCCCATCCGTCGGTGCCGTTCCGCGCGTTGATCCTGACGAAATGCAAGGAAGAATCGGAGTTCGCGGCTCCGGGGGTTCCGGTCCTGACCGTGGAAGACCCTGCCAGCCGGGAGATCAGCTGCCGGATCAGCGCCCTTTACTGGGACCGTCTGAAACCGGGAACCGATATCGATGTGTATTTCGGAGGGAAGAAGGTCTGCAGCAGTCCGGTCTATTTCCGGGCGGAAGTCATCGATCCTGCCAGCCGGACCTTCGAGATCAAGGCAAAACTCCCCGCGGACACCTCCTTGAAATCCGGAACGCTGTGTGATCTGGAGATCGTCCTGACCCGTCGAACCGGCTGGGGCGTGACGGCGGATGCGGTCCTTCCGGGCGGGAAAGGCAGAATGAGCGTATTTGTGAATCAGGGCGGAACGGCGAAAGAAACCACTGTCCGCTGCGGATTGACTACGGACGGGATCACGGAGATCCTCTCGCCGGAGCCGCTCCTCGGCAAGGCGGTGATCGTCCGGGGTCAGGCATTCGTCCGCGAAGGCGACAAACTGGAAATCGAGAGGTAATGCGATGACACTCAGCGGCCTCTCGGTCAAACGCAAGATCGCAATGGGCTGTTTCATTGCGATGCTGGTATATTTCGGCGCGCTCTCCTATTTCAAGATCGGCAAGGACACCGTGCCCAAAATGGATGTCCCGTATGTCCAGGTCCTCACCATTTATCCCGGAGCGTCCCCGGAAGAGGTCGAGACCGACGTCGCCAAGCACATCGAGGATGCCGTGGCTTCCCTGGACGGGCTGAAACATATCACCAGCACCTGCATGGAGAACGTCTGCGGCACGACCCTGGAGTTCGTCAACGGAACGGATGTGGATGTCATGATCCATCAGGTCCGGGAAAGTATCAACACCATTGTCGACAAATTTCCTCCGACGGTCAAGACGCCGCAGCTGAGCAAGATCAACATCAACGCCGTGCCGGTCGTGACACTGTATCTGACCGGCGGCTGTTCCGTGGACGAACTGTATCATTACGCGGACAAAACGCTTTCCGACCGGTTCGCCAGCATCCCCGGCGTCGGCGAGATCCGTCTGCACGGCGGCAACGAAATGCAGCTGCATGTGCTGCTCGACCGGAAAAAACTTTCCGCCATGAACCTCACCGTGGCGCAGATCGTCGCAAAAATTCAGGAAAACAACCTGAAACTTCCGGCCGGACACATTCGGGAAAAAGGCCGGGAAACGGCGGTCACTTTCGACGGCGAATTCCACGACATCCGCGAACTCGGGGAGTTCGAGATCGGGATCGTCGGCGGCCATAAGGTCTACCTGGGCGACATCGCCGAAATCAAGCTCATGGCCAAGGAGATCCGTCAGGAGGGATACCTCGGGACCAAACCGGGAGTCGCCATCGAGATCGTCAAGAAAAGCGACGCCAATACCGTGGAAGTCATCAAACAGGTGCGCAAGCGTTTCGACTCGCTGCAGCCCCCCGGCGCATTGCCGAGAAACACGCAGCTGGTCTGGTTCAAGGACAGCGCCGACTACATCGAGGCATCCGTTCAGGACGCCTGGGGCAGCGTCGGGCTCGGCATCCTGCTGACCGCGCTGCTGCTGTTCCTGTTCCTGCATGAACCCCGTTCGACCTTCATCATTTCGATCACGATGCCGGTCTCGGTCATCATCACGTTCACCGTGATGTCACTGCTTAACTACACTTTCAACATGATGACGCTGGTTTCCATCGGCTGTTCCTCGGGGATCCTGGTCACCAACTCGGTCATCGTCATGGAGAATATCTTCGTCTGGCTGAAACGCGGAAAAACGCCTGCGGAATCCGCCGCCGAGGGAACGGCGGAAGTGGTCAATGCGGTTTCCGCCAGCGCGCTGACGAACGTGGTGGTCTTCGTTCCGATCGCGACTATGTCTTCGATCGTCGGCATGCTGGTCGGACCGTTCGCGGGCGTCATGGTGATCGCGACGCTTGCCTCCCTCTTCGTCAGTTTCAC
>SUWI01000240.1 GCA_015061565.1 Lentisphaerota bacterium
TGAACAATCGCTGCTGTCTGCGGACGGCATCCTGATCACCGTATGCTGTCATGCCGGCATCATCAACACCATCGGTCATTGCTGGAAACATCATCCGGAAATCGCTATCCGCGCGGTAGTCGGCGGACTGCATCTGCGCCATGCGGATGCGGAAAGACTCGAACGGACGGCAAAGTGTTTCCGCGCTAACCGGATCGAAGAACTTTATCTGATGCATTGCACCGGCGAAACGGCTGTGAAATATCTGCGGCAGGCCCTTCCGGAATGCCGGATTTTTACGCCCCGGATCGGCCGGCCTTTTTCACCGCTCAACAATATTTAAACATTTATTTAATAATAGGAGAAAAAAGATGCAGACAAGACAGATCAAATGGCGTGAATCATCGGGTCCGGTCATCAAAACGGCAGTGGCTGGAGACTTCTGTCCGCGCGAAGCGAATTCAGATGATGTGGCGAAACGGGCAGCCGAGATCTGCGCAGAAGTGAAACCGTATTTTGACGAGGCTGACTTGAGGCTGCTGCAGTGGGAATGCACGGTCACGAAACAGGATACCCCGATCGACAAATCCGGACCGAATCACCGCTGTTATCCCGGTGCGCTGGCGTTCGCGGAAGCATTGCGGATCGATGCGGTGATGCTGGCCAACAATCACACCGGCGATTACGGCGCTCCGGGAGTGGCTGACACGCTGGCCGCTTTCGCCGCGAAAAAGATCAAAACCGCCGGTGCGGGCATGTCGAAACGGGAAGCGGAAAAGCCGCTGATCCTGACCGCAAACGGACTGAAGATCGGCGTGATCAATGCAGCCGAACATGAGTTCGGGATCGCCTCGGAAAACCGTCCGGGCGCAGCCGGTCTGGACATTCTGAGTTTTCCCGCTCGGATCCGTTCCCTGAAAGAACAATGCGATGCGGTGCTGATGGTTCTGCATGGCGGTCATGAACATTATCCGTTCCCCTCGCCGCGGCTGCGGCAGCTCTGCCGTTTCCTGGCGGAAAACGGAGCCGATGCCGTCTTCAATTGTCATACGCATTGTCCCTGCGGATATGAGATCCACCGCGGCGTACCGATCGTTTATTCGCCCGGCAATTTTTATTTTCCGCCTCGTCCGACGTCGCTGCCCTGCTGGTATATCGGTTATGTCCCGAAATTCAGTTTTGACAGCAAAGGTGCATTCGCAATGGAACTTCTTCCTTATTATAATTACCAGAAACAGCTGCAGCCGCTTTCCGGAACGGATGCGGAAAAATTCTTTGCATACCTGGATGAATTGAATGCACCACTGAATGATGATGCGGAAATGCAGAAACTGTTCGATGCCTGGTGTGTGATGAGCGGCGTCCGGGGATATCTGAAATCGCTGAAGACCGTGCCGCAGGGTGATGCTTTCGACGGAGCGGAAAATATCCGGCCGTGGCTGACGGTGCGCAATCTTTTTTCCTGCGAATCGCACCACGATCTGCTGCGGAACAGTTTGAGTCTGATCGAATTCGGCGGCCTGCCGGAAGCGGAAAAGAAGATCCCTGAAATAGAGCGTCTCCGCAACCCGGCATGGGTCGTCACGACGGTCAAACAATAAACTCTCTTTCAGCCGGACAACCGGAGGAAAAAAATGGATGGATCATTCGATATCATCGTTGTCGGCGGCGGCACGGCCGGAGTGGTTGCGGCGATCCAGTGCGGACGCGCCGGGATGCGGACCTTGCTGGTCGAAAAAAACGGACTTCCCGGCGGGACCATGACCGCTGGCGGGATCGCATTCCCCGGACTTTTCCACGCCTGGGGACATCAGATCATCGCCGGGATCGGCTGGGAACTGGTCACCGAAGCCGCCGCGGAAAGCGGACTGCCGCTGCCCGATTTTTCCAGCTGGAACGCTGCGAGCCGGTTCTGGCGGTATCAGGTGCAGCTCAATCCGGTGGTTTACAGCGCGCTCTGCGATGAGAAACTGCTTGATTCCGGCGTGGAAATTCTTTATCACACGATGATCGCGGAAGTAAAACCGGAAGATGACACCGTGGAGCTCCGCCTGTGCACGCTGGAAGGTCTTCGCACCGTCCGGGCGCGCCGCGTGATCGACTGCACCGGCGATGCGTCCGTGTGCGCCCTCGCCGGATACGAGGTGATCCATCCGACGGAGTGCCAGCCCGCTACAATGTCCTGCAAGCTCGCCGGATACGACTTCAGTCAGCTGGATGAAACCAGACTCTGCGCCGCGATCGACCGGGCCGTTGCCGCGGGTGAACTGCGTTATACCGATCTGGGCTGGAACAAAAACGGAGCGTCGCTGCAATTCCTCAGCAAACATGGCGACAATGCCAATCACATTTTTCCGCCGCTGCCGACTCATACTTCGGAAGGACGGAGCCGGCTGGAAATCGAAGCCAGGGGTTCTCTGCTGCGGGCCTGGCGGTTCCTCCGCAAACAGCCCGGAATGGAAAATCTATCCATCAGTTTCGGCGCTTTCGAATGCGGCATCCGCGAAAGTGCCGTCATCCGCGGCGAGACCACTGTCACGGCGGAAGATTACTGTTCCGGAAAACGGTATCCGGATGCGGTCTGCAATTCATTTTATCCGATCGATCTGCACGCCAGTGCGCAGTCGATCGTACAGCGGCATCTCGAGGAAGGAACGGTGCCGCAGGTCCCGCTTCGGGCGCTGGTCCCGTCCGGCAGCAAATTGGTTCTGGCGGCGGGACGCTGCATCTCGTCCGACCGGCTCGCGAACAGTGCGCTGCGGGTCCAGGCGACTTCGATGGCGACGGCGCAAGCTGCAGGCGCTGCGGCCGCAGCTTCGATCCGGAACGGAACAGCCGTGCTGATGACTCCGATGGAAAACATCCGCCAAATCCTGCAGGAACACGGCGCGATCCTTTGACGGATTCGCAAAATCAGCAATGGAGATAAAAATGCCGATGGAATGGAAATGCCGGAGCTTTCCGGGAATCGATTATCCGATCATCGATGCCCATGCGCATCCTTATTTCAACCGGGATTGTCCCTTGAGCGGACCGAAAGATCACGATCAGTATCAGCAGGAACTTTCCGATGCCGGAATTTCCTTTTTCTGCGGCACGTTCAATCTCCGCAACGACGGAACCGATCCGGAAATCCTGCGGAAGGAAAATGATATCGTGCTGCAATGGCGGGAACATTTCGGCAAACATTTTTATCCCGGAGTCAACATCCATCCGAATTATCCGGCAGCCTCGATAGCGGAAATAAAGCGTTTTTACGACCTCGGCTTCCGGTGGGTGGGTGAAATTGCCTGGTATGTGCAGGGGTATCGGGATTATGCCGTTCCGGAAATGGATCCGATCCTGGAAACCGTAAGCGATCTGGGCATGATCCTGAACATTCACCCCTCCACCGCTGAGGATGTGGACCGGCTGCTTTCACGGTTTCCCCGTTTGAAAGTCGTGATCGCGCATCCGGGAAGTTTCGGCTGCGACATCAGCTACGGTCTGGCGGAAAAACATCCCAATGCCTATTGGGATCTTTCCGGATCGGGACTTTCCCGCTGGCATATGCTCCGCTGGGGAATCGACCGGATCGGGGCGGAACGGATCCTTTTCGGAACCGATTATCCGGTCAACGACCCCTTGATGAATGTCTGGGGCGTGCTTGCCGAACCGCTGACCGATGCGGAACGCAAGGCCGTGTTCCACGATAATTTTGTGCGTCTGACGGGGTATGATCCCGCCTGAAATCGAACGGGTCAGGCTCGCAGATGTTCCGAACAGCGGCGCGCCTCGCGGACCACTTCCTTTTCTCCGGGGACCTGACGGTCCTGCATCAGCACTTTGCCGTTGCAGATCAGAGTCGCGACACAGGAACTGTCCGCGGCATACACCACGTTGGAAATCAGATTGTGGGCGGCGACCATCATCGGGGAATCCAGATCGATCAGCATGATGTCCGCCAGTCTTCCGGGCGCGATCACGCCGGCATCGATCCCGAACGCTTCCGCACCGGTCCGCGTAGCGGCCTGGAAAAGCTCTTCGGCATGACATGCAGTCGGACCGCCGAATTCCTGCTTGGCGCCGAGCGCGCCGACCTTCATCTCGTCGAACATCATGAGATTGTTGTTGGAGGCACAGCCGTCGGTGCCGAACGCGACCTTGCAGCCGCTGTCCAGCAGTTTGCGGAACCGGAACCGGCCGGAGGAAAGCTTGTAATTGCTGCAGGGATTGTAAGCCAGGTAAACCCCGCGGCGTGCCAGCAGTTCAATATCGGGGTCGCTGAGGTGCACCGAATGGGCCGCCAGCGTCATGTGCGAAAGCAGTCCGAGCCGGTCCAGATATTCGACCGGCGAGCAGCGGTGCTTCATCCGGCAATCCTCGACCTCGCGGGCCGTTTCGGACAGATGGATGTGGATCCGGACCTTCATCTCGGCGGCTTTTTCCGCGACCATCTTCAGGTTGGCTTCGCTGACGGTATAGATGGAGTGCGGGGACCATGCCAGCTGGATACGGTCGGACATCTTGAACCGGTCGGCCCAGACCGCCTCATTGTCCCGCTGAAACGCCGCATTGGCGTCCGGGTTCACATCCAGCACGATCATGCCGACCGCGGCCCGGATCCCGGCGTCTTCCACCGCGCGGATCGTTTCAGCCGGATGGAAATACATGTCATTGAAGAAAACCGTGCCGGATTTGATCATTTCCAGACAGGCCAGACGGGTTCCCCAGTAAATATCCTCATCGGTCAATTTCGCCTCGGCCGGCCAAATATGGTCGTTCAGCCATTCGAAGAGTTCCATATCGTCGGCGATCCCGCGCAGCAGGGTCATGGCGGCATGACAGTGCGTGTTGTAAAACGGCGGCAGGGCCGCATAATGCGAACCGTCGATCACCTGGTCGAAGGAGCCGGCGATCCCGGGTGCGATTTCCGCGATTCGATTGCCGCGGATCGCAATGTCGGTGTTTTTGCCGTCAAGGCTTACGTTTCTGATCAGAATGCTCATATTCCACTCTCCTTCAGTTCATCGGTGATCAAACCTTCCTGTTCGACCGCCTGCCATAAATGATTTTCGACTTCCGGTGCGATTTTCCGGATGCCGGACGGCAAGCCGCCTTTGAGCAGTTCCACTGCCGCAGCATTCAGCAAAGCCATGGTCGGATCGATATAACGAAGGCGCGTCGGCTCGTTCAACATGAAATTCAGCGGCACGTTCCGGTTCAAAATTCTTTCCTTCGGGAGCTCATCGCCCCATTCGTCTTCGACCCCCATCGCGGCCACGAGCTGACTGCCGCGCAGGATCTCTTCCGCCGCGCCGTTGCCGCGCATCGCATGCCGGATCCCCGTCGCGGTCACCACGCACCAGGCATTCCGGACCGCTTCGAGGACGGCTTCGCGGTCAAACCGCGAGATCAGGCGGACATTCGGCAGAACGCCGGGCATATCGGGATGGTCGACAACCGCAACATCGGCGCCTTCGCGGGCCGCATAGAAGGCGATGCCGCGGCCGACTTTGCCGTATCCGAAAACCACGATCCGGCGGCTGCGGAAATCGGTATGACCGAGCTTTTTCATGCCGCGCAGAAAACCTTCGCCGGTGCCCAGACACGTTTCGATGGCTTTGATCCGGCTGTCGTCCACCAGAATGACCGGCTGCCGGCACTGCTGATAATGATAAAAGCCGGAACGGGTCAGTTCACCGAAACCGTATTTCGGCGCGAGTCCGGCATGCACGCCGCCGCAGTCCAGAATACAGTCATACTCTCCGGTCTTTTCATTGTGGACATGGCGCAGCCCCCATCGATCCAGCAGAGGCAGCAGGGCCGGATCGTAAGGGATCGCATCGTGGGTTGCAGCCGTCAATTCGGCACCCGCCGCCAGCAGCGGCACATATTTGAGCAGGGTATTGGCAAACAGCGGAGTGCCGTCGAGGATCCGGACCCCGCGCAAAGGCTGAGAATTCCGCCATTCCCCCGACTGCAGGGACAAGGCCGGATATTCCGCCGGACGATAAGTTGATCTGCTGTATTCCAGGATCGATTCGATGACAAGTTGATTTTTCTGCATATGACACGCCCTCCAACGGAGAGGAATTATAGCATAAAATCAGAAAAAATCAACCCTGAAAAAGACGGAACGGAAAAAAGGAGTCATCCGCGGGGCAGCAGGACGGCTTCGTATTCGACCGGTTCGCGTCCGGTGCCGGCAAAGAGCTGCTGCTCAGGCTGAGGCTGAACCGGTGAAACCAGCTGGAATTTCTGCGCGGCCAGCAGACGGGTCAGCATCACGCACTGCTGCCGGGTCAGCTGCAGGTTCACGCGAAGCCCGCGCTCGGGCGTGACGGCGATCCGGACCTGTTCCAGCGGGATGCCGGCCTTTTCCAGCGCATTCCGCAGCAGGCTCTCGGTCTGTCCGGTCTTCCGGGCGGAGTCGAACAGCCAGACATGTTTGACAGCCGCAGGGATCACGGCGGCATTTTCGGCTTTCACGGGAACGGCATCCGGTTCGATGAAACGGAAAGCGGCCGGTTCGCCCGCGGCGGCCAGACGCAGATTGCGGATATCGACGCCGGACGGAAGCAGCGGCGCAAGTTCCTTCTCCGCAGGAGCCGGCGTTTTGACGGCCGCGGCGGACGGCACGGATGGCTGCGGTTCGGGATCTTTGCCGAAATAAGGATTGTCGATGAAGATCAGATATCCTGCCATGGCGGCGAACACCACCGCCGCAGCGACCTTGGCGGCCAGCGCGGAGAACCGGATCGGACGATGCTCGTTCATCGGAGCGAGACGGTCCAGACGGCGATTGACATTCTTGCGGATGCGGAAAGCGGCATCGCGCGGGCAGTTCACCGCGAGGGAACGGGTCACCGCATCATCGATCACCCTGAAAGATTCGTACAGATTTCGGCAGCGTTCGCAATGGGCCAGGTGCTCCTGTTCCGCAGGAGAAAAATGATATTCTCCATCCAGCTCAGCGCTCAGATTCCCAATCGAAAGACATTCCGGTCCGGGGGAAACCTGTGCCGGCTTCCGGGTGTCATCCTCTTTTGTTTTCATTGCGTCAACTCCACTTGTTTTCGTGTTTTGCTCTGTTCTGTCATCATACCGGCATCCGCCGTGCCTTCGTCAATTTTCATCAGATATTCCCGCAGGAGCTCGCGTCCGCGGGAGATCCTGGACTTCACGGTCCCGACCGGACAATTCAGGATCCGGGCGATCTCCTCGTAAGGCATATCTTTGACATGCCGGAGGACCATGACTTCCCGGATCGATTCCGGCAGCTGGTTCATGCCGCGGAGCACATTGCCGTGCAATTCCGCTTTCTGCATCAGCAGGTCGGGCGAATAGCTCGTATCGGGCAGATCCATTTCGCCTGCCGGTTCGCCGTCCTCCAGGGACTCCGGCGGATCGGAAAGGCTCATCGTCACCCCTTCTCCCCGGCGCCGGTTCC
>SUWI01000008.1 GCA_015061565.1 Lentisphaerota bacterium
CCGCCAGAACAGGAGCGGGAAGGACGGCCATCGATGCCATAGACGTGCATCCGTTGAACATGTCTTTATAACAGTGGTAACTGAGGGCGGTGGCCGGTAAAGCGGGCATAGCCGTGAGCGAGCTGCAATGGTAGAACATATATTTGTAGCATTCCCCGGCTAAAGCCGTGGCGGGCAAAGCGGGAGCCGTCAGCAGGGCGGAGCAATCGTAGAATGTGTTGTAATAGCATGCGCCCGATAAGGTGGTGGCGGGGAATTCCGGCGAATAGATCAGCGATGCACATCCCTGGAACAGCTTGATGAAACAGCTGTTCGGTGCCTGCATGGAGAAGTTCAGGAGCGATTGCACGTTGCCGGATCCGGCGATCGTGCCGGTCATGGCGAACTGGACGCAATCCAAAATCCCGGTCGAAAGCTGTCCGGCGGTGTTCCAGAATTGGACATAATCGCCCGGTGAAGGGAGCGAAACAGTTGTTCCGGTCGTGTAAGACTGCCATGATCCGGAGCGGGTCCGGTATTTCAGGCCGGAAACGACCGGCGAGCCGGTTGCATTCAGCGTCACGCTGGAACTGGCCGACAATGCCGTAAGGGTCAGCGGCTGCCGGTAATCGGTGCCGAGCGGATTCGTGACGGTCGGGATCATGCGGTCACCTCATTATTACATTGTGCCTGGAATATTGGAGTTGTAATTATTCGGCAATGATCGAACATATTGTGATAGGATTCCGCGGGAATTTCTGCCTTTCCCCGGCGATGCTGTCGCGGTCGCGGGAGGCGTGGAAATCTGGCCACGTAGAGATTAGCCATAGTTTGTTCGAATTCAGGATCAATCATACGCCAATAGCTTTCGTATGTCTGCATCTGGATAGGGATCATGACAACGCCTCCGGATGCCAAAATTCCGATCCAAGCCATTTCTGGGTGGGCGGATCCCACAGAAATGCCATACGGAATAGCGAGCTGGGCGCATTAAGCATAGGACCGATGGCGTCATTCCATGTGATATTATTCGGCAAAGAGACTGAATCTTCTCCCGAACCGGTAGAAATGTAAAGCCAGAAATAGCAACTGGAATTTACGGGCGTTGGAAAAGTAATCGTGGTATTCTGTTCGATTGAGAGAGTGTAGGCGTTTCCTCCGGTCGGAATCGTAACGGCTGACGAGCTGGCAAGAGCAACCCACGGCAAGGCATTGAAATCAACTTTTCCGCTCCCCGCGGCGAAATACAGCCGCCACGTTCCGGAGAAGGATGCAGCTCCATCGTAAGCGAGATACGGCGCAACATTGAGCGTGACCGTGTTCGCGTTGAGGTTGACCAGGACGCTGCCTTTCTCGACCGGATAGAAATGTCCGGCATCGGTCAGGACGGCAGTCGGCACGGTGGTAGTTCCGGCGAAGGTGAAATTGCCGGAGGCGTCGACCGAGGAGAATTCGACATAGCTTCCGGAGATCTCGGCCGGAACGCCGGTGTCGCCGTCCTTGTCGAACCAGTGTCCGTTCGCGCCAATATAGGGCGAGACGCCGTTGGCGCCGTTCGGACCAACAACTAGAGCAACTATGTCGCTCCATGCTGCGCTGGCATCGCCCGCCAGGCGAAATTTAATATAGCGGTCGGCTGTGGTCTGCGTGCTGTGCCAATCGGCAGGCGTGGTGCTTGCGGTTTGTGCAAAAACCACATCAAAACCGCCATTCACCAGTGCGCGCACCTGTGCTGCTGTCAGGTATTCAACCGGCAGCTCGGTGGGAGTTCCCGTGTCGCTTATGCGTCCGCGCACGGTGAAGTCCTTTACCTGCAAAATAAAAACCAGCGCTCCGGTGCCGTCAAACCCGCACAGTTCACCGGCAATACTAGTGCTTTCCTTCCCGTTCATCAATGCCACCAATTCCTCGGTAAGCATATTGCTTATGGGAATGGCGATTTCTGTGTAGGTGTATTCCTGATCATCAATTTCAACCGTAACGCTGCCTACGGTAATATTGCTGTTGTCGGCCTCAATTTTGCGGGTGGTCGCGGCGGTAAAATCGGTATCCATCTGCCACTGCCAGCTGGTAATGGCGGCCAATGCCGAAACCGGGTATGGGTCCAATCCTTCGGCATTGGCGAACAGCCGCATCCTGATCTGACAGGCAGCCCCCAGCACCATGGTCGGGGCGGCCTGGGTTTTGGCGTTGGCGTAATCTTTAACGGTGCCCAGCGGCTCGTTGGCAGCCACGTAACAAATAATATTCTGCATGGTTGGTGCTCCTTTTACTATGCTGTTATCGTCAACACCTGTTATTAACCAGGTCAGTTTTGCAATCTTTTCCCCACCCAATAGGAATTGCGAGGGGTCCCGCGAACAATGCCGAAACCTTTCGCAAATTCTGCATCTGCCATTCGCGGGAATGAAGCACGTGATCCACTGGCTGTTTTCCCCGTATAATTCGTTTCGTTTCCTAACCTGAATCCAACATAGAACTCAGGATTGTTGAACATCGAGTTGAACCAATTCACACTGCCGGAATAACTATAATCGAAATCGACAGTTCCGTAATCGGAATTCCATTGGATCGACAGCGATAAATCAAAGTAAACATAGCCGGAAAGGATCATATATGCCTGCCGCGCGGCTTCGGCAAGAAAATAAGGCGTAAATGTTGAGACGTTTCCGATTATCAGTTGCCCGGAAGGTGTTGCAGTCCAATCGCGGATCACATCCTCTTTTGATACTTGGGAAAAATCGAAACTTCCGGCACCATGCGAAAATAAATAATGAGTGCCCCACCAATTTTCGATAATATCATATTTTATTCTTGTTAAATAATTCCAAAGACCATTATATATATCAGGTGACAGCCGTTTTTGACAGTTCATCCGTAAATAATTGTCCCTGTTTTCCTCTCTATATTGGTAGATCCTAATGTAATTGTATTCCAGAGCCGCATTTGCAATTACAAACATCGGAATACCATAATCAACATTCCGGATGTCGGGAAATCCAGCTTCCTGCCATGATGTTGTAATCATTATTGCCACCTGTCTCGAACAATGATTTTTCCAGACTCGAAGTTCGGTGCAGTCACAACCCAATATATAGTTTTGTCCGAATAAATACGAACCGCAACAGCCCACCACATATATACATTTGCGGCTGGCTCCTGATCCGTCCATGCCGCCGTATACTGCCCGGTTGATGGGTCATACGTAAGAGTAGCGTATTTATAATAGACTGAACCGGAAGACGGGAATTCTCCGGAAATGGCAGGCAGAGTTTTTGAACTGTTTGTGTAGTATTGGATTTCTCCAGATGATACCGCCCACCCGGTCACGGTTTCCGAAAGAACTATTCCGGTTGCTGTTGACGATTCGGAGATTGTTGAAGTTCTGTAAGCGTTGAAAGTTGCTGTCCTGGTTACAGTGTCAGCAATATTTCCGACAAAATCATTGATTAGGTCATATCCGCCGTATTGTTTTTTTATGATCGTTCCCACCAATTTCAGCTGGAATTCTTTCGGGTTGTTCAATACACAATCTTTTGCAATAATAAATCTGGAATCACCCGGCGAACTCCGCTTGTAGAGCAGGTAAACAGAAACGGAATCAGCAGGTGCGGCAATACTCTGCCCATATACAAATTCAGATAGTCCATATACAGACCCGGTGGAATGATAAATTGTACCACCATCCACGTTCAAAGATACCTGATAATTCCCACTGCTGCCGGAAACTGATCCGTAAAGCTGGAACGGAGAAGTATATCGGTCATAATGATGCTGTGAATCGTCGATTTTGTCATCTTTGAATATTTGCTCGACCGAATATTCATTTTCGGTGCTGGTAACTTTAGCGATCAACACAAAGTGCATGTTATACTGGTTGATGACCGGATAATCGGCGGGGTAAACAAATATTGACTGTGCTCCGGCCGGTTGATACAACCGCGCCCAAACGTAAAAAGTGCCATAACCAGGCAATGCGCTAAAATAAGACCAGAAAGTCCGTCCGCTGGTCGTATATCCTGCCCACGTAGATGAAGGATCACCTTTGTCGTAAACTATGACATACCTGGAACTGGTAATTTCGCACATGAAACCGCCACGATAATCAGAAGACGCAGCTCCGCCTAGAACGATAATGTTTTTTTCGCCTGCAAATAGCACGCGCGCCGTTCCGGTCGAACTGCGGGTAAAGCCGGTGCCGTTCACCACCGGTTCCGCATAATCGCCGCTGCCGCCTGATAATGCAACCTCGGCAGGTCCGGAAATAATACAGTCACCCATAGCATTGGCATCCAAAGTATGGACACACACGCCCCACGGCTTTTTTGTATCGGTTACTTTCACCGCTGGAACGGCATCACCACAAAGCGGTTTGGTGTTATCGAATTCCACAGGCTGTCCGGCAGGCAGTGTTTCGTTGGTTGCGTTCCAGATTTGAATACGCACCACGCCGCTTGCTGTAGCACGGCCCATGCCGCTGCCAAAGCCGTCCAGGCTGTTTACCAGGTGTCGCAGGTTGTTTTCCAGCACCATGTGGTGCTGCACCTTGTCGCCGCGTTTTACATCCGGCCAAAATCCCATGGTAATGTCCCTTCCTCACAGCCCCAGCGCGTTGAAATTGGCGATTTCACAGACCACGCTAAGGTAAATTGATTCCGTATTCACTTTCGGTTTGTTTGTGGTGGTGTCGTTTACCACTTTGCTGCGTGCCCAGATGTATTCAAATCCTTTTTTGGGGCCACAGGAATGTCCGGCAACAACGGCGTTTTTTTCGTTTGGCATGATCCTAAAATTGTAGGTCAAAGTAACTTTGTTTGCGCCTTTGCTTGGGGTGCTGTAACTGCATCCCAAAAACATGATTTCGCCGGGCTCCCAGCCTTTAAATCTGGCGCTGTTAACTTTGCCCACTAGGGCGGCCACCTGTCTTTTGTATGCGGTGCTGGTGGCCTTGTTGCGGCTTATAGCCTTGGTGTAGGTTTCGCGCATGTCCGCGCATGGCACATCCACGCCGCTGAATTCGGCTTCGCTGCCGCTTTTGCCGTTCCAGCCAATGCCGCTGCCGGCATCGTCATCGCTGCCGCCGTAAACCCGTTTCTGGCTTATAGCATGGGTCATGTGTTTGGTGCCGCCGCCGCAGTCAAAACTTTCCGTGGCTTCCTCATCGACATTGCTATAGTCTCCGCCGCCGATTTCTTCGTCCTTGGCATACACGGCAGAGAGTTCAAGGTTGCCATTTTCGTAGCTGTCAACGCGAACTTCTTTGAAGGGGAGGTTGCCATAGGTTTCAGGTGCGCCAGAGAGTACAGCCTGGACGGCACCGGCTTTGCTGGTGGCGTCAATTACCAGGTATTTTATTTCGGCGCTGGTGCAATCACCGGTTTTCTTACTCCATGTTTCGCTGCCGTCTTGCAGCCGTTTTACCTGCATTGCCATTTTGTTACTCCTTAATCGTAAGTATCGTTGTCCGTTTCCTGGGCCAGTTGCCGCCGTTGTAAGCGCACCATTTCGCGGGTGTTTTTGGCGGTTTCCTTTTCAGGGGATCCGGTGCCCAGCATGGCATTAAGCACTGCGGTGCTGAAACTGCCGGCGGATTTCTGTTCAGCGGATCTTTTATTCTCCCTATAAACCTGTTCTTCGAGTGAATCCTGCCGCTGCTGGGCTTCCTGCATCTTGCGGCGGGCTTCGGCGAGCAAGCGTTTTTCTTTTTTGGTTTCGATGCCGTCAGCCCACGCCTTGGCCGCGGCGGATGCATATTCCTTTTCGAGCATTTCGGCCTTTTTTTTCGCTGCGGCGTATTCGCGGTTAAGGAGTTGTCGGGCAGCATCGATCCGGCCATCCTTCCGAAGCTGTTCGAGCTGGCGGGCGAAAATTTTTTCCTGCATGGCCCGGGTGCGCTGTTCGGCATCCATCCGGTCGGCATTCTTCTGTTCCATGATAGAGCGTTTGCCCTGTTTCTGAATGGCGCGACGTTTCCCCTCGAGTTCGACAATGGCAGTCAGATCCTTCAATTCCTGTTCGGTCATCTTGCTTTTGTCGGCATCTTTGAAAGCGTCGAGAGTGGCATATTTGCCAGATTGCCGCTTGAAAATTTTCTGGATTCTTTCGTTGAGCATCCGGACCTGAGCGGCAGGATTGGCGAATTCGAATTTGATTTCCCATTTTTGTTTAGCGAGAGCCTGACGGGCCTTGCGTTCGGCTTCGGCCTGTTTCTTGAGCTTTTCCGGATCCGCGGAGCCGGTTCCGGATCCGGATCCGCTTTGGGTTTTGGATCCGGCGAGCTGCTTTTTCAAATCGAGCTCGGTTTTCATCTGTTTGATGAGTTCGGAAACGGCGTCGGCTTCGGTCTTTTGGTTGGCCGCGAGCAGTTTATTGCGGAGTTTTTCGAAACCGGCAAGCTGTTCTTCGGCGGTTTTCAGCTTGAGGATGTCGTCGAATTCGTTCTGGAGATCGGTATTACCAGCCCGATCCAGATTTCTTTCATGGGTTTCCCTGTCTTCACTGGTAAGCCTTGAAACAAATCCTTTACCAGTGATAACCGCACCCCGGATCAAAGCTCTGTTCAACCACCATGATCCGAGCTGATTGCGGACGGAGTTCTGCATGGCGGAGGTGAGGCCGGCAGCGGAAGAGGCTCTTCGGAGCAGGTCTGCACGTTCAGCTTTGCGCTGGGCTTCATTCATCTGTCCCCATGCACCGGCGGCGATTTTGATTTTTCCGGTGGTGGAATCGATCTGGATGTCGAGTCCGGCGTATTTGCTGCGGATTGATTCGATCAGTTTCTCAGCTTCTTTTTTCTCGGTATTGTTGAGGCGCTGGTAACGGGAAAGTTCCTGAAGGCGCTTGAACTGCGTAGTTTCAGTTTCGGCTTCCTTGCGGTGGGCTTCGGCCAGTTCATTGGCCTGCGAACTCTGCTGCCTGGCGAGATTGAGTTCCCCCTGGATCTGATTGTTGTGCTTCTCCTGAATGTAGCTGACCGCGCTGTAAGCGGCGGAAATTGCGAGCATGGCGATCCCGACCGGCCCGAGGGCTGCGACCAGACCCTTGGCGGCAGTCGCGGCTGCACGATAAGCTCCACGGGCAAACAAAGCGGCACGGCCGGAGACAGTCATGGATGCGGCGGCGTTTTTCTGGGCGGCGGCATTGACGTTTGCCGCGGCGGCGTGCTGCCGGGATGCGATCACGGCGGCGCGGTGTTTGTCGGTCAGTCCCTGCGTCGCCTTGGATTCTGCGATTTGAGCTTTGGTCAAGTTCGATTCGGCAACGGTTAGATCGTTTTTTGCCTTGGTAATCGCTGCGACATCATTCGGGTTTGTGTTGGCAAGTGTAGCTTTCGCGGTAGTAACCTGCGATTGTGCTTCGTCCCGCTGGATGCGGGCAACGCGGAGCATCTGCGCCTGGGCGTGACGTTCCTTCATGGCGTCGGTCTTCGAATATTCGGCACGCTTTTCCGCTTCGGCGGCTTTTTCAGCTTCGAGCAGGATCTTTGTATTGGAAAGACCGGCCGCGGCGGCGGAGACGATCGCGTTTCCTTTTTCGAGAATGCCGAATCCGCTCAAAGCTGCCAGCGCTGCGCCGAGCGTTCCGACCGAGACGATCAGCTTCTGGGTGGCCGGATCGAGGTTGTTGAACGCGGTGGAAAGTTCAGTGATCCCGCGCACGGCCGGGAGCAGCGCTTCGACGGCGATCCGGCCGACGGCTTCCTTGCTGTCTCCGATCGCATTGGCCATCTGGGCGAACTGTCCGCTGGCCGTCTGTGCGGCATCGGTGACCAGGGAGAAACTGTCAGCGCCCTGTTTGAGGATCTGCTGATACTGTTCCTCCTTGGAAAGATTCTGATCCAGCTGAATGCCATACCGGGCCAGCATTTCGGTGTGACCCTTCGAAGCACGGGCGAGCAGCTGCATGCTGGACGGGAGGTCGATGCCGAGTTTCTGGGACAGGCCCATGGCGGATTTGGTGACGGTTTCGATCTGAGCGGGATCGATGCCGAGCCGCATGCCCTGGGACATGACCGCGAGCGTGGATTCGTCGCCGAACTTGGTGATCTTCTGCATCCCCCTTGCGAAGTCGGCGAACTTTGCGGTATTGGCATCGACCTCCGCTCCGACATTCCGGAGGGAAGCACGGATGCCTTCGACCGCATCCTGCTGGGTCATGAAAGCGGAGGTGACGGCGGCGACCGAGCGCCAGGAAAGATATGAAGCCGCTGCTACCGCGATTTTTTTGAAAACGGAATCCGCAGAATTCTGCATCCGGTTCAGACCGGACTGAAAATCGCCGTCATCGAGCGAGACGGCCGCATACATGGTGCCGAGATCAAGAGACATGATTTGTCGCTTCCTTTTTTATGGTGGGCAGTAAGTCAACAGGCCGCCTTGCGGAGCGCTTCTTCGCGGTCGGCGATGATTTTTGCCATGCGCGCTTCGGCTTTTCTGATCTTTTCGGGCGTGATTTCCTCCGTGCTGGTTTCAGGAGCGGATTCGAGAAAAAACGATCCGGCGGATTTGAACAGGGAATCGACCGCGGACTTCCCGGCTTTGGCCGCCACATACGGCGAGAAAACCGAATCGATCGCATTGTCGGCGCGGATGCGCTTGATAATCGAGGTCAGATACAGAAACACTGGGAAGGAAAGCGAGAGCGTGTATTCGATGTCCCAGGCAAATTCCCGCATGATGCGGCACGCGAGGAAATCGTAATCGAAAGAACGTCCCGGTCTGGCGGCAGGGGAACCGGAACGGGACGGTGCGTCAGAAGACGCTGCGGCAGGCGTTGGAGCGGTTAATTTTTTTTTGCGGGATCGTCGGGCAGATCATCGCCGTCCGGATCACCGTAAGCGAGATAGCCGAGCAGTTCGGACAGTTTCGGGATGTCGAGCCGCGGGAGCTGCTGACAGAGATCCTGCGGCATGACGGTCCGTGCCAGGTCGAGCATCCTTTCATGGACGGCGTTGAAGTCGGCCGCGGTTTCGCACTTGCCGAGATCGGCCGAGATCGTCTTGAGTTCTCCGATTTTTGAAACCGGGAGCATCGGGACGTTGATGGAGCGTCCGTCACCGATGCCGAGCCGGACCGTGGTTTGGGTAAGTTTCGGAAAAGTCTTCATCAGTAATTCCTGTTGTTGGTCAAAGTCAGGCTGCTCCGTAACTGAACGGTATGCCGGTGGTGGCATCGGGTTTGCAGGTGAAGACCAGCGACACCATGGACGGCGTGTCGTCTCCTTCGGCCAGGGTCATGCTCAGTCCCGGATTGAGGAACGCATTCGGGAAAGTAATGACTTCGGCGCCGGCATCGTCGGTAATGGGGACCAGCGTAACCACTTTGGAATTGGCGGCTGCAAGAATGTTGTCGCCTTTCTTGAACGCTTCGAGCATCGGCATGGCAACGGTCAGATTGCGGGATTCGATCGTGAGCTTGACGTTGTTTTTGGAGATGATCTCCGCCTGGGCTTCGTCTCCGGTTTCGTAGAGGGTGGTTTCCTTGGTCTCCACATCCGCTTCGATTTTCGGCGCGGAAGCCAGCGGTCCCAGGGAAGTGTTACCGACATTGACCAGATACTTGTAGTAGTTCAGTTTGCTTACGAGCGTGGTGATTTCTTGCGGGGTCAGTTCAGCCATTATTATTCTCCTTTTTTGGGTTGAGTCAATTATGGTCACGCTGTCAATACAGCGACGAGATTGACGGAGACGAAGGTCTTGACCGCGCCGCCGTCGGTGTCGTCATACATGGCGGCGCTGCCGCGGAAGAAGAGGGATTTGACGGTGATGTGTTCGAGCAGGACGTTCCAGACGGGGATGATCCGGGGGATCATGCCGACAAAATTCAACCCGTCGTCCCGGTCCGGATATTTGGCCAGCAGCTGGACGTTGCAGGTGACCGGCTCCATGCGGTCGGAATCAATGACGGAATCGATCCGGACGGCAATGCCGTTCTGTCCGGCCGGGATCTGTCCGCGGAAAATATCGGAATCGATCGTTCGGTTCAGCTGCTGAGCGAAAAAAGCGGTGAGATCGCGTTCTGCTTCGGTGAGGTTCATGGCCGGGCTCCTATATCTTGAGGTTGGATTTGATGATCTCTTTGATGGCGGCGCGGTTGTCGTCGATGGCCCGGGTGATGAACTTGCGGCCGACCATGACATTGACCTTGCGCTGTTTATCGAGAGATTTTTCACGGATCAGGTAAAAACCCTCGTGCATCGGGATCGCATACTGCGAAGACGGTGCATTGGACGGGATGAACAGGACCGTCGCCAGGGAGCGCTGATACTGGACGACCCGCATCGCGATGTCGGCGGTTAGGTTGCCTTCATCGACCGGAGTGCGGAGCTGGACCTGGCCGCGGAGGTAATGGCCGGTATCCTGCATGGCTTTCATGGCGGCGGCGCCGTTGGCACGGGCGGCTTCCTGAATGCGGCGGCCCATCTCGCGGGTGCTGAATCGGAATTTCGCCATGGTCATGCTCCTTTGGCCGCGGCAGCGATCTTGTAGCCGAGCAGCAGACCGGAGAGATTCTTATAGACGCGGACGCCCTGGATCTCATGCGTGACGCCGTTCCAGATGATTTGTCCGGGCAGGGCAGGCGGGGAATCCAGCGGGGAGACGTAGAAAATACGTCCGGCTTCGATGCGGCCGAAGTAATCGAGATCCGCCTGGGAGAAATCGGAGACGATCGCTTTTGCCGGGATGGATTCGGAGAAAGACGGTTTGCCGTCGGAGATGATCTGTCCCTGCAGCAGGGTGACGTCCTCGGATGCGTATTTTTCGATGATGGATGCCATGGAAGATCCTTTTTTCAGGAGGGCGGCAAGTCAACAGGAGCGGACACGGACAGGACGGACAGGACGGACAGGACGGACGAGACGGACGAGACGGACAGCCCGGGTACCCGGGGAAGGTTAAAGGCGGAATGGGTTTCCCTTTAATGAAGCGGCGATGATTAAAGGTCGCGGGCGGGAAGGTTTAATGAAAGAAAGATCAATATATATGCTCTCTTCCGGCACGTTTTTCTTTGATGTCGAATTCGAGATCCCGAATCGCATCATCAACATTTGCCGGGGGGACCGGACGAAGATAAAGCGGAGAATAGATCCCTTCATACAATTCTTTATGCTGTTTAATATCATCCACGACTGCCTGAATTTCATCAAGGTTTTTGCAGTGGTGGACAATAGCTTCCATAAACAGATCTACATTAGAAACCAGCAACGGTATTCCAAACCTTTCCGATCTTTTTTTATGCCGGTCATACCAATCAGTCAAATCGGCATGGGCTATTTTTAATCTCAATGTCTGTTCCGATTTATCCATTGAACCAACTCTTTTTCATTATCGAAGAAATCATTTGTAAATAATTCAAAATCCGGAGACAATCCCTGCTGTTTCATTTCCTGTAAAAAGAAATCCGTGATACTGTTCAATTTAGCATCTCTCGGCAATTTTACAACTTCCCTGCAGAGGAAATTCTGATATTTTTTTCTGCACCCCAAGGCATCCGCAATATTGCGCAAGCGGGAAACCTGTGCACGATATCCCCTGGCATTGGACTGAATGTATTTTACCCCTTCTTCCGAAAGATTGAACCCCAGTGCGGCAGCTTCCCGTTTCAGATGTCGTCTGGTAAATTCTTCATTGGCAACTTCCGTTGCATACATTACGTAAATGTTTTCTTCCTCCTCTTTTCCCTGGGATTGCCGGAGGTGATTGATTTCGTGAATAATTACTTCGATCGCATGAAGTTCGTCATGGGAAAAATCGTTTTTGCCGGTTTTTGCTTTGGCGTATGCGGCATTCAAATGGAAGGCCGTTCCTTTGGACAAACAGATATTCCCATTCCGATCTGCTTCTCCACCGATTTCGTCAGGATATTCTTTCACACTAACCGAGTTGATTTTTCCCAGTGCATCATCTGTCAATCGAGTTATCTTTGTATCGATAATCTTGTCACGCAGGTCATTATCAAGATGATCTGCCGTCTGTTTCGATTCATAAACCCCCAGTGACTGTTGGCGATTGGCGGACGCATAAGATCCCGTCATTGACTGACCTGTTGAATTATTCGGAAGGGTCAGACCAGACGGACTTGACGGACCAGACGGACCGGTCGGACGGGAGGTTTTCTCCTGGGACTTCCCGAATTCCTTTTCGATGATGTAATCGGGGACGGCGCTGTAACTGTGGGTGCAGTTCGGATGGAAGACGCCGGCGGCTTCCAGATCGTCCTTCGTCGGCAATCCATATTTGTTAGGGCCGATGGAAAAATACTGCCCTTCATATTTGGCACAGGCTTCGCAGCAATGGCCGGAGACCGAAAGCAGCATGATATTGTAACCCTGTTCGGCACATTCCTGTTCGTAGGAATCGCGGGCGCCGTTCATGAGTTCGGTTCTGGCCAGCATCTCGAAATAGGATTTGTGGGACCACTTGCGGCCGGCGATGTCGGTGAACTGGAAACCGGGAACCTGCAGCGCTTCATTTTCGAGACGTTCGGAAACCTGTCGGCGGGTTTCCCCGGTGATCGCGGCCTCGCGGAAAACTTTCGCGGAAAAGTTCCTGAGCTGCCGGATGTGGTCGAATGACATCTTGTCGGTGCGGAGCGCGACGTTGTTATAAACGGAATCCAGAGCATTCTGAATGCGGCGGGTGTCCGGGCCGCCGAGGACGTTCTGCCAGACGCCGGACCGGGTAAGATCCGCTTTGGCGCGGTCGTATCCCGCCTGATATTCCTGCGGGAGGAAATGGTCGAACTGCGCGTTGATGGAATCGCCCCACTGGTGATACATGGCGGTCAAGGTGCGTTCGAGTTTCGCCACGTTCACGTAGGACCAGGGAGCGTTCGGATGGTCGGCAATATGATCCAGCAGACGGGCACGGATGTCATTGCGGGCGCGGTCGCAGACGGAATCGATCTTTTCGACCGCGGCGTGGATGTGCGCGGTGATCGGGTTCGGGCGAGGTCTGGCCATGCGGAATTATCCCCGGCCGACGCGGACCAGAGTGGGAGAACAGGCCCGGCGGGCGGCGTCGATGAAGACTTTGGCGAAGGAGCCGAATCCGGATCCGGAAAGGAGCGAATAGGAGACGGAGAGGTCGCCGACGGATTCGCCGGTGACGACCTTGCCTTCCTTCATGGATTCGTAGTTGTGGGCGAGGAAGACGGCCTGTTCGGCGATGGCCATGGTGACGGACGGGACCAGCAGAGGGACGGCGGACAGGTTGAGTTCGGCCAGCACCTGATTTTTCGCCATGGTGACGGCGGCGGCTTTTTCCTCGTTGGAGCGGGCGGACCAGAACGCGGCATCCATGTGCGCGGCCAAATATTCATTGACCGCGGCGATCAGTTCGGCATCGGTCATCGGCAGTGCTCCGTCGCGTATTTTTTGAGGATGTCATATTCTCTGCGGGAACGCGGGGTGTAGAATCCCTGGGTGTAACTGATGCAGAGTTCCGGGCACCATCCGGAGGATTCGAAACGGAGGGTCGGGATCTTGACCGGATCCGGATCGGCGGGAGCGGAAACGGGATCCGGGACGGCGGGTTTGCTCTTGTGATACGGAGCGGCGATCTCGGCGAGCTGTTTGAAGGTGTAAGCATCGACCGGCGCGAGCTGGACGCCGGATTTGACAAGCGATTCGTAAAGCTGCTGTTTGGTCATGTTCGAATTCCTTTCGATACAAAAATGGCAGCCCGGCGACATGGAGAGGAAACGCCGGACTGCCCGGGGTGCGGGATTACTGTTTGATCCAGGCGGAACCGTTGGACGCCCAGACTTCATCCTTGACCGCGGTGGTGATCTTGGTGCCGGAGGTCCAGGCGGTGCCGATCAGGACGCGGAGACCGATGTTGGCGGCCGCGGCGGCGGGCACGTCAGCATCCGCGTGGACGGTGATCTGCTGATAGGTCGGGATCGGATTCCCGGCGGCGACGGGGAGACTGACGCCGTCGCCGACGCCCTGAATCTGGATCTTGTGGACCTTTTCGGAGGGGCCGCCGTCGACGCCGTAGAGATAGGTGTGGTCGCGGCCGACGTCCTCGATGAGGTAACCGAGCGAGCCCTGAATGGACTTGCGGGATTCGCGGCTGGATCCGGCGGGTTCATCCTTGACGGCGAGTCCGTCATTGGTCAGCCACTGTTTCTTGCAGCTGGACAGTTTGACGATCGGGATGATGTCGTCCGGGATGTCCTGATCGACGACGATGTTCAGCTTGCGGCCTTCGTAGTCGTAGGCGTTGGCGTAGATGCCGCCGGCGGTGTGCTGATTGCGGTCGGAGGTCATGACTTCATCGATGTTGCACGCGCCGAGCAGATTGTTCAGGAACGCCTTGTTCGTGGTCGAGCAGAGGATCGTGTCGGGCTGGCCGCCGCGGTCGAAGACTTCTTTCAGCGCGGCTTTGATCTTGGCGTCGGTAATCGCGCCGGCCGCGTTGTATTTGAGGACGGTGCGGGTGCCGCCGTTGGTGTCGGAGAGCTGCTGGAGCAGACCGGCGGACATCCAGCGTCCGGCAGCGGATTCGGCGCGCTGCTTGCGGCCGTAGATGGCGGACCGGGCGAGCAGCCGGGAGACGTTGGTCATGTGTTCGGAGTAGAGGACGACGGTGGCATTGGCGGGATCGAGCCCCTTGCCGACCAGTTCGGCGTGCTTGGTCCATTCCATGACCTCGAACACGGTATGGATGAAGTTGGTGTATTTGGTGGTGGTGTTGTTGGCGCTTTCGACCAGTTTCAGATCGACGTCGTCGCCGGCGAAGGAAACGACTTTGAAGGGCGTGGCGGCGTCGTGCGCGGCGGCGGTGGTTCCGCCGGCACCGCGGGTCCAGACGGAAATCGTATTGGTCGAACGATCCACGGCCTTGACGATGACGTATTCATTTTCAATTTTCAGGACGTGTCCGATGGTCAGACCTTTTGCGGCGGCGGCGGAAACGGAAAGACCGGTCGTGTCGTCATCATCCCAGGAACTGGCGCCGAGGACGCCGTCGCGGAGATTGTCTTCGCGGGAATAAATCTCGAATTCCTTGGTGGTGAGAGCGGTGACCGGAGCGGACATTGCCTGATAGAAGACGCCGCAGTAAGGGCCGGGCTGAATCGCTTTTGCGACGCCCATGATGACGGGATCGGAGAAGAAGTTGAACTGACCAAATTCAAAAGCCATGATATACCTCCTTTATTCGGGTTTTGGCTGATTGCTGTCTGCCGGCGGCTGACTCTGTCCGTTCTGAAGGCGGATGAGTTCGGAAACTTCGATCATGGAAAGTTCCTTTTTGCCGAGCAGTTCCTTGATGCGCTGCTGACCGGCGGCAGCGTTGGACGAGGTTTCTTTGCCGGGACCGGAGCCGGATCCGGGATGAGCATCGGACTGGAAGTGCGAGGGGACGGAGGTTTCGAGCTCCTTGAAGAACTGCGAGACGGCCGCTTCGTCTTTCAGGTCGAGCTGCTTTTTCGTGATGAGATATTCAAGGTATTCGGGATTGTCGAATTTGTGGGCGGAAGCGAGTTTACCGACTTCGGCGGTGAAATCGCGGGCGGTGATCTGCCGGCGGGCTTCATCGCGTTCTTTGGTTAGATCGTCGACCTGCTTCTGCAGTTTGGCGAGCTGTTTCTCGGAATCCTTCTTGGCCTTGTCCGCTTCGGAGAGGCCGTTCGCTTCGAGGTTCTCCACCTTTTCGGCTTCCTTCTTCTTGGCGATTTCGGCGTCCAGACGGGATTTCGGGATGCGGTCGGTCGATTCGGGATCGAATTTACCGATGAACTCCTTTTCCTCGTCGGTGAGCGTTTTGCCTTCGGCAATCTTCTTGAGAATTTCCTTGATGTCCATGCGAACTCCTTTTAAGTCTGGGGGTGACTGCTGTTTTTAACGTGCCTGATGCACGGGGTTCAATAAAAAAACGGCTTGTCAACATATTTTATTTGACGTTCCTTCCTTTATTGACTTGCATTTTTTCCAATGCAGTGTATTTTAAAGAAAAGGAGGAGACCGCAATGGCTGCAAAGATCAGAATTTTTATCTCGGAGTTATTCGACTGGGATGCGGAACGGCGTCACAGACGGCATGAAGCTGCTCTGATAATGAAACATATCCGTCAGATCCGGCAGAGAAACCGCAGGATTTCGGCTGAAATCGATGCTGACCTTTCTGAAAGCCCCATGAGCAAAACCGGGAAAAAACTTTCCGCGTCGATGAAGAAAGCGTATGACCGTCTTCCCGCGGAAGATCAGAAAATGCTGTCCGGAGTCGGAGCATGAGCAAGAAACCGGTTCCGATGCGCCCTCCGTCAGGGAAGACTCCTCCGACGCCCGCGCAACAGAAGGTTCTAATAAATCAGGATTCATACCAGATTCCCGATATATTGAATGACAAGTCGGTTATTTCCGTAACACAAGCCAAAAGTTACAGTGGGCCGTTACCATCTCCGCAGACCATGGAAGAATTCAAGAAACTCGGTGTGCTGGATGATATTATGACGGATTTCCGGGAAACTTCCAAAGCGATGAATCTGGAAAGGACAGCCCGGGCAAACGAGATTCAAAATCACAGCGAATGCGAGAGGCGGTTGACCATTTCGCGCTGCCGCAACGAATCGATTTCCAATTGGAAACACCTTGGTGCAGTTTTTATCGTCCTCGGATTCATGATTTATCTCGGGATTCAGGGAATCGAACTATTGAAAGCAGGAAATACCATTGCCGGCAGTTTGATCCTGGGCGGCGGCTTCTTCGGTGTTTTGACCGTGATTGTTAAATCCAGACGTTAATATTCCGGCAGAGCCGGATCGTCGGATTCGTGCTGATGCGGATTTCCGGCGGCGTCGATCTCTTTCAGGATCGTCTCGACGGTCTCCTGCGGCATCTGCCGGATACGGTTGAGCAGCGCGACGGCGGCCTTGCCGCATTCCCTCTGATAGGTTTCGGACTGCTGGTTCATGCCGTAGAGTTCCAGCAGAGCGGAGATGCTTTCGGACAGCTCGAAAACAGCGAAAATCCGATTGTAGTTCAGCTTCGGGAGTTTGAGTGAAGGGCTCCATTTCGCCATGATCTCCCAGGCTTCGTATTCGGACTGTTCGAGAATGTCGGCATGGGTGACCAGCTGCTGTTCGATGGCCTGAAAATCCCATTGCTTGGCTTCGGCGCTTTCCACGAGTTTGGTGTCCTTGTCGGTGGCGAGGAAACAGAGCGAATATAGCTGCTTGATGAGCCGCGCGTTCTTGGTGTCGATCTGTTCGATCTCGATGCCCGGCGGGGTGATATACCGGGCGATGCCCTTCGATTCGGCCGATTCGGTGATCGCGACGCCGCGGGCGATGATGAGGTCGAGTTTCTCGCGGATATATTCCTCCTGCTTCTCGCTGGTCTGGATGTCGGCAGCCATCTCCTGAATGCGCTGGCGGGCTCCGGAGACAAAGGTTTCCGGCAGGACGAGCAGGGAGAACATCTGTTTGACGACGTTCATCTGGGATTCGGATTCGTTGTTCATGATCGCGTCGGAGATGCCGACAATGTCAGCGAACCAATGGGAACTGCCGATCGCGTAACCGTCGGCCTCGGTTTTGCGGATGAACGGAACGCAGCCGAGATTGTGTTCGAAATACCCGGAGACTTCGGCCCGGCCGCCTTCCGGGATGCGGACCGTGGTGCAGTCGGTCCGGGTCCAGAGTTTCCGGACGGTGACGTTTTCCCCCTTCCGGAACGGATCGGGCTGATGCCAGAAACTTTCCTCGGTGCAGACCCAGAGGAGCCGGCAGTCATCGCCGCAGGCCCAGGCCTTCACATTTTCGGGGGACGGTGCGAAACAATAGGGACGGAGACGTTCGGATTGTTCGCGCGCCTTGCTTACCGGCCCATCGAAAGACGGCATGTCGATCTGGAGCCAGGCGACGCCGTAGATGCGGAGATTGATCGAGAACTGCCGCATGACTTCATCGACGCGATGTCCGGCGCGGTCGAAGTCTTCGGAGATGTCCGGATCGGCGTTTTCCCGGGTCGGCCGGACCGAAAGAACGTATTGCGTCAGCAGCCGGACGACCCGGCGGGGGAAGTTGAAGTAGTAGGCGCGGAGTTTGCGTTCCTCGTATTCTTCCTTGAATTCGGCGAGATGTTTGATAAGTGCCTGTGCGATATACGGGCGGCCGCCGTCGTATGCTGCGCGGTTCTTTTTCCATTGCGGGAGGTTGGCGGTATAGTGCGGGTGTTCGAGCCGGAAGATTTCCGCGGCTTGGGCTTCGGTGGGTTGCGGCATGGAGACTCCTTTTTTTCAGGAGGAGTTTTTGTCAACTGGACCATCTCGCGGAAAGCGGAGCGGTCTTCGTCGGTCAGGCCGGAGGGAAGTGAAAGCATCTCGCGGAAGGCGGTGCGGTCTTCGCCGGTGATTTCCGGGGGGGTGATTTTGTCCATGATAAGCAGAAAAAAAAGGTGCCGTCCGTGAACTGAGGCAAAGTCTCATCACCGCAACGGCACCACCCGTTCACGATTCCACACGGACGGCACAATACTGCCGTGGTGTGTTCGATTCGGCGGGCTGGTGACCCTGAACATGCCGGGCGCGCTTTGCTCGCGCCGGGGAGTAATATACATGCGGAAAGGGAAAAGTCAATTCGCGATGATGAAAGTTCCGGCGCCGTAATCGCGGGAAGCCTGAGCGAATCCGCCGGAAATGGCGTCCACGATGTCGTCATGGCTGCCGACGGGGAACTCTCCGAGCTGCTCGATGACCTTCTGATTCCACCAGGCGCGGCGCATGTAGACGTTGCCGGCGGCGAAAATCGGCTCGATCTCCCCGGCCCGGACGATCTTATCCGCGGAAACATTGACCTTGCGGACGACGCGGCGGCCTTCCAGCACCCGGCTGATGATGGACCAGGTGTCCTTGTAACCGGCGACGGATTCGACGCCGACTGTGACGGACGGGCCGTCTGCTTCGGCAGTGTCGATGATGAGGCGGTTGCGTTCGAGCGCCTCGGCCTGACAGAACCGGACGTCGTCGATATACAGCGTATAGATGCCGTCCTTTTTCGTGACGGCGATTTTTGCGCCGGCGGTGCTGTCCGGATCGTCCTTCATGCGGTCTTTCTTTCCGGATGCGAGGTCCCAGAAGCGGAACCAGCGGAGATTGCCGGGCATGGCGTCGATGATCCTGATGTTCTCGGTGCGGAGCATGTTGCCGCCGCGGACGACCGGATCGCATTGAAGAAGGGATGCGGACTGATACGGTCCGAGGATCGCGAACTGGTGTTCATACCAGTCCGGACTGAAGCGTTCGGGGAAAAGGTAACTGCCGTCGTCGGAACGGGCGGGAAATTTCATGATCTCGAATTTCGGGAAATCGGCGGCATAGTCGGCGTGGGCGGGATTGATGCGGTTCTTGATGCGTCCGATCAGATCGTCCGTGTGCCACGGGGTCGCCAGGATGACCACGACGTGGACCGGGGCGAGCCGGGTCATCAGGTTGCCGGAAAAGTTGTCCCATTGCTTGTCCCGTTCGGTTTTGGATTCGGCGACGGAGCGGCCGCGGAGATAGTCGTCCACGATCAGGAAGTCGGCGCCTTTGCCGGTTCCTCCTGCGGCGATGGTGGCGGTCTGGAATTTTCCGGCATGGTCGCGGATGCCCCAGGTCTGGACGCTGGACGATTCACGGGAAAGCGCGATGCCGGGAAAGATCTCCGCGAAAGCTGCCGAACGGATCACGCCGCGGGCATCACGGGAAAGCGATTGTGACAGCGAATCGGAATAGGTGGCCAGGATCATTTCTGCCTCCGGGCATTGCCCGAAAACGTACCCGGGGAAGTGCCGGGAGACGATCTCGCTTTTGCCATGCCGGAACGGAACGGTAATGATGAGGTAGGTGGATTTGCCGTGCCGGTAATCGTAGAGCGCACGGTCCAGTCTGGACGTGATCGCGCGGGTATGTCTGCCGATGATGAACGGCCGGTCGGAACTGCGGACCGCCCGGATGAATTCCAGCAGCCGGAACCGTGCGGCCGTGATTTCCGCCGTGGTCATGGTTTGACTCCGAGCAGTTTGTCGAGATATTTTTCGCGTTCCTCGAAAGTCATGTTCTCGATGATCTTCGCCGCTTCCTTCGCATTGTCGGCCGGGGGAACGGTGCGCTGGATGGAATCAACTTCGATCTTGCGGCCCCAGACTTCCGGCATCTTGTGGGAGAGCCATTCGAGGATCGCGCCGGTTTCGGGAGGAATCTGACGGCGCCATACCTTCTGTTTGACGGGATTGCCGTTTTCGTCGGTTTCGATATAGCGGTCGGTCAATTCGAATCCGCGGGCTTTTTTCAGCAGCAGATTTTCCATTTCGAAGTTGATCGGCTGTCTCCCGCGCGCGAGGGCGTGACGAAATTGCGGAAACCGCTTCTGGTATTCGTAGAAAACGCGGGTGGAGATTCCTAGGGCCTTGGCGATTGCGGCATCCGTAACCCCTTGTCTGGCAAGGCCCTCGGCAATCGTATCGAAGGTTTCGTTATACTTGCATCGGCGTCCGGTCATGGCATCACCTCAGAAGAGGTCAGGATGTTCGGCCGACGCGCTTTCTTCTTTTTTCGTAACGTAACGGTTTCTGGCCAGGGTGATCTTTTTGACACAGAGGACAAAGAGCTGAGCGAGTTCCGGATGGGCGCGGCAGATATGAAGCAGACTGGTGTTGATGCGCTGGCGGGAAACGCCGCGCTTGCGGGCCAGGTCGGATTGCTGGATCTGCGGATTGCGCAGGATTTCGGAGATGGTCGCCACGGTATTGTCTTCCAGAGTGATGATATATCGCAGGATGTCGCCGAGGGATTCGAGATTGACCGATACCGGATCGGCCGGAGCACTTTTCCCGGAAGAAGCGGGGATTGCGGAACAGCGTTTTTCGTTTTTCTCGAACGAAACGGGGTTCCGGACGCGGGATGCGGAATCCGGATCGGGGGATTCGGAATAGTATTTGCACGATTCATAATATTCGCAGTCCGCAGCGGAACACGCGGCGGAGAATTCGCCGTAATGGCCGTGATTACATTTGAACTGCTGAGATTGAACCATGCGCTCCCCTTTTTTTGCGGAATATATTCAAGATAGGGGAGATTGTCAACGCAGCAGGGAAAAATTTTCCGGAAAAAAGGGCCGTTCTGGAGTTTACGACCCCGATTTGTATAGAATCCACCCGATAAATTCGCCGCTTGATTTTTCGCATGAAGATGCTATATTACCGACAGACATCTGATAAAGATACTTTGATTTTGCCCGCTTTTCCTGTGCTGATGTTTACAAAATTATAATGGCTGAAAATGGAGATCGATATGGCGGATTTCAAAAAAATCGTGCAGATGATTAACTTTTTTGCGAATAAAAACCGGAAACTCGTAATTTCCAAACTCCATGCGCTGAAATTGATCTTCCTTGCAGACCGTTACCACATGCGGCAGTATGGAACCATGATTTCCAATGACGAATACTGGGCAATGCAATTCGGCCCGGTTCCCTCCTGTGCCAAAAATATTGCCGAGATGTCTTCACGGATTGCTCCGGAGATTTTGGATTATGCTTCCCGTTATCTGACTGTTCCAGCTGCAAATTTGGTAAAATCTGTTGCTCCGGTTGATTGCGATCAGCTGGGACGCACTGAATTGGAAGCATTGGATTTTGCCTTTTCAGTCTTTATGACAGAAAATGATATTGTCGAGGTCACTCATCGGCTTCCGGAATGGAAAAATCATGAGGATCGGCTGCTGAACGGTGCGACCCGGGTAAAAATGGATCCTCTGGATTTCTTTACCCCGATTCCGGGAAAAGATTATGGCGGCAATGCATCGGTTCAACGGTTGAATCTTGCCAAAGAAATTTTTATCGAAGACACCGGGATCAATCGGGCTTTGGCATGAATATTCCTCTTGATCCCGTAGATTTTTTGGGATATGGTGATGTTTTTTATCTGGAAATCCCGGAAGTGGAGGGGATCCATCATATGGTAGTCGTGAATACTTGCCCGCAGGAGAATGAAGTAATTGTTCTGGGCGTGATTACCTCCAAAGTGGAAAAACGGAAAGAGTTTATCCGGCTGGCCGGGAAAAACCCCTTGTCCCTGGTTGAATTCGATTATAAAGTTCATTCCGCCATTGACTGCAATAACCTGAAAGAAATTTCCAAAGACAATCTCCGCCAAAAAATAAAATCCGGAAAAGCACAAGTATCCGATCCGCTTCCTCCATTACTTATGAAGCAGATTTTCGATGGAATTATAGCCGGTGATGCTCCTCAGCGTTTGAAAAATCTGGTTCAGAATCTGATTCGGAAATAACACGGCATCCCCTGCGGTGATTAAAGGCTGTCGGCGGGAAAGTTTAATGACTATGAACGCCGAGGACGTGCCGGCAGGTTGAAGATTTTCCCGTAATCCACAATTTCTTTTTCTGCATCAGGATCGAAACCATCAATTAAATTGACAAAATCCTCCCCATACATTTTTTTGTATTCGGCATTGAATTCTTTGATTTCCTGCAAAATATCCGAAGGCACGTTTTTCATATAGCAAACGGGCTTATCATCATTTTCGTCAGGCGGATCCTGAATATAAAGCCTTGCCAGGGTATTGGTCCAAATCATTTTGCAATCCTTTCGATCATGTCGATAATATAATCCGGCAGTTCGCTTTTTTCAAACCGGTACATGACCAAACATTCGGAAAAGAATTCTTTGGGATTTTTAGAAGCGTATTCCGAGATTTTATAAATGGTTTCATCCTTTTTGGCTTTCTGATAGGTTTCCTTAACCAGTTTCATGGTCGGCGTTTCATTCAAAGCAAGGTTATAAACCCGCTCGGAACCTCGTGTTTTTTTATTCTGCCGTAACAAAAAACCGGCATCATTTTGCTCTTTGTATGCCCTCCTTAACAATATGGTATGGCCACATTCATGGGTAGTACAAGCCTGAACAGCTTTTTCCGGAGAAATTAAAACGTTGTTTCTTGAAAAACGAAGGAATCTTTGGGCATCGCGAAAAGCTTTTTCCGCTTCATGGCCGGGGAGTGATTTCCATTTGGCTAAATAAATTTGGAACAATGATCTGTTGCTTTTTTCATTCTCAAAAACCTGCCTCATCGCATCAATGGAAGCGTATTTAGGATTGAATTCGATTAGTTGATCGCCAGCATGCCCCAGGACGTTATCCTTCCAAATTCCATTTTTACCAATGACCTTGAATTTATCTTCAAGAATCGGGAATTCTGATTTAAGCAGCATTAACTCCCGATTGATAGCATTGACTGTTTCGAGCGGAATTCCATCCCAATTTACATTTTCACCCAGGTTCTGTTCTGTAAACTTTGCAGCATCCTTGATATTCGTTGCCGGAGTGAATTCGATTTGCGGTGTTGGTGGACTGGTTATCTGCTCAGCTTGATTATACTGCTTTTTTAATGGAACCGGATGCTTCGCCGGGGCGGACTGCGGTAACTTTGATGCATACATGGATTTTGGCAAACTGGAAGATTCCAATTTCTCCGGTTCCGTGTTTGATCGGCTGTTTGGCACTGTTTGATTTTTCTGATCCTTTTTCCCGAATTCCCTTTCGATGATGTAATCCGGGACGGCACTGTATGAGTGGGTGCAGTTCGGATGGAAGACGCCTTCCGCTTCCAGATCGTCCTTCGTCGGCAAGCCGTATTTGTTAGGACCGATGGAAAAATACTGCCCTTCATATTTGGCACAGGCATCACAGCAATGGCCGGAGACCGAAAGCAGCATGATATTGTAACCCTGTTCGGCACATTCCTGTTCGTAGGAATCGCGGGCCCCGTTCATGAGTTCGGTTCTGGCCAGCATCTCGAAATAGGATTTGTGGGACCAGCGGTGCCCGGCAATATCGGTGAACTGGAATCCGGGAACCTGCAGCGCTTCGTTCTCGAGCCGATCTGATACCTGCCGGCGGGTTTCGCCCGTGATCGTAGATTCCCGGAAGACTTTGGCCGAAAAGTTCCGGAGCTGCCGGATGTGATCGAACGTCATCTTGTCGGTCCGGAGCGCGACGTTGTTATAGACGGAATCGAGAGCGTTTTGGATGCGGCGGAGATCGGGGCCTCCGGTGATGTTCTGCCAGACGCCGGACTGTTTCAATTCGGCTTTTGCGCGTTCGTAACCGGCCTGATATTCCCGGGGGAGGAAATCGGAGAACACGGCATTGACGGAGGATCCCCACTGCTGATACATTTCGGTCAGTGTTCTTTCCAGCCGTGCGACATGGGCATAGGACCAGGGGGAATTCGGGTGCTCGTCGATATGTTCGAGCAGCCGGGCCCGGATGTCATTGCGGGAACGGTCGCAGATGGAACCGATCCTTTCAACGGCGGCATGGATGTGCGCGGTTATCGGATTCGGGCGGGGACGGGTCATGTTCGCTTATGCTCCCATCCGTTCCAGAACGAAATCGTCCACGGTTTCGTTGATGATGCCGCGGATCAGTCCGACGCAGGCTCTTCGCAATGGCCTGATTTGCCGGGTCTGTTCTTCGGTCAGGTCGGCGATCCGGCATTCCGCTTCGGTCCAGCCGAGTTCCTTCATCGCCTGATACATGCCGTTGCCGATCACGATCAGATTATCGGATTTCCGGACGACCATTTTGCGGTATTGGCCGAATTCATCCAAACTTTTTTTGATGGTGTCGATGTTCCGGCGGTTGTGGATCCGCGAATTGTCCGGATCCGGATGCAGGTCCGCCAGCGGAACGGTTTTGATGGTGTAGGTCATAAAGTGCTCCGTTGTTGAGTTTTTCAAAGGAAAGCGTGTCAACGAAAATCCCGGCCGGACCGTTTCGATCTGACCGGGATTTGCTTTTTACCGCGACTGCCGGGATTCCTGCTCGACTTTTCGCCGTTGATATGCCAGATGCGCTTTCCGTGAAATTTTCTCCCGGTTGGCCTGATAATATTCGCGGCTGTTGCGGACGATCTCTTCCTGATGAGCTGCACGGTATTTCAGCTGATATTTTCGATGATATTCCCGCACTTCATCCTTGTGCTCCTGTCGGTAGCGTTTCTGCTTTTCGGCAATCTCGGTACGATGTTCCCGATAATAATGTCGGGAAGCTGCCCGCTGCTGTTCCTTCCGCGAACGTTCCCCCCGCTGCCGGTATTTCCGCTTGCCGGTCCCCGCCTCTCGCGTTTCCGCTCCGGTTTCCGCGCTTTTTCCTATAGGTCCTATCGGTCTTATAGGTCCTATAGGGTTCGCGTTCACCTTCTCCGGCTCCACCGCCACAAAGCACACCCCGCCCACAGATATCAGATCATTCATCTGCCGCATCCTTTTTCGCGGCCAGCCGCTGCCGGACCACTTCGCCGTAAACGATCCCCGCCTTGAACGCTTCCGGGAAAATCGCGTTCAGCAGTTCCCATTTTCCGATCTTGGCCATCTTCTTCTGCCATTCCTCCCGGTCGATGAAACCGCTTTTGAAATCATTTTCCAGGTCGCGCAGCAAACCGATGATCCGCATGGCCTCGTAACGGTCGATTTTCCCGCGCAGGTCGATCATGATGCCTTCGCGGATCTCTTCCGGCGCCTGGTCCCAACCTTCGCCGTTGAGCCATTCCTGCATCTCATCGATCCACCGCAGACTCCACGGATTCGCTTCCATCGCGACCGGCTCGAACTCCGGCGATTCCTCATAACTTTCCGGGCAGCATGACGGCCGGCAATCATCGTCTCCGAAAATCGATCCGTCTGGTTTCCGCCCGGTCTGAACATAACACGGCCCGGACTGGCACGCTTGACATTTCCACACAATATTCATTTGCTTTCCCTTTTCCATTTGATTTCTTCGATGATCTCGAACGGCAGGATGATCACCAGCAGCAGGGCGCCGCCCAGGATCATCCCGAAAGCATACAGCAGATTTTTCATCGGAGTGCCTCGGGTTCCGGGATCTCGAAGATCCCCAGACGGCCTTTCATCTGGATCGGCGCCAGTTGCAGCGCGCGATGCAATTCCCAATGCCAGCAGCCGGGCATCGCCCAGATCGAATTGGCATTCCGGACGCAATCGGTCAGGTCCGCATATCCGACGATCGCGCCGAATTCTTCCTTGCGCATGGTGATACTTGGTCCGCGGATGCCGAAATGCCGGCAGACCAGCGTCTGGTATTCCCAGAACTGTTCGAGCCATTCGAGCGCAGTCCAGTCGAAACCTTGTGAGGCGTGGATGAACAGTTCGCCGCGGTAATCCGTCTTCCACGTCCGGTTCTCGATGTTCTTGAATCCGGAAACGATCAGCCAAGCCCACGGCTGCCGGACGGACAAAACTTTGATCGTCTTCATTTCGCTTCATCTTCTTTCTCATTGAATTTTCCGCATTTCATTCCGTAGTAACCTCGTATCCGGAAGCATTCCAGCGGTTTATTGTCCACAATATCCCAGAATCTCATGCAGAGAGGGTTGTCTTTGCTTCCTTTCTGGAAATACGAGCACTCGGCGCATCTTTTCGGTTCTTCGTTCTTACTCATTTCGTATCACCTGAACAGGTCAGGGGTGGGATCCTGCTCCTGTTGTTTTTTGCGTTCGAGCCAGGCATCGACCTTACGTTCGAGCTCCTTGCTTTTCCGGAGATCCGCCGGATCGCGATAGCGGAAAAAGTTTTTCTGTGTGGTCCGCAGTTCCAACACCAGTTTTTCAAAATCAGTCATTTTTTTCTTCCTTTCGATTTCTTTTTATCCGGCGTGTCTTCGATCTTGATCGGGTTGACCATGACCGGATTCAGGTTGAAATACGCGCCGCGGATCTCCGTGTAACCGTGCCGGAACAGATTCCACAGCAGCGTCCCGGCGATCCGCGCGGCATAGTCATTCACGAAAAGCTCCTGTTTTTCGAGCGCTTCGGCCATCGAGCAGCTGGGGGCATCGTCCTCCGGACCGTCCGCGATCAATTCCGGCGCGACCTTTTCCGGCCATGGCATTTCCCTGCTGCCGTTGCCGAGGATCACCTGTCCGTAATCGGCGCCGTTTCCGCAGTCGATGTGATACAATGTGTGTGAAGTCCGGGAAGCACAGATCTCCCGCCGCGATTTCCGCGAATCCACGCAGGAGATCAGGATTCCGAAATCGGAAAGCCTTTCATAGTTGGACGGATGCGCTTGTGCCTCGAATCCGGGAAAACACAGTTTCAGGCGCTGGACCAGCACCTCGGCCTTGTTCCGGCCGATATCGCTGTCGTAGAAAGACTGACGCCCGGCATTCGCTTCGGTGACCTTATCCGGATCGAAACAATCCACTTTCAGACCTTCGCCTCCGAGACCGCGCAATGCCGTATCAAGCCGCGCCAGCATGACCAGCATCTGGCTGCCGGTGCCGCCGCATCCGGTCAGCACGACAGTTGTCTGTCCATTCATCGGGATCTTGCTGTAATGTTTCATGGATTTTTCTCCTCCATCAAGTCTTGAATGGTTTTATCGTTCGGGATCAATTCATCGGCGGGAAACTTCTTCGCCTCGTTCCGGATCAGCGCGGGGACCAGTCTTTCAAACCGCGTTTTGCAGCAGGGACTGTTACCGCCCGGATGGCTGAATGCCGACGTGAAAAAGATCCGTTCGAATTCTTCCGTAATGATCTCCTGCTTCCCCCGTATGCTGGAATACGGCATGCACACCCAGCCGCTGGCGCCGTTGATGTTCCAGAATGGCGCCCGGTAAAGTTGTGTTTTCCGGTTCGGCCGCGTTTTGACGGCAAAGGCGTAAAGCGATTTCCCGCGCGCCAGGAAAACCAATCCCGGGTACGGGAATTTTTTGCCGCTGCACTTCATCAGCTGCTTGTTGCTGCAGGAGAAATAGATCTCGCGCATGGCCGGCGGCACATACCACAGCACCGCGTTCGGACCGCGGGCGAGGATATTCTCCGACTGCCAGACCATCGTGCCGTCTTTCGGCTGCTCCCCCCGGCCGATCGCCTTGAACAGTCCGGCGAGTTTCGACGCATCCACCGGCACCCCCGGAAGGATCACATTGTCGTCGATCTCGTTCAGGGTGCAGAGTGTGTGCCCCGGGCTGGAATAGACGATCAGAGCACGTTGGGCGATAAGGTTCATTTCGGAATAACTGTCACTGATATTCATCTGAAATCTCCTTGTCCGATGTCGCTGATCACGCTGCCGAGCGCAACCAGATACCGGATGAATTTGTCCAGGAGGTCGGCGATCAGGATATTGCGGCCCGCATTCTGTCTGTTCATGACGAATTCGAACTGCATGCAGCCGGGATTCGCGCCGTTGCCATACATCATGTCATGATACAGATCGTTGCAGACGCGATAGCCGATGTCGCGTTCGATCTCGTTCCTGCCCTTCGTCCAGCCGATCACGCCGGAAAACATATCCGTCCCTTCCGGCATGATCAGTTCGCGGTCATGCCGCCGGTGCGGAAAATTCGATTCGACAGAAAAATATTCCATCTCGCGTTTGTGCAGCTCGGTAAGCTGCGTCCAGCGTGAAAAATCCGGCGGCGGATCGTTGAACCGCTTGTATGCCCAGTCCGGGAAATACTCCTCGAACTTTTCCTTGGTGATCGCTTCTTCATCGCCGACATAACCGTCTTCATCCATGGTACCCCAGTTGAGCAGGAAATCCGCTTGATCTAAGATTTTCGCCGGGGTCAGGATATTGCATGGCGAGATGTCGAACCGGTCGAGCAGCCACGCACCGAGTCCGGGATGTTCGTGCTCGATCTCTTCCAGATCGCCGCCGAGATCTTCCGTGAACGTATTGGACACAAAGAACAGCCCGATGTAATGGTCTTTCTGGTCCTCTGGAATGTTGATTTCTTCGTCACCATAGAAATATTCGGTAACCCGTTCGTAGCTGTCCACACTCAGGCAATAGGTCAGCGGTTCATCATCGCGGAGGATTCCCCGCTTTTCCAGGTAATCCTCCATCAGGTATTCGATACCGCCGAGCTGATCGACCGCTTCTTTCCGGTATCCCAGCACGACAGCGAGCTGCTTGCAGACCTCGTCCGTCTGGCTGGTTATCGATCCCGCTTTTTCTGCGAGTGTCGGCACGGTCAGAAGATGAGCGCCGGCAAGCATTCCGGTGGGTAAGGAACCGGATAATTTTCGAGCAGTTTCAGCGCGTCGGACAGTTTTTCGGAGGTTTTCTCCCAGTCGCGGATTTCTTTGGCGGTGAGTTTGGCCGGAACGGCCGGCTGCGGTTTTTCTTTGCGTGATTTTTTGCATTTCATGTTCATCCTTTCGTCCCGGTCTGCGCCTGGAATTCCCAAATCTCCTTATTGCCCTCCACCTTCGGACCTTTGATGGCCGCGCCGGTCAGCTTCGGGAAGTGCGGGGCGTAATAATCGCGCACATCGGCCGGGCTGAACTGCGCTCCCGGATCATCCAGCTTCATGGCTCCATATTGGAATACCCGTTCCAGGGTGGTGACAGTGTTCTCTTTTTTACTCATGGTCATTCTCCTCCTTCGCTTCGTTCGTTTCGGTCTGCGGAGCGGTTTCCGCTGCGGCGAACAGATCTCCGCTGTCCGCTTCTTCCTTCTTCTCCGGCTTCTTGACTTCGGTCTTTCCTGGCTTCGGCGGTTTGTGGAGCGCCTCGATCAGCAGGGCGTCTGCGATCTGCCAGTCGGCTTTGACCTGGATCGGCTTCGCCGGATCGGCGCCGTCCTTCGGCCGGACGGTCGCGGTGATCTGGACCTGATCGCCCTGATCGGCGATGGTCAGGGTAAGGTATTTTGCGTTTGCAACGATGTCTTTGATTCTTTTGATCATGATTTCATTCTCCTTTGTGTTGATCGTTTTCCGGAAGCAGCAGACGGGTCCCGGACTCCAGCGAAAGACCTTTGAAGGCGTCGAAGTAACGCTCCGCGCCCTGCGCCATTTCAGGGGTAAATTCATTGGCGATGTCTTCCGCTTTGCGGATCCATCCGAGTTTCCGCGCAACCGCGACGTTCAGCGCCTTCATGAATTCCATGTTGAATTTGATGTGGACGTTGCGGTTCTGGTAGAAGCGGAACTCGAAGAGGGTTGCCGGTTTCCCTTTGATCGTGGTCCTGACATCGCCGCGCTCGCCGTAGGCGTCCGGCAGGTCGATCAGGTCGGCATGGAAGCCGAGATTATTCGCCACGGTGCAAACATCGGCGATCTTTTTGCGGCATTTTTCATGGAATGAATATCCATAGCCGTCATCGCCGGACAGAGCGTAACTGGTGCAAACGATCCGGTAATCGAGCGTGTAGTGACTGAATTTCAGCTCGCCGGACCGCTGATACCGCCAGTGGTCTTCCTCGAAAGCGCGTTTATTGGAAACGTAGTTCCGGACGTTCTCTTTCGAGGACAGCGCCATGAAGAAGTCGATCATCTGCTGTTCGGTGTAGCGGTTCGCATTTTTGATTACCCAGATGATCAGCGCGTAGATGTTCGACGGCGTGAAGTCGACCGTCTTCAACAGCGTGAAGCGGTTCAGCAGATCCGTGCGCGATTGCGAGGTGAGCCGTGAGGTGATCTCTTCCAGACAGTCGAATGCGGCTTTCCAGTAGAGATTTTTCAGCCCCTCGAAATTCTTTTTCAGCGCCGATTTGACCGCATCTTTATGCACCCCGATCGCTTTCAACACTCCGGCGTCCAGACCGCAGATCGTCTTGAAGTGTTCGAAGAGCTGTTTCTGCTTTTCTTCGTAGCCGCGGCACAGGATCTCGATTTTGTTCCTGCCGGTGAGCAGTTCCGCCTTGAGCGCTTCGGCTTCTCTGCTGCGTTCCTCATAATCCCAGTTATACTTGCTGTCCGAGGTGTCCGGCATCTTGAACACTTCATCGAAAAAGCTGTCGAATCCGGAATCCTTCGGCGTGAATTCCTTGCTGATCCAGAGAATGTCGACTTTCGCCCGCGCGGCGCGTTCCGCATCCAGAAAGTCCGCGCTGCCGATCACCTTGATCGCACGATCCTCATCCGGGACAAGCGTTTCATGGTCGAACGGGATCTTGACGGTTTCCAGTGCGTGCTTGATCCGTTCGCTCTCTTTCCAACGTCTGGGAATAATGAGGTAGATTTCCTTGCAAACGCTTTCGGTGATGATCCGCGCCGCCCAGTTTTCGTATTCACGGTAGGGCGGATTGCAGAAAATGATGTCCACCGGTTTGTCGATCAGAGTCGCCTCGTTGAAGTCGGTGCCGAGGACCACGATGTCCGGATCGAGCTGGTCCAGCAGGATGCGGCTTTTCTCCATGACGTAGTAGTGGTGCATGTCGACGGTATGGTGGCCGCCGTCCGGCTCTTTGGCGATCTCGGCGTTGAACTCCTGCACCCACTTCCGGAAATTGCAGGTGCCGCATCCGATGTCCAACACCGTGCCGAAGTCATCGATGCGGGGACTTCCATCTTCCCATTTATGCCGGCGGTGGTCCCAGATCATCCGGATCATTTCGCGCGTCGTCGGGTAAAACTCGAAGTCTTCCCTGGCTTCCTTGAGTCGTTCAATCAATTCAGTTGTGTTCATTTCCCTTGATTCTCCTCGATTCTGATTTTTTGATGTCGAACAGGGTAAATTTTTCCGGAGCAGTCGCTTTTCACCCGCAGATAACAGGCGATGTTATCAACCGTCACCACCGTGTGGTCTATCATGCTGGAATCCGGACCCCGGACAATGGTTCCGGAGACGACTTTTCCTTTCCAGGAATACACAACCCGCATACCCGGCTTGAATGACGCGTTCACTGAAGTGATCAGCTGCTCTTCCAACTCGGTTGCAACCGATCTCAATATCAACTGCAGACGATGGACCATTTTTACCATTCCTTTCTCGTGTTCAGTTCGGCCAGCGCGGTTTTCGCGGCCTCGATCATTTCCTCCCGCGTCATGCGGGCGGGTTCGATCATTCGTCCCGCGGCATCGGTTTCCGCGTTTTCACCCAATAATCCGATTTCAGTCTGCGGATTCGTTCCTGCGTTGTCCGCATCACCTTCCGCGATGCTTTTCAGCACCTTTTTCGCAAATTCCAGCTGCATTTCGACGAAATGTTTGTTCTGATACAATCTGTCCAGCATTCCGTTCATCTGGTGGTTCGAATAATACCTTGCCATTGTGACTCCTTGTCCGTTAAAAATTCAAGCCGCGTTTTTCGGCCAGAAAATCCTGACGCATCCGGCAGTGGGCATAAGCTGCCCGCCTTGTCCCGTTGTGGTTCCAGGCTGCCCGTTTCGGAACGAATACCGCCTCGAAAAATTTCCGCACGATGATCTTGTGGACGTAGATTTTCTTCCGCTGGTAAAGCCATTTCTGCAGCAGGGAAAATTTGACGTCGTCGTTGTGGATGCTGAACGAGCCTTTGACGTCGATCCAGATCAGATCCTTGTCGGTTCGGAAATTCGGCCGCAGCATCCAGCTGCGCGGCCCGGTCAGCAGAATCGTGAAATCGGGTGTGTAGCTGCACCCGTTCAGCAGAACATGTTCCACGGTTTTGCTTTTGGTTTTCAGCCGGATCTCTTCGGTGTAGGTGACCTTCGGAGCCAGCTCGATCGTCTGCGGATGATAGCTCCATGCGGAGATCATCCCGCTTTCCGCGGCCTCGGCGATGAAACAGTAAAAATCCAATTCATCCCGGCTGTCGAACCTGAAACCGTCGACCGCATAAACAGCCTTTTTTTTGTCCTCCATGTAAAATTCCTCCATTCAATTTTTCACCTCAAGTCTTCAAATTTTCAAGTCTTCAATCTTGTGACTTGTGACTTGCGACTTGTGACTTCAATCCTTGTAAGCTCGCGGCGGCGCAGCTTCCGGCGGATCCCGGTCTCCGTTCCCATACCGGTGTTCCTGCTCCGGATCGATGTCCGTATAGGTCCCGCTGGATCGGTCCCAGCGCATCTCGCAGAAAGTGTTCATCGTGGCCACATACTTGTTTTTGGATTTGAGGATGTGGACCTGCGTGATGTTTCCCGATCCGCTGGACTGGTCCCGGTAGAGACTGATCCCGTAGTCGGCTTTGTTGGCGAACTCCTGCGAACCGGAAATGTCGTTCAGCGTGATGACCGGATATTTTCCGGTCCGCTTGTCCTTTTCCGGTTTCCGGGGATGTGCCAGAATCGCAAACCAGACTTTGTGCGTCCTGGCGAAGGCAAGACACTGCTGCAGCATCTTGCCGATGTGGACCGTGAAGTTCTCCCCGGGCGGCAGGGCGCTCTCCACCCAGTTCCACGGGTCGATTATGACGCCCGAAACCTGATAGCGGATCACGCAGACCTCGAACGCTTCGAGGATCTCCGTTAATGTCATGGCGCCGCCGCTGTCCGGAGCGATCAGATAGAATATCTCGTTCACTGCCGCGACTGCCCGGCGCATTTCTTCCGCCGGCATCCGGTTCGGTCCGAAAAAGCTCCGGACCGCGATTTTTTCGGCGAGGTTCTGGACCAGCGATTCGGGCGGCATCATCTCCGGGGAGAAGATCGCCCAGCGCCACGACAGATTTTTTGCCGCATTGACCGCCAGCGCGTGGATGAACTCGCTTTTGCCGGAAGACGGCAACCCCGTGATGATGTTCAGCGTTCCTTTTTTCAAGCTGAAAATCTGGTCGAGCATCTTCCAGCCGGTCGACAATCCCCGCATGATCCCGTTCCGGTAAAGCGATTCCACCGCCGCGGTGTATTCCGCAAAACGGTGGATGCCCGGCACCGGATAGGGTTCCGCATTGTCGATTACCCGCATCACACCCTCCGGACCGTATTTCATCAGCACGTCGTTGATGTCCTTGCAGTCGCTCGGATAGGTCGTCCTCCGGCATTTCTGCGGTCCGAGCATCGCGACCAGTTCCTTTTCCAGCCGCAATCCGGGCTCATCCTTGTCCGTGACGAGGATGATGCTTTCCGAACCGTCGAGGATTTCCCGGCAGTTCGCCACGCATTCGAGCTTTTTGCCCGCGTCCGCATCCTTCGCGTTCGGCGCTCCCTTGTCCACGCTGACCGCCGCGGTGTAACCGCACTCAATCAGGCTGAGCGCGTCGATTTCGCCCTCCGTGATGCAGATCGTTTTGGCTCCGGCCGCAGCGTCGATGTTCCACAAACACGGCTCCGGATCCTTCTCCTGGGTCATGTTTTTCCGGGCGTCGCGGTATTTGACGTTCAGCAGTTCTCCGTTCCGGTAATACGGGAAAGCCATGCACAAGGTCGGCTGTCCCGTTCCCGCCAGATAATGGACTGTCGAATACACCCGAGCCTTGACCAGCGTGGACAGACCGATGCCGCGCCCGGCGAAATACTTCACGATCAGATTGCTGAGATCGCTTCCCGCCGTTCCCGGATCGGGTCGCCGGTAGACTTTCCGCTCCGGCTGGAAATCGCTTTTCTCGTGCAGCGATCCGGTCCAGCCGCAGTTGTGACAGTTCCAGGTCCCCTTGTCCCCGTTCACGGAAAGACAGGGTTCGTTCTTCTTCTTGCGAAGATGGCTGCACTTGGGACAGAGAACTTTCCGGTCGCCGGAAAAATTCATCGGCAGGTCGATGCCGAAATCACGGAACGTTTTCACAGGACACTCCTCCGGACTTTCGTTCCGTCCGCCAGCGTGACGTATGGATCAGCGGTACCCGGGCTGCTCGGCCCGGACTGGGCGTCATCGTCCCGCCAGCATTCAGGATCGTCAGCCCAATGCCCGGCCGCGAAAAACGTCCTCATGCTCCAGATGAATTTCTTCCGCCTCCAGTTCCAGCTTGCCGTTGCTTCCGCATAGCGCCGGACCGCCGACAGCAGTATCGCCTCGATCTCTTCGTAGGTTTTTCCCTGCGAGTGGAGAGTGTCGATCGTCTCCAATGCCGCCTTCATCCCTTCGAGCATCCCGTATTTTTTGGGATACGCCTCGTAGAGTTTGTGTGCGATGCTCCCCGGCCGTCCGCCGTTCGGATCGCCCGATGAGGGGGGACTATAGGGGGAAGAAGATGAAGTTGAAATATTCTCGGAAGAAGAAAGAGATAAAGAAGAATTCTCCGTCTTGTCCGGGAAAAGTTCGTATGGCGGCGCCGGATATTTATGGCGCTTGAATGACAGCTTCTGATCGAAATTCCTGATGGAGGCGTAACGGTGTCCGTCGGCTCCGTCGTAGCTGGCGATCAATCCGGCCTGTTCGCACTCGGCGAACCAGCGGGCAATGTCGGCAGTTCGGATATTCCGGATCGGGAAAAGTGTCGCTTTGAGCAGATATTCATCCGCGGGCAGAATGCCGTAATCGTCGGCGGCCTGGATCATCCGGTAGAAGCATACTTCCGCCTGGAGGGAAACTCCGTTCACCCTCCGGCTGGTAAGACAACTCCTGAATAATCTTTCTGCCATTTGAAATCTCCATTCTGGGCGGTTCCCGCGTTCGTCCGTGTCGGTCCGTGTTCGTCCGTGTTCGTCCGTGTGTTCGCGGGCCCCGCCCCGGTTTGCCGTTATTCTTCCGCCGTGTCCTCGTCGGCATCCTCCAGCGCTTCCAGCGTCGAGGTTACCAGTTCGCGGAAGTCATCCCGGGTACGGTCGTCAGTCAGGATTTTTGCCGCCAGCTGGCGGTTGTTCCCTTCCGCCAGCCAGTGCTCGAAATCTTTGACCGGCATCTGGGCGAAATACATGTTCAGATCGGCTTCGCGGAGATCCAGTCCGCAGACCCGGTCGTAGAAACTTTCCTCGGTGATTTTCTGATCCGCCGGCGCATCCAGTCCCAGATCCGGCTGCATGGCCAGGCCCGGATTGAATTTCACTTCCACTTCGAAGTGGTTGGTTTCGATTTCCTGCACATCGAGTTTGGTCCGGATCGTGATGTTGCCCTGTGCATCATATTCGATCCGGAAAGCCGGTTTGACCGTCATGACCGTCTGCTGCTGCCCGTTTTCTTTCTGGGCGTTCCGTTTGCAGTTGGCGGTCAGCACCCGCAGGATCGTGTCGCAGGCTCCGTTGGTGTCCATCAGTTCGATAAAGCTGTTCAGCATCTTGCTGTAAAATTCAGTGTTCGTGCTCATTTTTGGTCTCCTTGGTTTCTGATTACTGATTACTGTTCACTGCAGCGCCGAAGGCGCGTCCTCACATGGGCATGCCGTTGACGAGATCATCGACCGGCGGCTGTGCATCGGCCGCGGGCGGCTGGGCGTCGGCCGGAGTGTAGCGATGCTGTTCCGGCTGCGGAGCCGGTGCGGACGCCGGCGGATAATTCTGCGGCGCCGGCTGCTGCTGATTAAATCCGCCGTTGTCATACTGCGGCGCGGCCGGCGGATAATTCTGCGGCGCCGTCCGATACCCTTGCGGAGCCGGTGCCTGGCGGTAGCCCTGATTCGGCGGAGGTGCCTGACGGTAATTCTGCTGATACTGTCCCTGGCCGTAATTTCCGCGGCCTCCGTTCCCTCCGTATCCTCCGTTTCCTCCGTTCCAGTTCGCGCCCTGCTGGGGCGGCATCGGCGGACGGATCACGCCGTAATGCGTGGCGCCGCTCTGACTCGGCTGCTGACGTTCCCGGAGGGAAAAGGTAACCCAGCCGTTTTCGTTCAAGGACGCCTGCAGTTTGGCAATGTCCTCGGCGTTGAGGCTGACCGACACCATCAGTCCATACTGCCCGTTCTGGATCTTGGCACTGCCGACATACGTGTTCTGGTTCTGACTCTGCGGCTGTCCGTAGCCGCCCTGCTGATACTGATTCTGATACATGCTGTATCTCCTTGTTAGAATTCGCGCGTCTGACGCACGGTGATACCCATCTCCGTGCCGACGTAGGCGAGGATTTTGTCGATGTAAGTGATGAATTCCCGGACATCCAGCTCCGTGGTGCTCCGGATTCTCGGCGGCGTCGCGCCGCGGTCGGTGAGGAACATCGCCCGGAAAGTCTCGTGCAGATCGTCCGAGGAATTCCCGGTCTCGTCGGCGATCTCGTTCAGGATCGCCCAGTAGAACCGGTTCTGTTCGGTCGTCCGCGACGCTCCGATCTGCTCCACCGTGATCCGGTAATCGCCGCCGCACTGGAAATCGAGCTTTTCGATCAGCGCCGCCGCGACCTTATGCAGATCGTAGATGTTCCGGAAAGTTTTCCGTGCCGAAATTTTCATTGCCATCCCTGCTGCTGATAATTCTGCGGATATTGCCCCTGCGCGTTCTGCCCGTTCCAGGTCTGCGGCTGGCTCTGATCGTAAAGCGGCAGCCCTTCCGCATCCGGATCGCGTTCCTCGATTGTGGTCACGTGGAAGAGCTTCATTTCCGCGCGTTTGACCATTTCCGTAAAAGCCTTGCCAAGACTTTTTCCCGCCGTGTCGTTTTCCGCTCCGGCGCAGGGGATCGCGATGCTGAACCCGGTGTCGCAGTCCACCAGCGTCAGCGTTCCTTCGATCAGAGTCCGCGTGGTCATCCGGCCGTTGGCTCCGGTGATGTCCCGTTCCTGGACCCGCGTGATCGCCGGCATGATGACCAGTCCCAGCCGCGGCAGAACTTCCCGCAGCCGGGCATTCACCAGTTCATAACTGACGAAGCTGTAGCCCTGTTTCTGATTGATTCCGTCCTTGTAGAGCGTGCCGAGTTCCGATTGCACGGTCAGCACTTTCTTGGCGAGCGCCGCCCGCAGATCGTTCTGCACCGGCGCCGGTGTGGTTGGTTGTTCCATTGTCCTCTCCATGTTGGGGGTTAAAATTTGAAAGCATCAGTGAGTTCTTTGATGCCGAAGATTTTTCCGATCAGTGCCAGCGTTGCGATCGGCACGAGGAAAAACATTCCGATCAGCGTCAGCGTCCACAGCATTTCAATCAATCCGTCCATCCCGTTTTCCTTTCTCTTTTGCCCGTTCCCGGCTGATCCGGATGCTGTCAAGCCGTCCGCCATCGGGACCGTTGCAGTTTCCACCCGGATATCTCCTTTCCCATTCCTTTTTGGCCAGCATTTTCAGACATGCGTAGAAAGCCTGAAAGCCTTCCTCCGTCTCCGCCCAATACATTTCCCGTTCCGTATTCATTTACCGAAGAAACCTTCTTGCAAATTTCGGGAAGAAGATGTATATTCCCGTTATCGTTCCGGTAAGCAGTCCGGCCCAGAATCCACATTTCAGGAACATGAGGAGAATATGGATACGAAAAGCATCGAAGAGGCCCTCGGCTTTGCCCTTGATCCGGCCACCCGCGCCGCGTTTTTTTCCGGCTTTTTCATCGCTTTGACGATAGGCTGGTTCGCAGGTGTTTTTTTCAGCAAAGGTCTTTATGCTTTCGCCCGCCTGATTTCGTCCCAGGTCAGAGCTTGCTTCCTGCGGAAAGACCGTCTGCGGGAAGAGGAGCGTCAGCGCAAGAATGCCGCCGCAAAGCGCCGGCTTGAATCCTGTGCCCGGCGCAAGGAAGCCGAACGCCTTGCCGCGGAAAAAGCCCGGCAGGATGCGGAAAAAGCCCGCCTTGCCAAAGAATTTTCCGACCGCTCCAAAGAATTTCTCAAAAGGAAAATCGAACTCGGCATTCAGAAGGAAGACGAATGCACGGTTACCGACCGGAACGGGGTCCAATACTGTCCCGAATGTTTCAAAAACATGCGGCTTGTTCAGGTCGTCGATTTCCGGGGACTGAAACGCATCTGTCCCCAGTGCGGCGAGGAAGTCCCATCTGCGGATCATTGGAACCCTCCTTATTTCTGTTGACCCCATAGGTCACCTCCTTACTTCGTTTCCGTTGCCTGTTTGGAGTTTCTGTTCACCATAGATAGCATTTTCACCAAAAATTTTTTTGTGCTGCTCCCGGATGCAGAACCGGATGATGGTTATCAGATTTTTTTCTCCAATGGCATTTTTGAGGTCGTTGATCAGTCGATCATCGACTTCCGTGATGGTGATGGTTGTAGTTCGATCACTCATTTTTTTACCTCCATTCTGGTTAGTGGTTCTCGTTATAGATAGCAAAATACAAATTAAAAATAAATAAATTTTGATTTTTTTTTGTTTGCCGCATATATTACACTCAAAATGGAGGTGATTATGACGGTAGAAAATTTCGAGAAAGACTTTATCGGTGCGATCAGGACGCGCCTGTCGGAGATGACAGAACGGGAAATGGGCAAACGGTCTGGCGTTGCATCCAGTTATTTGAATTCGTTGAAAAACGGAAAAAAGCTGCCTCGCGCACTCTCCGTGGAAACCTTGCTGAAACTTTTTCCGAATGCACAGATAAGTCTGAATTCCGGCGATACGATTACAGGAAACGCCTCCTCAAATTATGGTCCTGCCGTCGGCAATAATTTCGGAGGCAGCGTAGTGATGAATCCCACCGCGGCTTTCGATGAGATCATTACGGCCGTGATGGCATCAGATTTGGATTCCGAGTCAAAAGTCAAAGTCTTCAACATAGTCAATCAAATCAAACAAGGAAAGAAAGCATGAGCGATCGAAGAATCCTGTCGGGGAAGAATTTATTCATCTGCCGTAGAAAATGCCGTATGCCTGCAGAAACATTGGCAAAAAAACTGGGACCACGGGTTACTGTAGAAATGATTGAAGCTTGGGAAAGTGGGAAAAAAAATATTCCATTGACCTATTACGGAGCATTGTTTGATTTGTTTGGTTATGGACTGGTAGACGAAGTGGAAATCCTTCCGGTCAGATTGAAAAATATTTTTCTCGAATCTTTTCGGCAATATGGAATTCTGCATAATTCCGAACCCGGATATGGAGAATTTGATGGCGATGAAATGTTTTTGGAAGCAATACTGGAAATTTCTAATATTGCCCTGAAAAAATCAACAGACATTAAACAGAAGATTGTTTTATCTAAGACGGAAAGCAACCGGGATGTAATCGTCGGAAAGGCTTACTCCCAAAAGGGAATCGCGATTGGTAACTATTTTCATGGCAAAGGTGGAATTGTTCGATTCAGTGATATCTGTGATGATGAATTCTGAACGCCTTCTTGAGGTGGTTATGACGATTGAAAATTTTGAGGCGGATGTGATTAACGCATTGCGGTCTATTTTGGTTGACAATGTGGAAAGGGATCTGGCGAAGCGGTCAACCGTATCCAGAGGGTATATTAATGCCTTGAAGAATCAAAAGAAACCTCCTCGTGCGCTTACGGTGGAAACCCTTTTCAAACTCTTCCCCCATGCTCAGATCACGTTGAATGCCGGGGACCAGATCAACGGCAATGCCACGACCGGCCACGGCCCGGCGATCGTCGGCCACCACAACCATGTGACCGCCGCTGCTGAAGATTCCGCTGAAACCTTCCGCCATAAGATTCAGGACGAAATCATCAGGGCGGATGTCGATCCGGAGGCCAAAGTCAAAATCCTGAATATAATCCTAAATACGGAGACAAAATGATTTTTTTAATTATTGGATTGGTTCTTTTTATTATCCTTTCCGTGACGCTGTTTGTGCTTCTGGATGACAAAAACCGAAAATATAAATCCTTGTTATGCGAGTTTGAGCGTGAACACGGTTACAATGAAAAGGCCAAAAAAATCCTTGCAAAAGAAAGCGAAATTTATGCTGCTGCTGAACAGGAAGCAGAACGAATTTCACACAATGCCCGGAATGATGCTGCCAGAATGACTGAAAATATCCAGGAAGAAGTAAATGGTAAACAGACAATCCTCGAAAATTTATCTGCTCAGATAAGCCAATTAAATGAAGAGATCAATCAGCTGAAAACTATTGTCATTCCTCTGCGGGTTGAATACGCATCTTCGGAAGTCGCTTTTTATTCCCCGCACTATGGCGATTTTCAGCATTCCATCGAATTCGAACGGGCATTGAGCGAAAACCGGAATGCCCAGAAAAAGATGATTCAGGACGGATCGTGTAATCAGATCTATTCCGTTGTGGATAAAAAATTGACCGCAGTTCTGAAAAAACTTTCGCTGAGGGCATTTAACTCCGAATGTGATTTGTATATGAAGAGCGTCGATTATAAAAATGTTGTTCAGTTTGAAAACCGGATATTGAGCGCATTCGAACAGATCAATAAATTACTCAATCCGTACGGAATCGCTTTGGCCAAGGAATTTTATGATTTAAAAATAAGCGAAATTCGTTTGATCCATGAAATGCAGGAGAAAAAACAGGCCGAATTGGAAGAGCAGCGCCGGTTGAAGGAAATTATGCGGGAAGAACTCCGGGCGGAAAGGGAGATGGAAAGAGCGAAACAGGAAAATGAAAAAGAGATGGACAAGTATGAAAAACTGCTTGAAAAAGCTGTTGCCATGGCCGAACGGGCTAAAGGCGAGGAACTGGATAAGATGAATGTGCAGATTGAGATATTGAAGCAGCAACTGGAAGAAGCCAGGGAAAAAGAACGGAAAATCAGTGAAGCGCAAAAGACCAAGGCCGGTTACGTTTATGTTATTTCCAACGTCGGATCATTCGGGGAAAATGTCTATAAAATCGGCATGACCAGGCGGCTCGAACCGCAGGAAAGAGTTGATGAATTGGGCGATGCATCTGTTCCGTTCCCGTTTGATGTCCATGCTATGATTTGGCATGAAAATGCTCCGGAATTGGAAAGTACACTCCATAGAGTTTTTGACAAAAACCGAGTTAATCGGATTAATCCGAGGAAGGAATTTTTCAAGATTTCATTGGAACGCATTGCGGATGAAGTGAAAAAATACAAAGGTGATATTCAATTTACCATGCTTGCCGAGGCAAAAGAATATCGCCAATCCATTTCTATGGAAGAGAATATTGCCTGAAGGGAAAACCACCTCATGAGTTCTGTAAGCATTCGGTCACCACTGAATAATTACTGGTAATCAATGAGTTATGTGTAAAACAAGAAAGGACGGTCACCGCTGTTATGAATGAAATGGTTCAGCCAGAATTGCCATTTTCCATTAAGGAAATTGAACGGGATGGTATTGTCATGGGGGTTCTCAGCGATGGAACCCCGTATTTAACCGGTAGGGGTTTGGCAAGGATGTGCGGAGTGGAGCATTCCGTTATTTTTCGCTTGACCAATAACTGGCATGAGGAAAAATATAAGCCGAGAGGACAGCAGATACAAAAAATCTTGATGCGTCATGGTTATGATAAAGACATCCTGTTCACCAAGACAATAGGACCAAATGGTGAAACCAATGCATATACGGATTCAGTTTGTATGTCTTTCCTGGAATATTATGCTTTTGATGCCCAGCAAGTGAATAACGAGACAGCAAGAAATAATTACCGTTTGCTGGCCACTCAGTCTTTTCGCGCTTTTATTTATTCTCAAGTCGGTTACAATCCTGAAATTCGGTTGGCTGAATCTTGGAAAAATTTTGAAAGCCGTGTCTTACTGAATGCCAGCGTTCCGGTCGGGTATTTCAGCATATTTCGCGAAATGGCGGATTTCCTCGTGCAGCTGATACGTGGCGGGATTATCATAAATGAACACACGATTCCTGACATCAGTGTTGGTCAGGCGTGGAGTAAATACTGGACAGATAAAAATTATAACTCAATTTATGGGGAAAGAATAAAGCATCCTCATTTTTACCCGGAAAATTATCCGCAATCTGCCGCAGATATTAGGGCTTGGATATACCCGGATCGGGCACTCCCCATTTTCCGGAGGTGGCTTCAAGAAGAATATACCTCGCATAGATTTCAAAGTTACCTTGAAAACAAGGTAGCACAGGGGTGTATCGAAAGAGGTAATGTGCCTGTAATCATGAACGCTGTAACTGGGAAAAATGCTATCATGCCCGGAACATTGCCAGCCTCAAAGATGCTGAAACAAAAATAAAAGGGAGGGAGCAGGAATGAACATTTTTTGTCCGCATTGTGGTCAAGGATATGATGTCGCAGAGAAGCATCTGAATAAAACATTGCTCTGCGAGACCTGTCACAAGGAATTTGTGGTTAAATTCGATCCGTCGAAAAAACGGTGTCCGGCCTGCGGTGAGGAGATTCTTGCCGTGGCGAAAAAATGCCGTTTCTGCGGGGAGAATCTGGAACCGCCGGAGAAGACGCCGAAATCTATGGTCGTAATGGGCGTGATCGCTGCCTTGGTGATCGTTGGCATCATCGTGGCGATGATCATATCTTTTGCGAATGAAGGCGGCGCGGCTTTGCCTGCAATCGGATTTTTCATTCTGGCCATCTTAATTACGATCACGATCTTCGTCATCGTGAAGATTTGCGAAATCGCCCGGAACACGAAAAAATGAAATACGCCATCTATGCCCGGGTCAGCCCGCGCGGATCGGACTTCGAGGGCGAAACGTCCATCGCGATGCAGCTGGAAATCTGCCGGAAATTCGTCGCCGACCGCGGCGGCACGGTCGTCCGGGAGGAATCCGACGAATTCTTTTCCGGCAAGGATCTGAAACGGCCCGGCTTCGCCCGGATCATGGATGAACTCGAATCCGGCCGCGCCGAATGGGATACGCTGCTGGTCTATAAACTCTCCAGACTGACCCGTTCCCTACGCGACGGCGCGGACATCTTCGACAAACTGTTCCGGCAGGGCAGGGGATTCGCCTCGGCGACCGAGAATCTGGATTTCAGTTCTCCGGCCGGTCGCGCCATGCTCGGCATGATGCAGGTGTTCAACCAGTTCGAACGGGAGCAGACCGGCGAGAATACCCGGAACAAGATGATGCAGATCGCCCGCCGCGGCGAATGGCCCGCCGGTTATCCGCCTTTCGGCTACAAGCGCGGAGCCAGAGGCGACAATGTGCTGTATGTCGATGACCGGAATGCCGCGATCGTGAAGGACATTTTCGAGATGTATGCGTCCGCGACCGACCGCACCCAGCGGATCCTCACCAAATACAAAGGCATCGTCTCCAACAGCAAACTGTTCATCATCCTGCGGAACCGGATCTACCTGGGCGAGATCGTCTATAATGGCCAGACCTTTCCAGGAAAACACCAGCCGCTGATTTCCCAGGATCTTTTCGACCGGGTCCAGGCGACCTTGCCGCAGAAACAGTTTGCCACCCGGCCGAAGGCGCAGCAGTATCCCTACCTGCTGTCCGGCTTGCTGTTCTGTTCCGCGTGCGGCCGCCGGATGAACGCCTTGTCGGCCAAAAGCGGCGCATATCATTATTACGTCTGCCCGGAATGCAAAAACCGGATCAGCGCGGAAAAAGCGGATGCCTGTCTGCTGGATTACCTGAGGAATCTGAAGATCCCGGAATCATTCTTGCGGAAAGCGCGGCCGCTGCTGGAAGCTGAACAGCAGAAAGCGCTGGCGGACAAAAAGCCGGAACTGGATCGGCTGAAGCGGGACCTGCGGCAATGTGAAAAGGAATTGCAGAAGATCGTGGATCAGATCATGGCGATGGAGATTTCGCCGCCGTTGATGAAACGTATGGATCAGAAATCGAATGAATTGGAAACTCGGAAACAGGAATTGACGCGGAAGATTTCGGAAATGGAATCGGAGTTGGCCTTAGGAGTGGATTATTATTCGATTGCGCTTGATATGCTGGCCAAATTGCAGCAGCTCCATGATCTGGTGGACAGTCAAAACGAACTGCCGATCCGGCAGGCGATTCTTGCGAACATAGAGCGAGCGGAATACGAAAAAGGAGAAATCAAACTGATCCCCAGTTCGACTATCTCTCCAGAATGGCTACCCCGTCGGGATTCGAACCCAAACTAACTGGACCAAAACCAGTTGTGCTACCGTTACACCACGGGGTAAGCAAAAACAATGCGGTACTATACGTCAGATTTTATTTTTTTCCAGTTTGGAAACACGGAAAGTTCATTTTTTTTCATTCTTCGCTTTTTCCGCGGGCGCTTTCGGCGGGGGGACCGGTTTTGGAAAATGTGACAGGACCTGTTTTTCATGCTGCAGGACATGCAGACTGCCCAGATGTCCGCCGCAGTCGAACCAGACGATCTTCGGTCCGAGCGCGTCGTTCAGGAATTTCCGGTCGGCTTTGGAGAGGAGCGGATCGTCGGCGTTGTGGATGACGCGGATGTTCCGAGCTTCGCGCAAAGTCTTTTCGATATGCCGCAGCCCGGCGGATGCGTTGAGCTCTTCCAAAGTCGCCTTCGGATGGGTTTTCCGGTATTCGGGGAGCAGACATTTTTCGGCATATTTCATGCCGGAATAGGTGTCGATCTCCTTGTAAAGGTCGTCGCGGCTCCACCAGGAATACGGGGTGCGGAGCCGGTACCAGTCCGGATCGTTGCGTTTGTTGACCAGGAGGATATCGCGGAGCGTGAAGCGGAAGGAGAATCCGGCCAGCACCGCGGCCTGCCGGCGGTCCAGGGCCAGCCAGTACCTCGGATTGAAAGGCATGATCTTGTCCAGCCGCGGGAAGTTGACCGTTTCGGTGTAAACGAATTTGGCCAGGGCATCGCTGCCGTAACGGAAGAATTCCGCCTTGGTCCATTCGGCGCTGCGTTCGAAGAAACTGTCGAATTTCTTCAGCGCGTATTGCAGGTCGGCCGGAGGATTCAGCGCCAGATAGCGGCTGATGTTCAGTTCGTTTTTCCGCCGTTCCTGGTCGGCGATGAACAGCGTATGGAGTCCGCCCATGGAATAACCGGTCAGGGTAACCTCTCTGGGGTGCAGTTCGGTGTTGGTCCGGATGTCGGCCAGGATCTTTTTCAGGGCGCCGCGGAGCACTTCCGCATCGTGAGGGGTATTGCCGGGCAGGAAATTTCCGGACGCTTCGATGAAATCGGGATTGTAGACGCTGGAAGTGACGGCCACGGAACAGCCGTGTGAATAGATATTTTCGGCCAGGGCGCGGAGCTGTGCCGCCTTATGGTGACCGCCGACGCCGGGGAGCACGATGGCCAGCGGCGCATTCGGGTCTTCGGCTTTCCAGAGATGATACGGCAGTTTCGGGCGGTCGGGATGCAGGCGGACCGAACGTTTGCTGCACTGGGTCGAGAAATCCGTGTTCCAGATGGACGATTTCACCCACCAGCTGCGGTTGTCATTCAGCATGTCGAACATGGCGAATTTCATGGTGTCGACTTCGGCGGACTGCGGGCGGTATTCGGGCGAGATGCGGATCACACGCTCCGGCGGGAGCTCCGCGACGGCTTTGGCGGCGTCCTGCCGTTCGAGTTTGTCCAGCGCAAAATCGATCTCTTTGCGCGGATCGATCTGAAAGGTTTTGGCGTCCAGCCATTCCGGCGGACCGAAAGCGTTCATCATGGGGCCGATCTTCAGCAGGTTGCGGTGATAATCGTGCACATTGACATAGCGGAGCGCCACGAGTCCGAGTTTCGCCATGTTGTAAGTGTCATACATGGTTCCGGTGGCCAGGTTGTAGCCGTCATACGCATTGACCACGCCGTTCAGCAGCGATACCCAGCCGGCGTATGGAATGATCAGCTTGAAATCGAGCGTCTTGTCGAACAGCATGCCGACATGGTCGCGGAAGGTGATATGCGGACTCAGCGGCAGCACCAGGATGAAGCCCGGACCGATGCCCCAGTAGGCGAATGCCTTGCCCATGTTGTCATTGCCCGGCGGCAGACCCAGCCAGTAGTCGGCGGGATCGAACAACCCGACGATGCCGACCGTGAAATTGACGATGAACCGGGCGAATTCTATGCCGCCGCCCAGAAATTTGAGCTGGCAGAAACAGCTGATCATGCGGCCGGGAAACGCCAGGTTGTCCGACACGTAATCGATGCGCTTGATCACTTCCTTCGGCAGGATGGATCCGTAGATCCACGAGACCGGACGCACCAGATAGTGCATCAGGACATCGTTCGTTGCGAACATCGCGCGGTTGAACGGTTCGATCGGATCGCGTCCGGCAATGTCCTCGGCCACCTCGGTCGGAGTCCATACCCGGGCCGAGCGGGGATCGTCGCGGTGATAGCCGTGATCCACAGCGCAGGAACACAGCAGCAGACATCCCAGCAAAGCAGCTATTATTTTATTCATCTTTCCGATCCCCCGAAAGGTTTCAGGCGGTTTTGATTTCAGAAGATCTTTTCCAGCGATTTGACCGCATCGGCGAGCAGGCCGCATTCATAAAGCAGGTCCAGCACGGTATAACGCACCCGGATCAGCTGCGCGGTCGGGACCGCATGCAGATACTGTTCGCGGGAAAGGCCGATCTGCGCCGGAGTGACCGGGCAGTCCGCCTTCTTCAGCATCGCGCGCAATTCATCGAACGGAATGATCCGCTCTTTCAGACGGCGCTGCAGTTCGGGCCATTTCGAGCCGATCAGCTTGCGCCGTTCGAGCGTCTGTTCCGGAGTGAGGTATTTTTGCATTGCGGTTTCGCCGGGTCCGGGACCGTAGCATTTCTTCACCAGCAGGGCATCGATCTCCTGCTGACGTTCGGCCTGGGACAGCGGTTTGGTCATCTTCGGTTCCACCGCGGCGAAATCATTGCGGATCACATATTCATGCAGCAGGGTGGAAGTCAGCGTGCCGATCGCCACCTTGAATCCGTGCGACACGTCCACGCCGTTGCAGGTGAGCCCTTCCATTTCCCAGATATGGCTGTACATGTGTTCGGAACCGGATGCCGGACGGCTGTCATGATACATCTGCATGCCGTAGCCGGCCGAGGCCAGACCGTTGAACACCGGCCCCATTTTGGAGGGCTCGGCCAGCTGGTCCCGGAGGGGCACCTGGATCAGCTGCCAGATGTCCTGCCGGATCGGTTCGAAGCCGAGCGTGTCGGCAATGATCCAGTCGGCGCCGCCGATGATCTTCGCGGCCAGGTCGGCATAGCCGGAAGCGAACATTTCCGGCGGTGCTTTTTCCAGCACGTCCACATCCGCGCAGATCGCATACGGCGGGGGACATGGGACGGTTTTCTTGGTGCCTTCCACCGTCATCGCCCCGCCTTTGGATGTGTAGCCGTCCACCGAGCAGGCTGTGGCGACGCAGCAGTAACGCACCTTCCTGATCCCCGATGCGCATTTGACCAGGTCGTTGATCACGCCGGAACCGACTGCCACGGGCACCACATTGTCCGCCATGATTTCCGCCAGTTTCTGCGAGATCGCATAATCCGGATGCGGCCGCGGATCGGCCGGGAACATATACGGCTCGGCAGGTTCCATTCCGGCATCCTTCAGATACCCGTATACGGTTTCACCCGCGGCTTTCCAGGTGTTCCCGTCGGCAATGATCCAGGGAACTTTTCCCGGGAAATAAGTTTTCAGCAGTTCCGGCACGGATCTCAAGGCTCCGTGTCCGAGCAGGAATGCTCCGGTTTCCAGTCCTTCCGGCACAGCGATCAGCGGCATTGTCATAGTCTTTTTCCTTATCTTTCAATCCTGATATTCAAACACAGCGAGTCCGTAACCGATCACCAGCGGGATCCGGACCTTGCAATATCCGTTCTTCTGTTCGAACGGCAGTTCTTTCCGGTCCGGCGCCAGATAGACTCTGCGGACCGTCCGTCCGTCGGTGCGCAGTTCCAGGTCCGTATCCAGCAGCGGGATGCGGTCCTCCACGGCGGCGGCCTGACCGCGGCCTTCCGGACAATAGGCCAGCAGATGCACCAGTTCGGTGTTCTTTTTCCGCTGAACGAACGCGCGGGCAAAACTCGGCAGATTCGGGGCGCGGAGTTTCAGATCCGGACACAGCGCCTGGATGGAGTTGCCGAGCAGCTGACGGAGCTGTTTCGGCGCCCGTTTGGCATAGCCGGTGAACAGTTCCGCACTGATATAGATGATATTTTCATTCCGCACCACGAAAGGTTCGGGCGCGGGTCCCTGCGGCGGATCGTAGTAATTGGAACGCATTCCGTCCCACCCGAAACGGAAATAGGGTTTGACCAGAAACATTTCCGCTTTGCCGGCCGGTTTGACGGCGGTGCCGCCGGCATAGACCGAAAGCGGTATTTCAGGCAGGTCTGCCGCCAGTTTTCCCGCCGGCATGAAATAGACCGGATCGTATTCGAGCGGACCGACATATTCCGCCGGCCATTCGGACAGGGCGAAACGCTGCTGCGCCGGATCCAGACCGGACTTGGAACTCGCCAGGACTTTGCCGCCCCTTTTCAGATGGGCTTTCACCCGTTTGACGGTCTCATCGGTGAAGATCACGTCATCCGGGAAAATCAGCAGCTTGTAGCGGTCCCAGGAGGCAAATTCCGTCACCAGATCGAACTGGATCTTCAGTTCGGTCAGCATCCGGACCGCCGAAGCGACCGCGGTCCCGAACGGCCGCGCCCGGTATTTTTCCCGCGGATAGACCAGCGCGATCTCCGGATCGTTGACCGCGCCCAGGACCCATTCGTCATACTGCTGCATATTCCGGTAGACTTCGCGGATGCGGTCGAAAACCGGCAGGTCGAGATCGCCCCGCGGATGGAAATGTCCGCCGATATCCGGTCTCATGCCGTTGGCCGCGCCGTAGAACAGGTCATATTCCAGCCCTTCCGCCGTGCGCAGTCCGCCGAAATCGCCCCAGTTGTTGAAACGTCCCGTCATGTTCAGGATGCCTTTGCCCGGCGGGGTCACGGTCCGCATGTAATGCGCAAAGACCGGCAGGCTTTCGTAACCCCATTGCGCGGTCGGCAGACATTCGCATTCCAGATGGCTTTCCATATCGATCATGTCTTCGAACGGCCGGCCGTTGAAAAACAGCAGCGCATCCGGCTTGACCTTCCGGATCGTGTCGTTCAGTTCCCGGCACATGCGCATGACCGAGAAATAGCCGAAGTCCTGGACCGCCGCCGGATCGGAGCAGTCGATCCCTTTTTCCTTCATCTCCCGCACGCAGTGTTCGCAGACACATGTCGGGGCATAGAGACAGTCGAAGAAGAATCCGTCCACCTGATAATTGTCCAGCAGTTCCTGCACCATTTTTTTCAGATGCGCCCGGAAGGGCGAGTTATAGCAGACGGCCCGTGCCCAGGGCCCGCTGAAGCCGCCTGGACCGCCGCCCCCGTGCAGAGTCTCGCCTTTCATGCCGATGGACATCCAGTCGCGGTGATGGATCAGTTCTTCGTCGCTGTAATAGCCGTTGAAATACACACTGAACTTGATCCCTTTGCGGCGGCAGGCCTCGCTGAGTTCGCGGATCATGTCGAACTGCAGCGAAGGATGGCGGGCGCCTTCTTTGGTGTCGTAATAGGCGTTGCCCTGGTTGCAGCGGGCGTGCCAGGTCAGAAAATCCACTCCGCAGGATTTTACCTGGTCGGTGAATTCCTCCGTATTGAATCCGGCTCCCACATCGGGGACCGTTGTCATCGTATGAAAATCGTAGAATAAAGCGTATCGGAATTCCGCCATGGCCGTCTCCTGATCAATATTTCGTTTTCAATTCATGTTATGCGTATTATACAGCTTTTCATGATATTTTCAATACCGTGCCGGGAAAAATCCCCGAAATATCGTTTCCGATCCCGATTTGAAATCATTTCGTCCGTGCGGTATATTACCGGATAAAAAGCAGAAGCGAAAGAATTCAGCCATGAAGATCATAGACGCACATTTCCATTTTTCCCGCTGCGATCATTTCGACGAGCTTGCCCGTGAGGCCGGCCATGAGAACTGCGCCGCGCATCTGGCGGAGGTATACCGTAAGACCGGCCTCGTGCTCGGCATCGCCATGGGCGAAATGGGCGGCGAACGGATCGAAGGAGTCTGCACGCCGCGCATGCCCTCGATGCCGCAGCCGTATCCGCCTTTTATCGCCTGGTGTGCCGGACTCGACAGCGGCGAGATCGTGCCCCGGACCACAAAACGTTCCCTCGAACTTTTTGCCGCGGCATTCTCCCGCCCGGAATGCGTCGGCATGAAACTCTATCCCGGCTACCACACGGTCTCCCTGACCGATCCGGTCCATGATCCCTATTATGATCTGGCAGGGCAGTATGATGTCCCGGTGGTGATCCATACGGGCGAGCTGGCCGGCAATCACGGACTGCTGAAATATTCCCATCCGCTGATCGTGGACGAACTGGCGGGCCGTTTCCCGCAGGTGCGTTTCGTGATGGCGCACTGCGGCAATCCGTGGATCGTGGATGCGACCGCGGTGGCGGCGAAAAATCCGAATGTGTATCTGGACCTGTCCGGCCTGTATGTCGGGAACAATTCCGCCGACTGGTACTGGGACCATTTCCGCGGCCATCTGGAACTGCTGCGGACCTGGCTGGTGTATATGGACAACTGGGAGAAAGTGATGTACGGTTCCGACTGGCCGCTGGTGAATATCCCCTCCTATATCGAAGTGATCCGGCGGCTGATCCCGGAGGAAAACCGGGAAGCGGTTTTTTACGGCAATGCCTGCCGGGTGTTCCCGAAGATCCCCGCGCTGCTCCGGTAGTCGCCATGCTCGGCAACTGGCACAGCAGCGACAATTACGGAAACCTCACGTTCCAGCGCTGATCAGAAACGGCTCCAGGACGGCCTGTAACCAAAACATTTCCGGATGGCAGATCCATCGAATTTCGCCGTCCGGTCATAATTGTAGATCCCATTCTGCTCCTGTTCGATGTCGGTCAGCTGGGTGTAGCAGTAGCCCGCCACGCGCGGATGGTCCGCCAATGCCCTGGTCAGTTCGGCGATCCGCTGCTCGGTCTCGGTCTGGGACAGCTTGTCCTTGTTATATCCCCAGGAAATCTCGGAAAACGGTTTCCGTCCTTCCGACAGAAAACTGACGCCGCCGTATTCGTCCACAATATAAGGCTGACCGTTCCAGGCAGGCATTTCCAGTTCCGGATCAAGCATCATAACCGGCTGCTGATCGATGGATCCCAGCAGCTCGGCGGCTGTCTGGGCATAGCGGTGAACGGTCCACAGATCGGTTTTGACATGGGTGTAGCCGGAGGTGTCGTTGACCGGACGGGTCGGATCCAGCCGCCGGGTCAGGTCGTAAACATCGGCGATGATCCGGCAGTGTTCATCCTTGTCGTAAATGCAGCTTGTTTCGTTGAACGGCGTCCACGCGATGATGGACGGATGATTGGCGAGCTGTTCCACCACGGCGCTCCATTCGGCCAGATAATCGCGGAAACTGCGCTGGTAATCCGGGTTCGCCGGACCGAAATGCTGCCAGAAACTCAAGCCCCAGTCCGGAAATTCTGCCCAGGTGAGATAGCCGAGCTTGTCCGCCCAGTAGTGGAAACGGTCGTC